>JBHHTR010000027.1:0-16337 GCA_046753505.1 Thermodesulfobacteriota bacterium
TTTTTCTCTCTATTTATGCAATCTGAGCGAGCTCGCTTGCAGGATTTAGGTTATATACTACAGGGGGTAGTGTGTGTCAACAATCAAGTGACACAATCAAGTGGACGGAAGTTGCGCGTAGCCGGAAGAGTGTGGATGGTGAACTCCATGAAGAGACGCGATAATTCATTGGCCGGGCATGGCCGGGGTAATTGTAAGTGGGTGAAATAACGGTCTGCCCCTACGCTACCTCCTTCTTGTAGCCGCACTCCTTGTTGGGACACCCCTTGAAGACGTCGCCGCCCTTCTCTCTCTTCTCGACGAGAATCTTTGATCCGCAATCGGGGCACGGTTCGGCGATGGGCTTTTCCCAGACGGCGTACTTGCAGTCGGGGTAGCCGGAGCAGCTGTAGAATATCTTTCCCCGCTTGGAGCGCCGTTCGACGAGATCGCCGGAGCATCCGTCAGTGGGGCACTTCACGCCCGTTGATACCGGCTTTGAGGTTTTGCAATCGGGATAGTCGGAGCAGGCGAGGAAACGTCCGAAACGGCCGCTCTTTATGATCATCGGTTTGCTGCACGTGGGACAGCTCTCTCCGGTCTCCTCGGCCTCGACAGGGACGACCGTGCCGTCCTCCTTCTGCTTGAAGTCGGTTGTGTTCTTGCATTCGGGGTAGCCGCTGCATGCCAGGAACTGCCCCCTCCGGCCCCACTTGATGACCATGACGTTGCCGCACTTCTCACACTTCAGGTCGGTTGGCTTCTCCTCCCGTTTGACATCCTTCATCTCGACGCCCGCCTTGTCGAGAAGTTCCTTAAAGGGGGTATAGAATTCACTTATAAGCTTGACCCACGATTGGCCCCCCTCCTCTATCTTGTCGAGTTCCTCCTCCATATGAGCGGTAAACTTCACCTCCAGCACCTGGGGGAAGCTCTTTACGAGGAGTTCCGTGACGAGGAGGCCGAGTTCGGTGGGGAAAAACTGGTTCTTCTCCTTCTTCGCATACTCCCTGTCCTGAATGGTTGCGATGATTGCGGCGTATGTCGATGGCCGTCCAATGCCGTTCTCCTCCAGCTCCTTCACGAGAGACGCCTCGGTAAAGCGCGGCGGCGGCAGTGTGAAGTGCTGCTTCGGGTCGAGGGCGATGAGGGCCAATAGCTCACCCTTGACGAGTGGCGGGAGGATGGCGCTCCCCTTTTCATTGCCATCGCCACTCTTCTCCTCTTCACTGTCGCCGTAGGCCCTCGTGAAGCCGTCAAACTTGATGACCGAGCCGTTGGCCTGAAAGGTGTAGGCGGTGGTCTGGTCCGGGGCCTTTGCCTCTATCTGGACGGTTGTCTGGTCAAAGATGGCCGGGTTCATCTGGGAGGCGACAAATCGCTGCCAGATGAGGGTGTAGAGCCTCAGGTGGTCTCTGTCGAGATAGCTCTTTACCTCGGAGGGGGGATTGTCCATGTAGGTTGGCCTTATCGCCTCGTGACCGCCCTGGGCCCCCTTCTTTGCCTTGTAGTGGTTAGGCTTGGCCGGGAGATATTGGTCGCCGTACTCTGTGCCGATAAACTCCCTGGCGCTATCTATCGCCTGTGTAGCTACCCTTGTCGAGTCGGTCCTCATGTAGGTGATGAGACCGACGGCCCCCTTCTTCCCTAGCTCAATCCCCTCATAGAGGTGCTGGGCGATGACCATCGTCTTCTTTGCTGTGAAACCGAGCCTTCTCGCCGCGTCCTGCTGGAGTTTACTTGTGATGAATGGGGGGAGGGGATTCCTCTTCTTCTCCTTCTTGACAACGCTGCTTACACTGTAGGGTGCCCCTTTGAGGTCGGCAAGTACCTGATCCGACTGCTCCTTATTCTCGATCTTGACTTTCTTCCCGTCCCGCTTTGTCAGTTTGGCCAGTATATTTTTCTCGGCGCTCTCACTCTTCAACTCTGCCGTCAGGCTCCAGTACTCTTCTGGAACAAATGCCTTTATCGCCGCCTCTCTCTCGCAGACGAGGCGCATGGCGACCGATTGAACACGACCGGCGCTCAACCCCCGCCTTACCTTCTGCCAGAGGAGGGGACTGATCTGATAGCCGACAAGACGGTCGAGGATACGCCGCGCCTGCTGGGCCTCAAACCTATCCTTGTCCAGCTTGACCGGGTTTTTGATGGCGTCGAGGATGGCCCCCTTTGTTATCTCATTGAAGAGAACTCGGTAGATGTTGTCATTCTTGCTCCTTATCTCATTGGCAAGGTGCCAGGCAATCGCCTCACCCTCTCTGTCGGGGTCAGGTGCGAGGTATATTTTGTCGGCGCTCTTTGCCGCCTTCCTTATCTCGGTGAGGGTCTTCCCCTTCCCCTTGATGGTGACGTATTCGGGGGTGAAGTCGTTTTCTATATCGACGCCGAGCTTGCTCTTGGGCAGGTCCTTTATATGACCCACCGATGAGGTCACGATAAAATTCTTGCCGAGAAACTTGTTTATTGTTTTCGCCTTTGCCGGCGACTCTACGATTACCAGTGATTTTGCCATAACCTTCTTAAATCCTCCTTGCAAAACTTTTTCCAGGGTATTGTGTGACAATACCCTTCAACTCCATCTCCAGCAGGAGAGCCATAATCCGTTGAGCCGGAAGCTCCGTTTTCTGAATGATCTCATCTATTGAGAGGGGCTCTTCATCGGCCAGAGACGGACAATCACCTCTTCCTCTCCTGCCAACTCCGGCCTCGGCTTTACCTCGGGCGGATGGTCTGCCCTGTCAGTCTTCCCCTCTACCGTAGCCGCGCCATTAACTACATCCCCAAGAGAGAGGGTTTCGACGATATCACGAAAACTCTCCACCACCGTGGCGCCGTCCCTGATGAGGCGGTTTGTCCCTCTACTCTTCATCGAGGTTACCTCGCCGGGAAGTGCAAAGACCTCCCTCCCGCAATCGAGGGCGCAGCTTGCCGTGATGAGTGCGCCGCTCCTCAGAGGCGCTTCAACAACCACCACCCCCAGCGAGAGGCCGCTGATAATCCTGTTCCTCTGGGGAAAGTTTGCATGGTGGGGCGGGGTATTCATGGAAAACTCCGAAACGACGAGCCCCTTTGCCCCGATCTCTTCGTAGAGGCGTCTGTTCTCTCTCGGATATACAATGTTAACTCCCGTGCCGAGAACCGCTACCGCCTTCCCCTTTGCCGAAAGCGCTCCCCGATGAGCCGCCGTATCACATCCCCTGGCCATGCCGCTTACCACCGTAACACCGGCAAGGGCGAGGTCCCGTCCCAACGTCTCCGACATTCTCCTGCCGTAATGGGTCGGATAGCGCGTCCCTACTACGGCGACCGACTGTGATGAGAGGAGGCTTAGATCCCCCTTGGTATAGAAAAAAGGGGGCGCGGATCGTATGTCGCCCTGAGAAGAGCAGGGTATTCGATATCAGCCACCGTGACCACCCTTACCCCCTCACTCTCCAGAAGGGTTAACTCATCCTCTACCCTCTCCCACTCGTGGAACCTTCTGACGGCGGAGATGACTTGAGGGGGCACTCCATCGACATTCACATCCCTCTTCGATTCAAAGAGCCGCCTTGGCTCGCCGAAGTGGTTGAGGAGCGCCCTGAAGGTTCCCCTCCCGACGCCCTTCACCATTCTGAGGGCGAGCCACCATTTCAGGTTGTCAGGCTCCATAAAAAAATGACCCAAACCATATACTGAATGAATGGTCCGGGTCAAGGTCTTATCTCCCTGTCATAGATACACCTTAACTATGCCATCGACACCTTCATGGCACCCTTCTCAGCGGCTACCTCTCTTCGGTACTTACGACATCGCCTCTCTCCGCCGCCTTCAAGCTCTTTACAATAAAGGCGGATGAGGTTGTCTCCTTTACATTTACGAGGATGATCTTGCCCAGCCTCACAGGGGGGAGCGCTACATTGCCACCGGCCATCGGATCCTTGATCTTCCCCCGCTCCCGATAGAGGTACATGATGTCGCCCACTTTCAGTCCCTCTCCCGCGCCCCTGTCGATGTATATCATATCCTTCTCGGCCACACCACCCTTGCCCTCGACTGTTGCCAGCACCACACCGTCAACGGATACACCGGGCTCCTTCACAACCGTCTCCCCTGCGAAGGGTTCCAGTGGTTTCAGTTTAGCGCCCTTCTCTATCTCTCTGTAGGCGGTCTCTATCCTCACCTCTACCGGCTTGCCCGCTGATGTAACCTCACCAATCCCAAGCATCTCTGTGATGTAACCAACCTTCCGCCCGCTCACGGGGTGTCTGACCTTCTCGCCGGTAGTATAGATTGAAAGGCGATCTCCAACGGCTGTCTCTGTCCCACCAGCAAAGGAGGCGAAGACGACGTCACCCTGGCCGAGGAGGATAGCCTGCTCCTTGGGTTTGAGAATAACGCCGCTGGCATTAAACTCTTCCTTCGAGACAAAACCTGCGCCACCGCCGACAGGGACCCGGACAGTCACCGATGGCGGTTGCTCCACGACAACCGGAGGCGGTGAAACTTTTTCAACAGGGGCCTCCAGCTTTGTAACCTTCAGCCCCTCAGGGAGGTAGTCAAATCCCCGTCCCTTCCTGGCTATGACCTCAATCCCCTGAGGCGTAATTTTTACCGTATCGCCGGGGTAGATGAGGTGAGGGTTGCGAATGTATGTGTTGTGCTTCCATAAGACGGGCCACTTGAAGGGGTCCTCCAGAAACCGCTCGGATATGTCCCAGAGGGTATCGCCCTTTATTATGGTGTATATCTTTTCACCCTCCTTGACCCGCACCGTGCCATTCTGGGCCAGGAGAATTCCGGGCGCAAGCAGCGCTGCAACTAATGATAGACATACCACGTATCTCTGTATCATTGCTCTCCTCTCCTGTCTGTAAAGAGTTCCGTTATGGTTTGTCTTGCCTTGATTGCCGATTCACTCCCTGGGTAGGTCTCAATTACACTCATGAGCGCCTTCTCTGCATCGTTGTTCCTGTCAAGCTCCATGTAGGAGTAGGCAACCTTCAGTAGCGCGTCAGGCGCCTTGTTGCCCTTCGGATATTCTTCTATGAGTTCCATAAATTGATCGAGGGCCTTCCGGTACTTCTCCTGCGAATAGTAGGCCTCTCCAGTCCAGTAGAGCGCGTTATCTGCCAGATGGTGTTTTGGATACTCTTCGGTAAATCGTTTAAAGAGGTTCACCGCCTCCTTCATTTTTCCCGACCAGAAGAGGTCCTGGCCTCGACGGTAGAAATCCTCCGGTTCGTAAGAGATAGGGACGGTTGGCTTTGGAGGCGCACTCTTTTTTACACTCTGTGCTGGCTCATTGCCGCTACCCTTACTGCTCTTCTCCTTGACCCTCTCCGTACCCCCCTTTTCCTTCGTGTGCCCTTGTACCTCTTTCACCACCTGCTGTCCATCAGCCTCGGAGAGCTTAATTACCCGAAGTTCCTCAGGGGGCGTTAGGGAAAAGGTACTATGTCTCAGCTTATCAACGACCCGCCTGTCCTCTATCACTCGCTCCTGGAGAAGGAGGAGCTTGTTGTTCATCTCCTCACGGTGGGCCTTGCTATCGGCCTGGCTCCTCCGTAGCTCTACCACCTGCCTCTCCAGATCGACAAGGGCCTCACTTTTGAGGCTTGGAGAGGCGCAACCGGCGGCAACAAGGAGCGCAAAGAGTGGCAAAAGCCGTGGGGCAGATGCAAGAGCCCTTTTTACGAGACAATAATGAGGCTCCTTGCACAGATTTGTCAAGAGGAATCTCACCTTATGAGTTCTCCAACCTTTCGCCACAGCTCTGTCCGCCCTGCTCTGGTAACTGCTGAAAAGGTGATAAGGTTGTCTATGGGTAGTCTACTCTGGATTGCTCTCACCTGTGTGACAAGCTTGTTCTTAGAGAATTTATCGACCTTGGTTACCACCGTCAGCGCTGGAATCTCCGCATCCTCCAGCCACGGATAGATAAGCTCTTCGGTCTCGCCAGGCTCCCTCCTGGCGTCGAGTACCACAAGGGCGCCCTTCAGGCCCTGCCGCTCCGCAACATAGCGCTCAACCATCTGTTGCCACTC
Source organism: Thermodesulfobacteriota bacterium (assembly GCA_046753505.1). Lineage (GTDB taxonomy): Bacteria > Desulfobacterota > GWC2-55-46 > S146-70 > JAUXIU01 > JBHHTR01. The sequence continues at coordinate 6,009 of JBHHTR010000027.1, forward strand.
ATTTCGCACACTCTTCGGCACCTTTGCGAAACCGTATCCGGGGAGATCGACAAAACGGAAGTTGCCGTTTATCTCGTAAAAGTTCATGGTTTGTGTCTTTCCAGGCGTAGAGCTTGTCTTGGCGAAGCCCCTCCTGTTGAGGAGGGTATTAATGAGCGACGATTTTCCGACATTACTCCTGCCGATGAGCATGACCTCCGGCAGGTTGTCTGGCGGACAGTGGGAGATATCGGTTCCACTCTTCAAGAAAAGGGCTGATTTTATCTTCATTCTCTCCCATGAGGTACCATACCCCCACTCATCTGGTCAGTCAGTGACTTTTTCACATCCTCCGGCATCCTGATCGGCCTCCCGCTCTCTCCGACACAGGCCAGTTCACAGAGGGCATTAACGATGGTTGTCTCTCCCCGTTTGATGGCGTGGCTGAAATGGAGAGAGGCCCTGCCCAGTGTAAGTTTAGTCTCGATAGTGAGGAGGTCGTTGTACCGTGCTGACGATTTGTAACCTACCTGAACCGACCTTACCACAAAGATTATCCCTCCCTCCATGAGGGTAACAAGATCGACCCCCCTCTCACGCAAATACTCTGTTCTGGCACGCTCGATATAGTGGAGGTAGTTTGCGTAGTAGACAACGCCGCCGCAGTCGGTGTCCTCGTAATATACCCTTATCTTCATCTCTCCTCTCCGGCACTCCGCTAAAGCTTTGGCTCTGTCGGCGGCCATTGAGGTTTTTCTCGCGGCATTCCACTCTCGCCACCCTTTGTCAACTCCCTCTTTAGCTCCATCAGGAGGGCGCTGTTCCTCTTCTGTTCATCAATCAACTCCCTGAGGAGTCCCTTTATGCCGAAGAGGGAGAAGGGGAGGGCAACCCAGAGTATGATGAGCGCTCCTGCGGCTATGAGAAAAAAGAGCCCCACTGCCCAAGGCATAAAGGAGAGGAAACCGCCGCCCCACATCGCCTATCTTCCCTCCCCGTGAGGTGGAATCCCTGTTGTGATGCACTCCTTGAACGTTTCTCCGATGGTACCTTCAAACTCGCTCAGGGATACGTCGCGCTGCTCTCCACTCACCATATCCTTCACGGCAACAACCCCTCTGGCAACCTCGTCCTCCCCCACAATAATCACAGAGGAGGCGCCAACCTTGTGTGCCCTCTTCATCTGGCCCTTCAATCCGCCGCCGCCGTAATCCCTCTCAACGGCAAAGCCGCTCTCACGGAGAGTGCGAACTATCCCTCTCCCCCTCTCGGCAATCTCGCCTCCGCCAAGTATGGCAACGAAGATGAGGGGCTCCTTTGCGTAGTAGTGATCGTTCAGCAGGAGGGCGAGGCGCTCCACGCCGATGGCAAAGCCGAAACACGGTGTCGCCGGACCGCCAAGCTCCTTCACTAGTCCATCGTACCTCCCCCCTGCGGCAACGGTATTCTGAGCGCCGAGTCCCTCGCCGGTTATTTCAAAGGTTGTCTTCGAGTAGTAGTCGAGGCCCCTCACCATCCTGGGGTTCACTACCGGCTCTATGCCCGATTGGTTAAGATAGCTCATGACAGCTTCAAAGTGGAGCTGGCATTCGTCGCATATATGATCCACGATAGAGGGGCCGTCATCTGTTGCCTCGATGCAGTGGGCGCTCTTGCAGTCGAGGGCCCGTAGTGGATTGGCGTCGATCCTCCTCTGACAGTTCTCGCAGAGCGCCTTCCGCCGACTCTCCAGGAACTCCATTAAACTACTCTTGTAGCCGGGGCGGCACTCGCCGCATCCCAGTGAATTTATGTTGAGGACCGTTCCCTTCAGCTCCAGCCTCTTGAAGAGGAGCATGAGCATCTCGATCACCTCGGCGTCGAGGAGTGGGCTGGCCTCGCCGAGGACCTCCGCCCCGATCTGATAAAACTGGCGATACCTCCCCTTCTGGGGCCGCTCATAACGGAACATGGGTCCCATGTAGTAGAGTTTTGAGGTGGCCCGTGTGTAGAGCTTGTGCTCGATGTAGGCCCGGACGACTGAGGCCGTTCCCTCTGGACGGAGGGTAAGCGAATCGCCCCGTCGATCCTTGAAGGTGTACATCTCCTTCTCGACAATGTCGGTGCCCTCTCCTATCCCACGGGCGAAGAGCTCGGTCCTTTCTACCACAGGTATTCTGATCTCGGAGAAGCCGTAGCTCCTGAATGTCTGCCTCGCCGCTCCATCGATACGCTGCCATAGTCCCGATACGTCGGGCATGATATCGTTGAAACCCCGTATGGCCGTTATGCTCATCCTGCGATCTCCAAGGCGCGTTGGCCCGCAACAATAAGGGTGGTGTATCTCGTCACTACTTCACCCACTCAACGATATTTCCGGCGAGGGTGAGGTTATCACCCATATCAAGAAAGGCGTTGGCCAGCGGCGCGTCATCGGCAATGACCACAACCCTGCCCTTCCCCGGTTCGGCAACGGCAACGACGCCAACCTTCACCATCGGCTCTCCCTCATCGAAAACCCTGTTCCTGTTACTGTCGCCCCAGGCACGCTCCGTCGTCGAGGCGATGATCGTCGCACCATCCTCCGCAAGAAGGCCCCACGTTCCCAGGAGGGCTATCGAATGAACCCCCTTCGTCACTGGATGGGCCTTTATATCCTTCACAAAAAAGTCCTGGCTCTGCTCCTTGATGAGGTTCTCATGCTCCGAGATGACCATGCTCGATACGATAATGCCGAACTTTTCTGTGAGGCGCGCCACCGGTGAGGAGATGTGGAGGAGCACAATCAGGCTCCCTCCACCCCTCACAAAGGAGTCGATGAGATCGATCTCATCCTTTTCAAAGGGCCGCATCGGGCCGGGTAGAATAAGCGTGTCGATTGATGCAAGCCTCTTTTCTGTAAGAGCCGCATCGCCTATGCTCACCTTGCGGCCACTCTTCTCAAAGAGGGAGAGAAAACTCTTGAGGCCTAGAGACTCCTCCGATTGAGGCTGAAAAACGACCGTATGTGACGTGTCAAAGAGAACCCCTCCGGCAAGGGCAGATCCACCGTTTGTCAGAAGGAGGATGGTTAGGATAAGTGTCATGACTGTTTTCATTGTGTGCTCCTTTTAAAATAAATTTTGATGCGGTGAGGTGAGGGAGGGGGTGACGGTCTTCTCTTTCGGGAGTGGAACTCATGGCGCCGTCCAGTTCCGGTTATGGCTGGTTAGGAGGGGATGGGTCGTACCGTCCATCCTGGAGTTCACCTACGACCCTGGTGTGTTGCATTCTCATCATCTCCATGACCTGCCCTGCAAGCCCCTCCTGGTCCACCTTCTCTGCGTAGCTGGCCCGCCTGGTTGTTATCACCGCGCCATCCTTAAAGAGGGTTGTGGTAACCACAGGGTTTCTGCCGCCGCCATCCTCGGTCTGAACGTGGTAAGTGAGACCGTTATGGGTCACATTTTCATTAAAACCGTGCTGCATATCATTGATCTAAGTAGCACAACTCAGGTTGTTATGCAAGATACTTTTGACACGGGACGCCATGATATGGCACGCCTATCACCGTGTACCTGTTGGAGAAACAGGACCTTGCCGCCGATAATTTCAGTTGACCTTTAAACCCATAAGGGTATAATGAGCGGCGATGATTACGAAAGATTCCAAATGCATCCTTGTAGCGGACGACAGTGAGTTTTTCAGGGTAAAGTTAAGCGATATCCTGACCGAGGCGGGTCACAAGACGAAGTTTGTTGATGACGGTAGAGGGGTTATTGAGGAGCTAAAGAAGGGTAGTGACGACATTGACCTTGTGCTCCTTGACCTTCAGATGCCCGAGGTTGATGGTTTTGCTGTACTGGCATGGATTAACGACAACGGACTTGCCAGCAAGTTTCCGGTGCTGGCCGTGACCGGCGCCTACGAACCGAGCCATGTTCTTGACCGTCTGAGGACACTCGGTGCGGCCGGGCTCATGACCAAAGCGTTCAGTCCCGAACAGGTAATGCACAGGGTCAACCGCCTTCTCTTTCCGGAGAAGATTACCAGGGGAGAATCGAGGGTGCCCATCTCAATTCCCGTCGATTTTTCAGCAGATGGAACCTCCTATACCGGCTATCTTCTCAACCTCAGTTCAACGGGTCTATTCCTCCATGCGAAACAGGAGCTGCCCGTCGATACCGTAATAAGCCTCAAGTTTTCTCTCCCCGGTTATGACAGCATCATCACCGCAAGTGGTATCGTGAAGTGGTGTACCTACCTCTCTGGTGAGACCAACCTCTTCGGCGGAGCTGGTATCCAGTTCAGCGGTCTTCCCCCCTCAAGTCAGGAGGTGCTGAGACAGTTTGTGAAGAGAGAACTCCACAAGCTCGGCATCAAGGATTGATTACGTCGTAAAAAGTCCGATCTGCTGGGCCGAGCAATTTTTCATACACTCGACATGCCGCATGTACGCCTTCACACCTGAAAAACCACTACTCCTTGGCATATCGAAATTTTTCTTAGCCATCACACGACTTTTACGAAACCCTCAAGGATTACTCCCCTCCCTTTTTAAAACGGCGTGAGCAATCATTACAACAACCCCCACCGTTATGGCCGAGTCTGCCACATTGAAGGCGGGCCAGTGATATCCCGCCAATGAAAAATCGAGAAAGTCGATTACCTCGCCAAAGCGAACCCTGTCGATGAGATTCCCAGCCGCTCCGCCTGCAACTAGAGAGAGGGCGATGGCGCTGAACCGATCTTCACTCTTGCTGTAGAGGTAGACAATAACGACCAGCGCTGCAATAGAGACGACGATGAGAAGGAGTGTTCGCATCGTGCCCCAATCCCCCAGGATGCCGAATGCCGCGCCGGGGTTTCTGATATAGATGATGTTAAAGAGACCGCCGATGACCTCGACGCTCTGATGGAGGGAGAGGAGGCCTGTAATCAACGTCTTGGTTATCTGATCGAGAAGGATAATAATTACGGTGACGATAATCAGGGTCCCATACCCGTAGCCGCTCTCTGTCGCGTCACTCATGCAGCGCTCAGCCCAGGATATTCCAGCATCGCTCACAGAGGGTAGGGTGGTCGCTGTTGACGCCGACACGTTCCGAGTAGTTCCAGCACCGTTCACACTTCTCTCCCAGCGCCTTCTCTACCGCCACCTTTAACCCGGGGATTTCGTCGCTCTCAAAAGACTCTCTCCCTTCATCCTGTGACGGCCCGGTAGTGGCAACAGTAAGCTGGGAGACGATGAGGATAGCCTTGAGATTAGTTGCCGCTGCTGCCACCATTGCCGCCATATCCTGTGGAGGAGTGACGGTAACTCGCGCATCGAGAGGGTGGCCAATAACCTTGTCGCGCCGTGCCGCCTCCAGCGCCTTCGCTATCTCCACCTTCACCCTGAGCAGTTGTTCCCACCGCTCATCGAGTTTATCGTCGATCCACTCTGTGTGTGCTTTGGGTAGCGACGCAAGGTGGACGCTGGATGGCCCATCCTCCTCCGCCTTCGGAAGGAACCCCCACACATCATCCATCGTAAAGGGAAGTATGGGCGCCAGGAACCTCACCAGATGGTCGAGTATTCGGTAGATCGCCGTCTGCGCCGCCCGTCTCTCACGGGAGGTAGCCCCCGAGCAGTAGAGTCGGTCCTTTACGGTATCGAGGTAGAAGGAGCTTAAGTCAACGGCGCAGAAGTGGTGAACCGAGTGATAGACGAGGTGGAACTCAAACTCCCGGTAACCCTTTGTAACCTTCTCCGTCAGTCGCGTAAGGCGGTGGAGGATCAGACGGTCGAGTTCCATGAGATCTTTGTGGTCGACCATATCGACCCTGGGATCGAATCCGTCGAGATTGCCGAGGATATAGCGGCAGGTATTCCGTATCCGACGGTACCCCTCGGAGAGCCTCTTGAGTATCTCCTCCGATATCCTGATATCATCGCGGTAATCCTCTGACGCCACCCAGAGGCGGAGCACCTCGGCGCCGTACCTGTCGATAACCTTCTGGGGGGCGATTACGTTCCCCATGGACTTGCTCATCTTCTTACCCTTTGCATCGACGACAAAGCCGTGGGTGAGGACCGCCCTGAATGGCGCCCGTCCCCGTGTCCCCACCGAGACGAGAAGGGATGACTGGAACCAGCCCCGATGCTGATCGCTCCCCTCGAGGTAGAGATCGGCCGGGAATGAGAGGTTGTCAGACTTTTCGAGGACGGCGGCAAAGCTGGAGCCAGAGTCAAACCAGACGTCGAGGATATCCTCCTCCTTTGCAAACTTCGACTTGCCACACCTCTTACAGGTTGTGCCGTCAGGCAGCAGTTCGCCGATACTCCGCTCAAACCAGATGTCGGCCCCTTCCTGCTCAACCTCGTCGGCTACCCTCTCGATAATTGCCTGGTCGAGGAGGATTTCGCCGCAGGAGGCGCAGGCGAAGGCCACAATTGGAGCCCCCCACGCTCGCTGCCGCGAGATACACCAGTCGGGTCTGTTCTCCACCATGTTGACTATCCGTTCCTGCCCCCACGACGGTATCCACTTTACCTTGTCTATCTCATCCAGCGCCCGCCGTTGCAGGTCGCCCCTCTCCATGGAGATGAACCACTGCTCAGTGGCCCTGAAGATGACGGCCCGCTTGCAGCGCCAGCAGTGAGGGTAGGAGTGCTCCATCTCCTCTCTGGCAATGAGTGCGCCCCTCTTGTCGAGGAGGTCGATGATCCCGTCGTTGGCCTTAAAGACGAATATCCCCTCAAACTCCTTCACCTCGTCGGTGAACTTGCCGTGGTTGTCAACGGGCGCAACGATGGGGAGGTCGTATTCCAGACCGAGCTGATAGTCGTCCTGACCGTGTCCGGGGGCAATGTGGACGCAGCCGGTTCCAGCCTCATTCGTAACGAAGTCACCCATGACCACTTTAACCTGACGCTCCATCCAGGGGTGATTGCAGAGTATACCCTTGTCGAGGTCGCTCCCGCTCCACTCACCGGGGAGAGTCTCATACTCCCCCTCACTGAAGCCGAACTTTTCCATACAGGAGGGGATAAGCTCCTGGTTGAGAATCAGGTTGCCCACGGGCGTCTTCACCAGACGGTAGACAAGTGTGGGATGGAGGGCAACGGCCATATTCGCCGGAAGGGTCCAAGGGGTAGTTGTCCAGATGACAAAGGAGACATCTCCGTCAGCGTCGGCGGCAAAGAGGCCGTGAGAATCGGCGACGGTAAATTTTACAAATACAGCTGGTGACTTTTTGTCGCTGTGTTCCACCTCCGCCTCGGCGAGGGCGGTCCTGCACGAGGCGCACCAGTGGACCGGCTTCTTGCTCTTGTAGACAAGCCCCTTCCCGACGCACCCGGCGAACTCCCTCAGAATGGCCGCCTGATAACCGTAGTTCATCGTCAGGTATGGGTTTTCCCACTCCCCTAAAACCCCCAGCCTCTTGAACTCATCCCGCTGGATTGCAACAAAACTCGCGGCATACTCCCGGCACCGCTTCCTGATCTCCAGCTTTGAATGGTCGCCCTTCTCTCCCTTAAGCCCCTTCTCGACCTGTATCTCAATGGGCAGGCCGTGACAGTCCCACCCCGGCACATAGTCGGTTCCATACCCCTCCATGAAGCGGCTCTTGACTATGATGTCCTTCAGTATCTTATTCAGGGCGTGTCCGATGTGGATATGTCCGTTGGCGTAGGGCGGCCCGTCGTGGAGGGTGTAACGCTCCCGCGTCCTGCCAGCCTCCGTAATCTGTTGGTAGAGCTCCTGTGCCTCCCACTCCTTCAGGATCTCAGGCTCCCTTCTGGCAAGGTTCGCCTTCATCTGAAACTCGGTCTTAGGTAGGTTAAGCGTCGATTTGTAATCTATTATCATGGCGAAATATTCAAAACCCCTTTCCTTGATTGCACTTTTTTGCAGAGTCACGATAGATTTTACGCCTCTGATTAGTACCATAGAGAGGGTGAAAATAAAACAGATTTTTGTCCGTCCGTCCTCCTGTTCCCCCTCTTTCCCCTTGACACTATTTTACTGAGTGTATACTATCATTCCCCGTACAGAGTAATGATCGACAGTAGAGTGTCATCGTCTGCCCCTCATTGTCATATATGAAAAATATCGTCACAACATCGTGCAGGGAGTCCCTCAAGGTCAAGGAGGTCTTCTTCAAGAAAAACACCGCCCTTCTGGTCAGTGCGGCGGAGACCATTGCAGACGCCTTTACCACGGGCGGTAAGCTCCTCATCATCGGCAACGGCGGAAGCGCGGCAGACGCCCAGCATATTGCCGCCGAGTTCGTCAACCGCTTCGTCATAGAGCGTCCGCCCTTGCCCGCCATCGCCCTCACCACCGACACCTCTGTCCTGACCAGTATCGGCAACGACTACAACTTTGACCAGATATTTTCCAAGCAGGTCAAGGCCCTTGGCAGGTCCGGCGACGTCCTCCTCGCCATCTCGACGAGCGGCAACTCACCCAATGTGGTCAAGGCGCTACAGGTAGCCGCAAAGAGCGGCATAAAGGTTATCGGCCTGACTGGAAAGGACGGCGGCAAGATGGCCAAGAAGAGCGACATCCTCCTCAACGTTGAGTCCGACACAACCGCGAGGATACAGGAGGTCCACATCACCGCCTGTCATATCCTCTGCGAGCTGGTGGACCACCTGTTGTTTCAACAGGCAGGACAGTAGTGAAAAAGCCGATAAAACCCATCTCCCTGAAAGGTCTTCACACCTACTCCATAAAGGAGAGGAAGAGCAAGGTCAGGACGGAGGACTTTGCCTCCCCCCTGGATCGTGGTGCCTCATTTGCCGGGTTTCTTGATTCGCTTCCGGCTATCCTGGCGGCGGATGATATAAAGGCCGTCGCCAACGCCGTCGTAGAGGCACATCGCGCCGATAAGACGGTAGCCATCGGCATCGGCGCCCATGTGATAAAGGTCGGTCTCGGCCCCCTCATTATCGACCTCATGGAAAGGGGGGTTGTCAACTCCGTTGCCATGAACGGCGCCGGGATCGTCCACGACTTTGAGGTGGCCTATGCCGGACAGACCTCGGAGGATGTGGAGGCAGAGCTGGGGAGCGGCGCCTTCGGAATGGCCGAGGAGACTGGAAAACTCCTCAACAGGGCCATCTCCCTCGGTGAGAAGAAGGGGTGGGGCATCGGGCGCTCCGTGGGTGAGATGATAGCGAAGTCGCGCTACCCTCACAGGAAACTGAGCATCCTCGCCGCAGCCGCCCGCTTGGAGATACCGGCGACCGTCCATGTGGCGATCGGAACCGACATACTCCACATTCACCCACAGATGAACGGGAAGGCGACCGGCGAGGGGAGCCACACCGACTTCAGGCTCTTTGCCGGTGTTGTGGCGACACTGGAGGGCGGCGTCTACCTCAACATCGGCTCCGCCGTCCTTCTGCCGGAGGTCTTTCTCAAGGCCCTGACGGTTGTGAGGAACAAGGGGCATGAGGTAAAGAAGTTTACAACGGTAAACATGGACTTCATTCAGCACTATCGCCCGTTGACAAACGTGGTAAGGAGACCGACAAGGGGGGGCGGCAAGGGGTATACCCTCACCGGCCACCACGAGATCATGTTCCCCCTCCTTGCAGCGGCAATAAAGGAGGGGCTGGAGTAGGATGGCGAAAAAGGAAAAGAAAGTGACTGAGAAGAAAGGGAGGGGTGTGAAAAAGAAGAACCGGGAATATGTTACTTCTGAAGAGCAGATGGAGTTCTACATCTCTGAGAAAACGGCTACCTATGGCAAGGATAAGCCCTTTTCTCTCTACTACGATAATCATGAGCACTCGGTCAGGCTTCTTCAGGGGGATTGTATTGAGATTCTGAACCAGGCACGGGAAGAGAGCGTTGACATGATCTTTGCCGATCCTCCCTACTTTCTCTCTAACGGAGGTATTACCTGTCACGCTGGAAAGATGGTTTCCGTCAATAAGGGGAAGTGGGACAAATCCAAGGGGGTGCAGGAAAACCATGCATTTGTACTCGAATGGTTGAAGGCTTGCCAGCGTGTCCTGAAGCCCAACGGAACCATATGGGTGTCGGGCACGACGCATATAATACATACAGTCGGTTTTGCTATGCAGGAGCTCGGTTATAAGATTCTTAACGATATCGTCTGGTACAAACGTAACGCGCCGCCTAACCTTTCGTGCAGATATTTCACCCACTCTACCGAAACAGTGCTATGGGCTGCAAAGAACAAGAAGAGTAAGCACTGCTTTAATTACAAGCTGATGAAAGAAATAAACGGTGGTAAACAGATGCGTAACGTGTGGGAAATGACTACACCAAAACGCATCGAAAAAACATTTGGGAAGCACCCTACACAAAAACCCGTGGAGCTTTTAACAAGAATTATCCTTGCTTCAACACAAGAGGGCGATCTGATCCT
>JBHHTR010000028.1:0-16285 GCA_046753505.1 Thermodesulfobacteriota bacterium
TCCCCAGATTGAGGACGGTAACGATCTGTCCGCGAAGATTCAGGAGCCCCTCGACACGCTCATCAGCTCCCTGAACCGGCGTGATGGTGAAGAAGCGACTGATCTCTCTTACAGTGAGTATGGGGATGCCGTACATGCTGTCATCGACATAAAAGGTTGCATATTGCATTGTTCTCTCCTAAAGTTAGGCGTTCAGGCCGAAGAGTGAAGGCTTAAAGGCTAACAGTATCAGCCTTAACCCTATCTACCTGCATTGCATTCCGAATACTCTCCAGTGCGGCAGATCATCCAATCTCCCTGCTGGTTGCGTCTATGAGACTACTGATCTTTTCCGTCAGAAAAGCCGTGTCATCTCCACGGCGCTTAATGAACCTAAAGGCGACAATGCACTGCTTTTCCTCATTCCCGTGTTGCTCCATCGCCTCGAAGCGTATGGCTTCACCCTCCACGGTCGATCTCCCCGTCGTTTTAGAGCCTGGCTCTACATCATCCCATGCTATCGTGAGCGTTGCTGTTGAGTAGATATTCAGTCCGGCTATAACCGCTGTTGAACAGGAGAGGCCGCCAAGACTGATATCGTTGATCTTCCCAGTGAGAATATCGTTGCCACTCTTAATCTCCACCCTCACACCATCTGGAGGATGGACTCGCACTGTTCTTCGGTACTCCAGGGGATCATAAATGTCCTGAAAGAGTGAAATGAGCGCTTCAGCGGAGAAGGGCTTTGGAAGGCGTCTGACAGGGGTGTATCCGTGTCTGGAGGAGTCTGTGGGCGCTCCGCCGGGTGAGGTCAACAGAATTAATGCATTCGACCCGCTCTTTGCGACGCAACTTTTAGAGATAAAATGTGTTAGTGATAGATCATCCATTTCAGTGTCGTATAGTATTATATCGTGTCTGTCCCAATCTATTAATGTTAAGGTCTCTGCGGCTGACATCGTCTCTGTAATGCTTCTTATGCCAAGGCGAACGTCCAGTATATTGGCGAGAGCAGCCCTGATACTCCGTGACGGTGACGCCACCACTACCGCCCAATCCATCACCTTCATCTACGGCAACCTCCGCAAGGTGGCTTCCCTGGGGGTGAAGAGGCGGCTGATTGCTCTCTCTGCAAGGATTAATATTCCAACCATGGCGCCGGCCAGATAAAAGTTTGCATACTCCATTTAGATAACGCCTCGCTTGTTAAAGAACGGTTTGTACCTCATATCAACACGGAGTATGTGCTTGGTAAGCCACCCCTTGAGGAAAGAGAGAATCTCGCCAGGATCGACATCAGCGCCACTTTTCAAGTCGTTCTGGATCTTTTCCACCTGGGCGATAAGTTTTATATGAAGGCCCTTTTGCTCGTCATACCCCTGATAATCATTGCTTATCATAAGCTCCTCTTCGTGGCTGAAGTGTTTTGCCGTCCACTCCGCCAGGGCGTCTATAAGGGCAATGACGTCTCTCTTCTCCTTCTTAAGCACAATGGCTTCGTTGATATCGTTAATGTAACCGATCAACCGCTTATGTTCTGCGTCCATATCATTAACATGAACTGAGAGACGATCGTTCCACGGGATCAGGGGTTTTACCCTTACATTTGACATGGAGGGCGAACCGTCGTCTATCCCTCCTTCATCAATGATAAACTGGTTGACAAGATGGTTGAGACCCTCTGTTACCTGTGTCAGGCTGTCAACACTCTGATTGACCTCTTTTACGCTTGCAAGGGCGCTGCTTCCGGCGTCGTTGACCATCTGAATATTTTCCGACGCCTCGTTGACCCGTTCTGAGGCCTCTCTGATATTATTCGTAATGTCGGTAACACCGGTTGAGAGTTCGGCGGCGTTCCTTGCAACCCCTCCGGCCCCCTGGGCGGCCTCCTCGACGTTTCTGGAGACCTCTTCCATGGCCTCGACGGTATGGACTGTTGTCTGGGCAACCTCATTGGTGGTGGCGTCCTGCTCCTCAACGGTGGCCGCAATAGAGGTGTTGATGTTATTGATCTCCGTAATGGTGGCGCCGATTTCCGCGATGGCATGGACTGCCGCATTTGTGTTGTCCTGCATCTCCTCAATCTGTTTGACAACTTCGTCGGTAGCCTCAGCGGTCTGCTTGGCCAGCTCCTTTACTTCGTTAGCTACGACGGCAAAGCCCTTGCCGGCCTCACCGGCGCTTGCCGCCTCAATGGTGGCGTTAAGAGCCAGAAGGTTGGTTCTGTCGGCTATGTCGTTGATTACCTCAACCACCTTCCCTACCGTCTCGGCGCTGCCGCTGAGGTTGGTCATGAGCGTCTCCGCCTCGCCTGCCTTAGTGGCAGCGTTTTTACTGATAGTGGCGGCCTGGGTGGTATTTTTTGTAATCTCGCTCACCGTGGATGACATCTCCTCTATGGCGGCGGCAACTGCATTGGCGTTGGCCAATACATCTCTTGTTGTTGACGCCACCCGAGTCATATTCTGACTCATTTCCCCTGCAGCGGTGGAGACGTTATTTACGGTATCGGATGCAACTTCTGCGGCATTGGCTACGGTTGCGACATTGCTCGACACCTCCCCGGAGGTGGTGGCAACCGATCCCGCCATGGTTGACATGGAACTCGAGTCGATCTCCATCTGAGACGATGACGTATAGAGATCTCTGGAGTGACTCTCCAGCGAACTGGCGCTCTCCTTGATTTCACCGATCATCCCCTGAAGCTTTCCAATGAAGGCGTTGAAGTGTCCTGCCAGTTCGCCAATCTCATCCTCCGATGTTACCGCTATACGTTTCGTCAGATCCCCTTCACCCTCGGATATATCCTTGAGCATGGCGAGAAAATTCTTTATCGGGTTAAAGAGCATCTTGTTAGCCATGTAGAGTGAGAGCGCTACGAGGAGGATGGTTGTAAGGATGGCCGCTAACTGTACACCCTTCAAGAGGGCAGTCTTTTTCTCGGAGGCCTCCTTGAGAAGGCCTACCGCCTTGTTGGACGCCTTGAGAAGAGGGATATTGCCGCTTCTGATAGCCTCAAGGGAACTCTTGAACTCAGGTGAGGTTGGCTCCAGCGAGGTGTCTGTAATGGCACCGATATGAAGCTTGAAAGCATTCCACAGTCCGGCGACCTTCTCCAGTTGAATCCTTGCTTCACCCTCACTTATGGGAAGGGTCGTATCCTTGCCGTTTGTGCCAAGTGTTGTTCCGCCATCCTTGAGGGCATTAAGGCTCCTGTCGTAGAGGGCGACTGTAGTTACAAGATTTGTTATAGCCACGGTCCTTGCGTCCTCGTTATCCACTATAGCGGCGAGCTGAAGGCTCTCCTTTGTCATCTTCTGAGTCAGCATCCTCTGCCGGCCTGCAATGTCGATAACCCTTGCATCTGACGACTGAGCGCTTATGACATAAAAGGTGAAACCTGCTGTGACCAGCATAAAGGTGGCAAATAGCCCCAGCAGAAACGTAACCTTGAATTTCAATGACTTCGTCTTCATCTCTCGACCTCCGCTCCTACTATTAGGTTGAACTCTTTATACAATTCCTTACCGTTTTATGTAACATCTAAAATTACAGACCTTCCTTATGTCTCCCCAATGTGGACACTAAACAACCTTTGCGTACTTCTTGTCGGCAAAAAAATCCTTATACTTCATATCGCTCTGCAGGATGTGTTTTACGAGCCAGTCCTTGAGAAAACCCATAAGCTTGAGATTGACTACCGCCTTGCCCTGGTCAAAGTCGCTCTTAAAGGCGGCTACCTGGTCGAGGAGCTTTCCATGTTCAGAACACTGCTCTCCATACCCACCATAACCGCACTTCTTCATCATGGCCTCTTCACTGCTAAAGTGCTTGCTTGTATAGTCAACGAGACCGTCAAGGATGCTGGCAACTCTCTCCTTTCCAGAGCCCAGGGCCATAGCCTCGTTAAGTTCGTTGATGAGATTGATGAGCCGCTTGTGCTGGGCGTCAAACTGGTCTACACCGACACTGTAACTACTCTGCCAGGTTATAAAGGGTTTCACCTTCCCGTCAGTTGATTGCTTTCCACCTCCATTCCCATCTTCGTCAATGATAAACTGACTGACCAGGTGGTTGAGGTTTTCCGTGACCGCTGATAGTTCAACAACACTTTTATGCACATCTTGAACAACCGTAAGGGTTGTGTCGGTTGCCCCGTTCAGACTCTGGATATTCTCCGACACCCCGCTTGCCCGTTGAGCCGCCTCTGTTACATTTGTTGATATTGCGCTCACCCCCGCAGAGAGTTCGGCGGCATTACGAGCCACCTCCTCAGCCCCCTGGGCTGCATCCTCTACATTACTGGCGACACTCTCCATAGCCTCAACGGTGTGTATCGTTGTTTGGGCCACCTCATTGGTAGTTGCGTCCTGCTCCTCAACGGTAGCCGCTATGGAGGTGTTGATATTGTTAATCTCCGTTATTGTCAGCGCAATCTCATCAATGGCATGGACGGCCCTTTCAGTGTTGCCCTGCATCTCCTCAATCTGCTTGACCACCTCTTTGGTCGCCTCCGTTGTCTGCTTGGCCAACTCCTTTACCTCATTTGCAACGACTGCAAAACCCTTGCCCGCTTCACCTGCGCTCGCCGCTTCTATGGTGGCGTTCAGGGCCAGGAGGTTTGTCCTGTCGGCGATATCGTTAATTACCTCAACCACCTTTCCTACAGTGTCGGCGCTGCCGCTCAGGTTTTTCATGAGATGCTCGGCGTCCCCTGCCTTTTGTGACGCTTCATGACTGATATTTGCCGCATGGTTTGTATTCTTCGTTATCTCACTCACCGTGGACGACATCTCTTCTATGGCGGCAGCGACAGCATTCGCATTGGCAAGGACGTCCTTTGTTGTATCGGCGACCTGTGCCATGTTCTGGCTCATCTCCGCCGCTGCTGTGGAGACATTGGTCACCGTAGATGAGGCAACATCGGTTGCGCCTGCAATGGTGGAGACATTTATGGAAACATCGCCTGAGGCAAGGGCGGCCGAATCAGCCTGAGATGATATGGATGTTGATACAACTTCCATCTGTGACAACGCATTAAATATAGAGCGAGACTGAGCGGTGAGACTCCCGGCGTTCTCCTTTATCTCTACTATAATGGTCTCTATCTTTTTCACGAAGAGATTAAAATAGTGGGCGAGCTCACCTACCTCGTCCTTCGATGATGACTCAACCCGCTTTCTCAGATCTCCGTGACCCTCGGCGATATCCTTGAGCATGGAGATAGTCCTCTTGAGAGGAGTTGTAATTGAGCCTGCTATGAGTATGGAGAGTATAACTGACAGAACGAGTGATACTATGAGTAGTATTGTGCTTAAACTCTTCGAATGATCTGCATGGTCGTGAAGCATGGCAACGTTTGTGTCGAGGGCTGAGAGAGTATCTGCCGTAATAGTCAAAACACGGCCGTTGATTCTATCAGCGTACCCATCGAACTCAGACATCACCTTGTTTCCTGCTGACGGCCCGCCTGCTATATAGGCCTCCGCCATCTTGCGTCCTACTCCATAATACTCTCCGTAGCTGGCTTCAAGATCATCGAGTCTGCGCACCATCTCTGCATTATCCTTAAAGATGGTTCGCAGGACGGCCACTTTGCTTCTGAACGTTCCAGCCCACTTTTCTGCCTCGTCAAACCCGTCATCAAATCCGTCCAGTCCTCGTGTGGCGCTGATGTCGGTGAACCACTGTTGTGTCTGATAGACCGCCGTCTTCATGGTCATGCTGGCGAGAGCCGCCTTCATGGAGCTATCATTTAGATCTTCTATTTCGTGTTTTATGCTGTTTGATGAGGTGATCGTGTAGACTCCGATGATTGCAATCAGTATCATTATGATACCAAAACCTGTAAAGAGCCTGGTTCTGATCTTCAGCTTCTCCAGAACATCAATAGACATTATATTCTCCTCCTTTTAGACGACACCCTTCACACTCCATCGTAATCTTGCCGCTCGCTATGCGCCCACAGCTCCTCTGAGCTCTTCATATCCTTTACGTTTATCCATGAGCTCACCTGATTTTGCGATGAGCCGCTCTTTATCAACTTTAGCCTCATAGGCGTCAAAACCAGCCTCACTGCCGATCCTTCTGCTCTCATTGCTGTTGAGGGCGGTCAGGGCCATTACAGGCAGATGAGAGAGGGCCTTGTCACCCTTGATAGCCTTTACAAGTTCGTAGCCGTTCATGACAGGCATCTCAATGTCGGATATAACAATATCGAAACCGCCCCTGTTCTTCTTCAGTATATCGAGCCCCTCTTTGCCGTCACATGCGGTGGTGACGTCGAAACCTGCCGAGGTAAGGTACCGCTCTTCAAGGTTGCGAAAGAAGGGTGTGTCCTCTACCAGTAGCACCTTGCCGCCCTTGTTGCCATCGTGGGACCCTCTCTTTGGTGTGCCCTCGCGGTGGGGCAGGGCGGCGTCGAGAAGGGTGTATACATCAATGACCAGCGTCATCTTGTCATTAATGATGGTTGAGCCCAGAACGGTAGGTGACTCTATTGAGTCACTATCAAGGGATAGAACCGTTTCAATCACATCCACGATCTCCTGGGCGACAATGCCGACCTTGTCCTTCATTGCTTTTGGAATAACGATATAGAGATCGCCCTCAAGGTTGCAGAGCCTGTTGCCTTTTATGTGCTCCTCTACGGCTATGAGCTGAATACTCTTGTCTCTGAACTGTACAAACCTCTTTCCGGCCACTGACGTGATCTGGTCGGCGCTGATCTTCTCGATTCTGCTTATCATGGAGAGGGAGAGTCCAAAATACTCTTCGTTTGGATTCTTGAATATAAGGAGGTTCTGCCTCTCCTCCATGGCTCTCTTGCGCTCCTCCTCTTCAAACTCAAGAGCCCTCTTCTCAATGCTGTCGAAACGGAACCCGGCCTTGTCTATGATCCCTCCAATATTAAGTATCATCGCTACACGGCCGTCGCCCATGATGGTTGCGCCGGAAAAGGTCTTGCAGATCTTCACAAGGTGGGGCATAGGCTTGACAACGATCTCCTCAGGGTCGAGGACGGTGTCTACAAGGAGGCCAAGATGGTTGGTGCCGTAACGGAGAACGATGAGACGCTGTATGGCCTGAGAGCTACTCTTTACGCCCTCACTATCATCATGATGTGATGCGCCGCTGTGGCAATTCCCTTTACAGCCTTCGGCCTTTGCGCTGCTGGATGTTGGATCTTTAATGTCGAGAACGTCGGCAAGTTTGATGACGGGGAGCAGTTTCCCTCTGAGGCGGTAGACGGCTTCTCCTTCAATGAACTCAACCTTGCTGGCAGCCTCACCCTCTTTTATGCGGACGATCTCGGTTATATCGACCTGTGGGATGGCGAATGTATGTGAATTGACCGTTACTACCAGCGATGGCAGGATGGCGAGGGTCAGGGGGAGTCTGACGGTGAAGAGGGTTCCATCGCCAACGGTGGTGCTCAAATCAATGGTAGAGCCAAGTTTTTCAAAACTCTTCTTTACGACGTCCATCCCTACGCCACGTCCGGAGAGTTGGGACACCTCGGAGACGGTAGAAAAGCCAGGGTGGAATATGAGGTTCACAAGCTCCTTGGCGCTCATCCCCTTTGCATCCTCTTCAGAGATGATCTCTTTCTGGAGAGCCTTCTCTTTAATCTTTTCAGCGTCGATACCGGCCCCATCGTCCTCAACTTCAATGATGACCTGTCCCCCCTCATGGAAGGCTCGCAGGCAGATTGTCCCGGCCCTCTCCTTTCCGCACCGCTCTCTCTCGTCGGGCGACTCGATGGCGTGATCGGCGGAGTTACGAATCATATGGGTGAGGGGGTCGGACAATACCTCTATGATAGAGCGGTCCAACTCTACATCCTCGCCATCAAGGACAAGATTAATCTCCTTGTTAACTGTCTTTGCTATATCCCTTATAATACGTTTGAATTTGCTGAATACGGCGCCAACAGGCTGGAGACGGGTCTTCATGACACTCTCCTGAAGCTCTGTGACCCGTTGAGAGTGGGCTATGAGTATGGCATTGTTCTTTCTGTCGCTGTACTGACGAAGGAGTTGATTCCTTCCGAGGACAAGCTCGCCGGCAAGGGCCATGATCTTATCAAGCAGTTCAACTCTAACTCTTACCGACTCCGTTGACGACGCACCTTTATCGGCTCTCTTTTTTGTAACGGCTCTGCCGATAGTGGCAGTTGAAGCTTCTCCACTCTCCTGTTTTATCGTCTTCTTTTCCTCCATCATGGCGCCATCGCCACTGACGGTCTCATTGGCCGTAACTGTTTGACTATCGCCTTTGAGGTCGATAGCCATGATGTTCTCATCCGGCACATTGAGGGCCTCAACGAGTATTCCTTTCTCTATTACTGTAGAGAGGAGGAGTGTGTATCTAACCTCCTCGTCTTCACTGCATAACTCGGCACTCACAACATCCTCACGCACATCAGGCATTGCGGCCACAATAGAGCCTATGGAGCCAAGGAACGTTTTAGTCTCAGCGAGGGCCGTACTTTTTTTGTCACTTCCGGTAGGGAGTGTGAAGGTTATGGAAAAGAGGTTATGACCATTTGCAATCGCCTCATCCTTAATGCTTTGATACTCATTCACATCCCAAGCTATCCCAGACAACTCTTCCAGGGGCTCGCCTGATGAGCCCTCATGCCACTCATCTGCTCCGTTACTCTTCTGCTCTGCCTCTGGTGATGGACTATCCGTTAGTGACGAATCAACTCCAGACATGACGGCCTCTATCCCCGCCACCTCCCCGGCAATTTCAACGTCCTCACTGGAGGAGACGTCTCCAATCATAATTTGTAGCTTGTCCAGACCGCTCAGCAGAGGACCGACGACATCTGGCGTCGGCGCAATGGAGCCGTCTCTCACCTTTGCCATGAGGTTCTCCATGCGATGAGCCAGTTCGGTAATCTTCTGCAATCCGAAGAAACCTGCCGACCCCTTGACAGAGTGGACAGCCCGGAAGATGGTATTGATTATCTCAGGGTCGCTATTGCTCCCGCTCACCTCTATACTGAGGAGAGCCGGCTCAATGACCTCCAGGTGCTCCGTGGCCTCTTCGATGAAGATTGCAAGGATTTCGTCATTGCTGTCTGCGTCGTCACTGCTCATCAAATAACTCCTGTTATAATGGTAGACTTAAACTCACGAAGACGACTCTTGTGGCGCATTCCTGTCTCTATTAATAGCTCAACTGTTTCTATATCGCAGATGTGTTCAATACCTTTAACGTATATTTGGTCTTTGTTGTATATACCTCTATATTCGCCGGATATTATTCTTAAGCCATTCCCTAAAGGATTTCCAAACTATCCCGATATACAGCAGTAGGTAGAAATTCATATGTGGTGGTGAAGGTCTTTAATCCTTAGAGAAGTGAAAGAAGAGTATCAAGATGAGCCTACTTAGTGCCTCCAACCCAGCGAGAGAGACAGGGCTAATGTTAGCGCTAAATAATGGGCCATATAGTTGGAGTGTTGACTATTAATAAGCAGAAAGGGAGGGTAACAGTATGTTTGACCAGAATATGAAGATCCTTGTAGTTGATGATTTTTCAACGATGCGGAGGATTGTGAAGAATCTCCTGAAGGAGTTGGGGTATCAATACTTCGAGGAGGCTGATGACGGTGTGAATGCCCTTGCAAAGCTCAAGAGTAATAACTTTGACTTTATCGTCTCTGACTGGAACATGCCGAACATGACGGGCCTTGACCTCTTGAAGGCGGTGAGAGCGGATGATGACCTCAAGGCGACGCCCTTCCTGATGGTTACCGCAGAGGCCCAGCAATCCAACATCATAGAGGCCGTCCAGGCTGGCGTAAGCAACTATATCGTCAAGCCTTTCACGGCAGCCACACTACAGCAAAAACTGGAGAAAATTAAAGAGAAGGTAGGAGGTTGATATGAGCAGTGATAACGGGGCTACCCAGATGGTTGCATTTCATTCCCACGGAACAGAGTACGCAATGGAGCTTCAGACCATTCAGGAGATTGTTCGCCAGGGTGAGATTACCAACCTTCCGGCTCAACCCGCATTCATTGAGGGGATAATCAATCTGAGGGGGCGGGTTGTTCCCATAATGGATCTCGCCAGTAAATTTGATGAGGGTGGCGGATGTGGTATCAAAGACGGCAAGATCCTCGTTGTACATACGGGGGGACGTGGGTTCGGCGTCCTTGTCGATACTGTATCAGAGGTCTTCTCCATAAATGAGACCGAGATTGAGCCCATGTCCGGCATGATTGAGGGCGGTGAGTGTCTAACCGGTATTGTAAAGGTAGATGACAAGCTGCTCACACTCCTGGACCCTATGAAACTCCTCTCCTCTGATGAGATTAACTCCCTGGATAACAGTGTAGTCTCTGAAGAAGAACTCGATGACGGTAACGTCCTTGTAACAAAAAAAGAGTGGGGCGTTGGCGGTGAACATCTTACGCAGGAGATAGTTGAAAAGGGACAGATTCTTATCGATAAAAAGGATATGGAGGGCGAGGGCGTCGAGAATATGCGGGCGACCCTTGAGGAGGTGCAAAAGATTCTTGAGGGATTCGGGGAGGGAGACCTGACAGCCGTAGAGCAGTCTATTGATAGGCTTAACGTGATAGCCGACAAACGCCTCTTTAATGAGGTTGGCAAGGTGACGAGAAATCTCCATACGTCATTGAAGGATTTTCAGAGCACAATAGATCCGGGCGTCAAAAAGATGGTTCAAGAGGGAATCCCCGAGGCTACAGACCAACTGGCGCAGATAGTGGAAGCCACAGAGAGATCTGCCAACCGTACGATTGAGATGGTTGAGGCAGGACATTCTGCAGAGGCGGAGTTGAAGAAGAAGTGTGCCGCATTCAGGACGAGTCATGACAAATTCAAAAAGGGTGATGGGGACGACGCTTTCCTGGACTCTACCGAAGAGTTCATCGCATCATGCGAGGGCCATATTGTCTCGACGACAGAGTGTTTCACAGAGATTCTTGTTGCCCAGAGCTTCCAGGATCTCACAGGGCAGGCGATCAAGAAGGTGATCCCCGTTGTGAGGGAGGTAGAGAATCAACTCCTCCACCTGATAAAGACCTTCTCCATCGATCTTCCCGACGAGAAGGCGGGCGAAAAATATGCCACCGAGAGTTCGACAAAGGTTGACCAGGGGGATGTCGATGACATGCTGGCAGGTTTTGGGTTTTAACTTCGGATAAACTCTGAACAATTAGTTCCAGTGGTATGGAGAACTATTTAAATGCAAAGCGCTGTTGTTAACATTTTATATAACTTACCGACTAACAATGGCGGTATAGCCATGTGTGTGGAGGGTCTGAATAGCAGACCTTTCCTATCACATTAATGTGTCGAGGAGGGTATCATGACCGATCAGCAAGACGAAATGAACGAGATAGTGGAGGATTTCATTATAGAGGCTACGGAGATCCTTGATGATCTTGATCAGAAGTTTATTGAGCTGGAGAAGGATCCCCAAAATGAGGCCCTTCTGAACGATACATTCAGGTCTGTTCATACAATAAAGGGGGCCGCCGGCTTCCTTGGCTTTAAGCAGGTTGTTGAGGTGGCCCACAAGTCGGAGGAGATATTGAATAAACTCCGTCAGAATGAGTTGAATGCAACCCCGTTAATTATGGATGCGGTCCTGCAGGCTGTGGATATGCTTACCACCCTTATCGGTCACGTGAAGGAGAGAGACGGAATAGAGGAGGACCTCTCATCTGTCATTGATGGGTTGAAAGCGGCCGAGACGGGCGTCTCTGCTGGAGGTGGGGAGTCACCGGGAAGCGGCGGCGCCACAGATGTCGGCAGCGCCCCCGACAGCATCGCTGCAAAGCCTCCACGAGAGCAGGGCAAGATGCTCGGAGAGATGCTTGTTGATGCCGATGTAGTCACCCCCGGTCAGGTAGATGAAGCCCTCAAAGAGCAAGCGGGGCAGGAAAAACTCGGAGAGGTGCTGGTCAGACAGGGGTCCGTAAAGAAGGATGTTGTAGATGCGACCCTTTCCAAGCAGAGCGCGGCCAAGGAGAGTCCCAAGGAGAGCTCTATACGTGTTGATATCAAGAGGCTTGACGACCTTCTGAATATGGTTGGCGAGCTTGTTTTAGGGAGGAACAGACTCTTGAAGGTCTCTTCGCAGCTTGACGAAGAGTACGGTGATGATCCGCTGATCACCCAGATAAAACAGACAACCACCAACCTGAATCTGGTGACCACCGATCTCCAGCTGACCGTCATGAAGACGAGGATGCAGCCTGTGGCAAAAGTATTTAACAAGTTTCCACGGATGGTGAGAGACCTCGCCAGGCTTAAGGGGAAGGAGATTGCCATTACACTCCATGGAGAGGAGACCGAGCTTGACAAGACGGTCATAGAGGAGATCGGCGATCCCCTTGTTCACCTCATAAGAAACTCCGTTGATCACGGTATCGAAACGCCGGAGGAGAGGGTCAAAGCGGGAAAGCCCGGCCAGGGGAATCTTGTTCTTTCGGCCTTCCACAAGGGGAGTAATATCTTCATAACCATCGAGGATGATGGAGGCGGCCTGAATAGAGATAGAATCAAGGAGAAGGCTATTGAAAAGGGGATAGCGACGGAAGAGGAGCTGGAGAGGATGAGTGATAAAGAGGTGGCAAACTTTATATTTCACCCCGGTTTCTCCACTGCCAGCAAGATTACCGACGTCTCAGGCCGTGGAGTTGGAATGGATGTGGTGAAGACTAATATTATGCGGCTTAACGGAACCATAGATATCGATTCTCAACCTGGAATAGGGACAAAGATTACCCTGGGTCTTCCCCTCACGCTGGCTATAATTCAGGCCCTTATGATTGTGGTAGGCAAGGAGGAGTACGCCATACCCCTCTCATCGGTAGTCGAAATTCTGAAGATTGATGAATCTTCAGTGAAGAGTGTCGAGGGGAGGGAGGTAATCTATTCACGGGATAACGTCTACCCGCTGATTCGTCTCTCATCACTCCTTGCTGTCGCCTCAGAGAGCAGTGAGGGGGGCTATGCAGTTATTGTTGCCCTGGGGGAAAAGAGGTTCGCCCTCCTTGTTGAGGACCTGCTGGGGCAGGAAGAGGTGGTCATCAAGTCGATGGGCAACTACCTCTCCAACACAGACGGTGTCTCCGGCGCTACCATTACCGGCGAAGGCAGGGTGGTGCTCATTCTCGATATTGCGGGCCTCTTCTCCACGGCCAAGGCCGCCGCTTAGCGAGGAAGGAAGGGGAAAGATTAATAGAGGTGGATAGGCTGAAGCTTTTAACGCTAACAGCCTTCACTCTTCGGCCTGAATAGGTGAGTAGTTACTGAAAAATCTAACGAAGAAGGGTTGCGTAAATGTTAAGCGCCGTGGCAGCAAAGAGAAGGATAGGGGTTCTTGTCGTTGATGATTCATCCTTTATGCGGAGGATGATTAAAAAGATGCTTGATGACGACCCCATGATCGAGGTTGTTGGAGTTGCCAGGGACGGCAGGGAGGCCATCGACAAGCTGGACTCTTTGAAACCGGACGTCATTACCCTCGACGTGGAGATGCCGAGGATGAACGGCCTTGAGGCGCTAAAGGTTATCATGGAGAGCAACCCCCTCCCCGTTCTTATGCTCAGCTCCCTTACCGACGAGGGAGCCCAGGCCACCTTTGACGCCCTCGATCTCGGCGCCCTCGATTACCTTCCAAAGCAGCTAGACGACCTCTCCTGCAATATAGTTAAGATACAAAATGAGCTTACCGCCAAGATAAAGTCAGTAGCCGGAAAAAGGGTAAGACGGCGAGTTTCCGACAGGCATGATAGGAGAGGCGGCCAGATCCAGAGTAAAGTTACAGCCGTAGAAAAGAGCCCAATCAGCCGATATAGAGGAGAGAGGATTGCCTTTATTGCCATCGGGGCATCAACGGGGGGGCCAAGGGCGGTTCAGGAGGTGCTCGTCGGAATGCCAGAAGATCTGCCTGTAGGCATCGTGGTGGCCCAGCATATGCCACAGAACTTTACCGGTCATTATGCCGAGAGACTTAACAGGAATTGTAAGGTTGAGGTCAGGGAGGCAAAGGACGGCGATACAATTACAAAGGGAACGGTCTTGATAGCGCCAGGCGGTAGCCAGACACGGCTTAGAAGAAGGGGCGCTCTGAACGTCGCTGTAAAAATAGATAATAGCCCGGCTGACGCCCACTACAGACCGTGTGTGGATATTACCCTCTCCAGCGCCGCCGAGTGTTATCCGGGAAGGATACTCGGAGTAATCCTTACAGGCATGGGGAGCGATGGCAGGGAGGGCATCAGGGCGATCAAAGGGGGGGGCGGGAGGTCTATTGCTCAGAATGAGGCGAGCTGTATCGTTTACGGGATGCCGAAGGTGGTGGTAGATGAGGGGCTTGCCGACAAGGTTGTCTCCATTGAGCAGGTTGCCGGCGAGATGCTCAACATGGTGTAGAAGCTTCTCAGGTTGATAGGCAGAAGGGTGTCAGCCTCAAAACCTTTAACCTTGAACCCAGGGATCTATGAATAGTGCCTCTGAGTGTAACTACCAGGCAACCAGGAAAATACAGCATGGATATCTTAACCGTCATCGGTCTCTTTCTTGGTATAGGAGCAATCCTGGGCGGCCAGCTCCTGGAAGGCGGCAGTGTGTCGTCTATACTCCAACTTACGGCGGCCCTTATTGTCGTCGGCGGCACTATAGGCGCCATCCTCCTCAACTATCCACTCCATGTTGTGATGAAGGCCGTGAGAATGGCCGGAAAGACCTTTAGAAGCAGCGACAACACTCTTCACGGCGTGGTCAGGGAGATTACCGGATATACTCAGGTTATTAGAAAGGACGGACTCCTCGCCCTCGAATCTCATATCAAAAAAATGAGCACAAATCCACTCCTGAAGAGGGGGCTCCAACTGGTTGTCGACGGCACTGCCCCCCACGAGATCAGGGATATCCTTGAGATAGAGTTAAATCAGGATGAAGAGAGAAAACTACAGGCTGCGAAGGTTTTTGAGTCGGCAGGTGGATATGCTCCGACTATCGGCATACTGGGGGCCGTCCTTGGCCTGATTCATGTGATGGAGAACCTTGCCGATCCGTCAATGCTGGGCAGCGGTATAGCGGTGGCCTTTGTCGCGACGGTCTACGGCGTTGGTTCCGCCAACCTCTTGTGGCTCCCAATAGCCGGGAAACTCAAGGTGAGGATAAGGGAAGAGTCTGTCAGAGGAGATTTGATAGTCGAAGGAGTAATCTCCCTTGCCAAGGGTGAAAACCCTAGATTGGTTCATGAGAAGCTGACCGGCTTTCTCACCGATGGAGATAAAAAGAAAGCGGGGAGAGTACAGCGGAGGGCGGCGTGAGGAGTGTCAATATACGGTGTTGAATCTGTTGAACTGTGAGAATCTGTGAAATCTGCGGATAATATATCGATAGCTGTTCCCCTGCTCGCCTGGTCACAGAAATGCTCTTTTATTTGCCCGTACACGCAGGAAAACCAATAATTGGTGTTCTACTATGGCTAGAAAGTTAAGAAGGGAAGAGCCGGAGAACCATGAGAGGTGGCTTGTATCGTATGCCGACTTCATCACCCTCCTCTTTGCTTTTTTCACCGTCATGTACGCCCTCTCATCGGTGAATGAATCTAAGTACACAGTCATGAGCGAGGCTCTGGGAGAGGCATTTAAATCGACAAATATGGAGGCCCGGATAGCAGGCGACACCCCCAAAGATCTTGTCTCCATTGCCTTCAAGAAACGCTTCTCCTCCGACTACAGGATGATTCATTCCGCCCTTGCAAGGTTTGAAGAGGAGGGGAAGGTCTCCCTCATAATTGAGGAGAGGGGGGTAGTAGTTACACTCCATGAAAAGGGGCTCTTTCAGCCCGACGGGGCGGAGATCCTTTCAGAGGCAACGCTCCTCCTCGATGAGATAGGTAAGGTTCTGAAGGGGATGCCCAATCATCTGAGGATCGAGGGACACACCGATAATGTTCCTTTAAAGGGTGGCGCCTTCTCATCCAACTGGGACCTGTCGGCAGCCAGGGCGCTCCATCTCCTGAAGTACATCACCGGCAGGTACGGACTCAACCCCGGCAAGCTCTCCGCCACAGGTTATGGAGAATACAGGCCCTTTGCCTCGAATAAAACCTCTGAAGGGAGGGCGAAGAACAGGAGGGTCGATATCGTTATTCTCAACAGAGAGGGCTCTCTACTGGAGCCGATCGGAGTCGGCAAAGAGCAGCGCATCAGGGAATAATGTTAATAGAGTCTCTTATTTATCACATTTGCAGGCGCTGGACGCCATATAGATAGGGCAGGGAGAGCAAAATTAT
>JBHHTR010000029.1:0-15886 GCA_046753505.1 Thermodesulfobacteriota bacterium
GTCGCTTACGCTTTGTAGCCGTACCAGGCCGGTGTCCGCCGTTCCCAGGGGGCTGAAGCTGATAGTCCGCGCTCCCGTTGTATAGGGCGTCCCATTCACAACAACCCTATCTATATCAACGCCCCTGACGATCTCTATTGCTGCGGAGTTCGGGTCAGGATTCCACGGCCCCGTGCTGCTCGCCCCAAACACCATCTGATAGGTCTCGGGGGTTACATCGAGGTTGAACCGGATCCCGTAAAACTGTGTCGAACCTACCGCCTGGCTCCTGGCCTGCTGGAGGGCGACATAGATGCTCCTTGCCGTGCTCTTGGTGCCGGGCTGCCGCAGGGTCGGTATAGCAATGGCGGCAAGAATCCCTATCATGGCGACAACAACCACTATTTCGAGCAAACTGAATCCTCTGTCGTTTCTCACAATCAGCCTCATGGCATGAGAATAAAGCAACATCCATGCCACAAGCTAACCATCTGTATTTCATAGGGATTGAAAAAAATATGGAGGGGCGTCTGCTATGCAATTATTTCATAGTCCGAAATCTTTTATCTTGTAGAGGAGCGCCCTGTGGCTGATTTCAAGAAGCTCTGCCGCCCTGGTTCTGTTACCTCCAGTCTTCTCAAGGGCTCTCGCAATAAGCTCCCTCTCTACCGCCTCATGGGCCTTTTTTATGGAAAGCTCCGTTGAATTGGCGGTAACGGAGGGTGACGAACGGAGATCCCGCTCTGTAAAGGGGAGGCTGCCGGTGCCTATCTCGTCGCCTTCCTCCAGGATTATTGCCCGTTCTATGATGTTCTCCAGCTCTCTCACATTGCCGGGCCACCGGTAGCTCAGGAGAAGATTCAGCGCATCATCGGAGATACCACTGATCGCCTTGCCGAACTTATGGGCGGCGGAGCTGATAAAGTGGTTGGCAAGGGGGGGAATATCCTTCGCCCGCTCCCTCAGAGGTGGAATGGTTATGGGGATGACATTGAGCCGATAGTAGAGGTCCTCACGGAAGGCGCCATCTCTGACCTCGCTCTGGAGATCTCTCGCAGTAGCGGCAACTACCCGAACGTCTATACTTCTCGATCTCGTGTCGCCAACTCTCCGCACCTCGCCCTCCTGGAGGACACGGAGGAGCTTCACCTGCAGCTCCTTCGGCAGTTCACCTATTTCATCGAGGAAGATGGTTCCCCCATCCGCCTCCTGGAAGAGCCCCTCCCTGTTCCGCACCGCATCAGTAAAGGCGCCCTTGACGTAGCCGAAGAGTTCGCTCTCCATGAGGGTTGCCGGGATTGCCCCGCAATTGACCGGTATAAAGGGCTTATCCCTCCTGTCGCCGTTAAAGTGGATTGCCCGTGCGATAAGCTCCTTCCCCGTTCCGCTCTCGCCGTTTATGAGGATCGTCGTATTGTAACTTGCCACCTTTTTGATGAGGTCGAAGATCTCGTGCATCTTCCGGTCATCTGCAACGATCTTTTCAAAGGCATAGTCGAGGTCCAGCTCCTCCTTGAGGCGTCTGTTCTCCCTCTTGAGGCGCTCCCTCTCCTCGGCCTTCCTGATGGTTATGATAACCTCATCCGTCTTGAACGGTTTTGAGATGTAGTCGTAAGCGCCGAGCTGCATACACTCGATGGCCGTATCAACGGTGCCGTAGGCAGACATCATGATGACCACCGGCGCCGGATTGGAAGGGGTGGCCGTGGCGAGGGTCGCCTTAAGAAAATCGAGGCCGCCCATGCCAGGCATCTTGATGTCGCAGAGTACGAAATCGAACTCATCCCCCTCAATAACCTTTAGGGCCTGAGTGCCATTCTCCGCCGCAACAACATCGTACCCCTCTTGCTTGAGGAGGACCGAAAGCATATGGCGCATCGACTCTTCATCGTCTATGACCAGAATTCTCATATTACCACCCCCTCACCTATCAGCCCTTCCCTTCCATGTCAGAGTTACCGCCACCCTCTCCCTCGGCTACAGGCAATAGTATCTCAAAAGTCGTCCCTTCGCCACTACTCCTCTTCACCCGTATATCCCCACCGTAGAGATGGACAATCTCCCGCGACACAAAGAGGCCGAGACCGGTCCCCTTGCCGGGCTCCTTGGTGGTAAAGAAGGGGTCGAAGATCCCCGCCATATCTCCCTCGTCAATACCGCTGCCCGTATCGGAGACGGCAATTGCCACCCCTCTCCTCTGGGATACGCTCCCCCGTCTCTCCCGATAGTCGCCGCCATCCTCATCCCCTCTTCGTCTTTGGGGGAGAGCGCTGCTCTCACGGGCATAATCTACGTCGTAGCCGCTGATAGTCATCCTCCCCCCATCCGGCATGGCGTCCCTGGCATTCATGAGGAGGTTGAGCATAACCTGTTTCATACGGTCCCTCTCCGCCATGACCGGCGGGAGAGGATCGTCAAGATTCACCACCACTTCAATCCTCCCTGCCCGGCTTTGAGACTCAAAGAGGGCGAGCGCATCGCCTACGATATCACTTACAGGGACTGGCGTTACAGCCTCCGTCGCACGTCCTCTGGCAGGACGGGAGATATCGAGGAACTCCCTGACAATGTTGTTGATCCTCACCGTTTCGCTCTCAATCCTCCTGAGTATCTCCCTCTCCTCCTCAGGGTCGTCCAAACCCTTTCTCAGGAGGTCTATGTAGCCAAGAACGGCGCCTAGTGGATTGCCGATTTCATGGGCTATGCCGGCGGCGAGCCTTCCGGCTGTCGCAAGTTTATGTGAAGTCAGGAGGCTCTCCTGGGCGGAGATGAGGGCTGTGTTAACCCTTTCGAGACGGCCTATCTTCTCCTCCAGGCTCTCCGCCATAGTATTGAACGAGGCCGCCAGGCTGCTTATCTCATTATCCCCCTCAAGAGTAGCCCGCTCTCCGACACTCCCTGCCGCTATCCTTCCGGCTGTGAGTTCGAGCTTTCTAAGCGGCCTGACGACCACCATGGAGAGGAGGTAGACCCCCAGGGTTATGATAATCAGTGAATCGATGAGAGCGAAGTAGAGCAGGATTCTCCTGATGCCGCTCAGTTCATCCTCTACCTCGCCGAGGGGGAGGGTATAGCGCACTCTCCAGCCATCCATTATTTCCGCCCTCACCAGCAGGGTGCTTCCGGCAAGAGAGAAGAACCCCGCGTCCACAAGTTTCACAGAGTACCCTCCATCGTAGCGCAGGAGATCGCCACCCCCCCCGTCGGGCACGACCCCCTTACTAAACACTATCCGCCCTGCCCTGTCCTCCACCACGGCCCCCCCTATTCTCCCGGAGGCGACAGCGCCGCCGATATACTCACGAAAGGCGCCAAATCCATCCCTGTATTTATGTATCATAAACTCCGCCAGGAGTTCCCCCTCCCTGCCCTTCCGGTGGAGGGCATTGCTCTCGACGATCTTCAGGCTCAGAACCCCCATAAAACCGATGGCGGCGATGGTAATAATAACCATGGCCGTAATAATCTGGGCCCGTATGCCCCATATCCTCGTCGTCATCGCCATAGGGCCGTCATGTAAAGGTCGATGAGTCGCTCACCTGCAAAGAGATAGATTACAGCCCCCATTGCGAGGAAGGGACCGAAGGGTATGGCGTATCTGCTGTCCCGCCCGGTCACGGCCATGATGAGAGAGCCCAGCACAGCCCCGACAAGGGAACCGGCAAAAACCGTAACAATGACACCCTTCCAGCCGAGGAAGGCCCCGATCATGGCGAGCAGTTTTATATCGCCCCCCCCCATCCCCTCCCTCCCCGTCACCAGATAGTAGGAGGTTGCCACGATATAGAGCAGCCCCCCGCCAACGATCATGCCGATCAGGGAGTTAATCACGCCGGGAACAATAAGGAAAAACGATGCAAGGGTACCAGCCCCTATGCCGGGGAGAGAGATGACGTCGGGGATGATCTGATAGTCGAGGTCGATAAAGGTGATGACGATGAGGGCGGCGACAAAGAGAAGGTAGATAAGGGCGTCATAAGTTGGGCCGAAAGCGGCGTAGATGACAACGGCCATGAGAGCCGTCAAGAACTCTACCGCAAGGTAACGGATGGAGAATGAAGTGCCGCACCCGCGACACCGTCCACGGAGAAGAATGTAGCTGAGGATAGGAATATTGTCGTAGAAGGGGAGCCTCCTGTCGCACTGAGGACAGGCCGAAGGGGGAGAGACAATCGATTTCTTTAACGGGAGGCGGTAGATACAGACATTGAGAAAGCTCCCAATCGCCGCGCCAAAGATAAAGACAAAGATCTGTATGAGGAGGTCAGGCATTAGTGTTGTGTCACCGGCTTCTGTGCTTTCGTAGAAAGAGGTAAGAATTATTCAGGTGGATAGGCTGAAGACTGTTCTCTTAGGTTATTAGACTGAATACTGTTAGGAAACTCTTTAAACCTTCAGCCTTTAGCCTGCCTTTCGAAGTCTTCAGACTAAATCCCTCACTTGCCCCCTGGAACCTTGAATTTATCCAGTAAGGCACGAAAGAATTCTAACTTCTGTACGACCCGTTGATCCTTACATAGTCGTATGAGAGATCTGTTGTCATGACAGCCGCCTCCCCGTCTCCCACCCTAAGATCAACGGTCAGTTTAATCTCTCTCTCTCGTAACACTTTCGCCGCCTCTCCCTCACGGCCGGTAGCCACCCCTCTTCTGACGATGGGGA
Source organism: Thermodesulfobacteriota bacterium (assembly GCA_046753505.1). Classification (GTDB taxonomy): domain Bacteria; phylum Desulfobacterota; class GWC2-55-46; order S146-70; family JAUXIU01; genus JBHHTR01. The sequence goes on from JBHHTR010000029.1 coordinate 4,642, forward strand.
TGGCTCCGAGAAAGATGTTCACCCTGTCGGGTTCTATCTCAACACCGGCGCTTCCCAGGGCTGCCATGATCCTCCCCCAGTTGGCGTCCTCTCCGAAGAAGGCGGTCTTGACGAGGAGGGAGTTGGCTATTCCCTTTGCGGCCTTCACCGCGTCGCCCTCACTCTTGGCCCCCTTCACACAAATCTCAAGGAGTTTGGTGGCCCCCTCCCCGTCCTTCACTATGAGGGTTGCAAGGTGGAGACAGACCTTCTCTACCATCGCGGAAAATTGTTTCAGCCCGGCGCTCCCCGCCCTCAACCTTCCGTTACCGGCGGTCCCGTTTGCAAGGATGAGCACCGTGTCGTTTGTTGACGACTCTCCATCGACGGTAATACGGTTAAAGGAGCGTTTAACGGCTCTGCGGAGCACACTCTGAAGCTCACGCTGTCCAATGGCGGCATCGGTAACGACAAAGGCAAGCATGGTGGCCATATTGGGCGCAATCATGCCGGAGCCCTTTGCCACCCCGAGGATCCTGATAGGCGTACCGCCGATTACTCCCTCCTCCTGAACAAGCTTGGGGAAGGTATCGGTCGTCATAATGGCCTCAGCCGCTTCTCGCCACCCGGCCAGAGAGGGCGACACTTTCTTTACCAGCCTCGGCGTCCCCTTTATTAGCTTATCAATAGGAAGAGGTTCGCCGATGACGCCTGTTGAAGCAACGAGCACCTCTTCCGGCTCTACTCCGAGGCCCTTCGCCGCCTCACCCGCCATCCTCACAGCGTCCCCCATTCCCCTTTTTCCGGTACAGGCGTTCGCGTTGCCACTGTTTATAATGACGGCGCGGCACTCCCCCCCCCCTACCCGTTCCATCGTAAGGAGAAGGGGGGCAGCCTTTACCATGTTCCTTGTAAAAACACCGGCAACAACGGCCGGTGTCTCACTAACGATAAGGGCAAGGTCTCTCGCTCGCCCCTTCTTTATTCCGCATCCAATCGACCCGGCTCTAAAACCGGGGACGGCGCTACTCACATCTGTCACTACAATAATTGCCCTCTTCTTTCTCTTCCTCTGTAGGTACTATTTGCCTATTGCCTTCCCTATCACCTCAATCTTGCGGCTGCAAAGATCTCTATCTCACACAAAGACACAAAGCACACCAAGGAAGGCTCACATCAATAGAAGAGGAAAGTGCCATTATAACTCTGTGTGCTTAGCGCCTCTGTGTGAGACAGAATGAAAGATGAAGGCTTCTTGCACTGAAAGAAAATCATTCACCACCTCTCTCTACCCTCTGTTTCGCTAAACGTACTCTGCTGAACCCACAGATCAGTTTCACGCTACTTTCCGCAACACTTCTTGTGCTTCTTCCCGCTCCCACAGGGACACGGGTCGTTCCTCCCCACCTTGCTCCCCGCCCGATGTACGGGCTGGGGCTTCTCCCTCTCCTTCTCCGGGGCCTCCTCGCCCCTGCTCAGGACAAGATTCTGCTTTTTTTCAACAGGCTCAAGGAGCGGGACATCCTCCTCACGGGCTATCTGCACCTTCATCAACCTCTCGACAACCTCTGATTTCATTCTCAGGAGCATGTCGGTAAAGAGCTCAAAACCCTCCTTCTTATACTCGTTGAGGGGGTTCTTCTGGGCATACCCTCTTAGTCCTATCCCCTCCTTCAGGTGGTCCATCATAAGGAGGTGATCCTTCCATATAGCGTCAAAGGTCTGGAGGGATATTATCCGTTCGAGTTGGGAGAATATCTCATCGCCGATGCCCCTCGCCTTCTCTGCATAGGCATTGCGAGCCATACTCTTTATCTCTTCAGCGAGGGCCTCCCGGCTCCCGCACGCCTTTATCTTCTCGGCCTCCATGGTCAGACCGAACTGATTGCTCAGGGCCTTGTTGAGGCTCTCCGTCTCCCAATCCTCTGAATACCCCTTCTCTTCTATATGAGTCTCGACTATATCAGCGCCAACCTCCTCAATGGAGTCGGCGATCATCTCTCTCAGCTCCTCAACACCGAGGATCTGCCGCCTGTAGGCATAGACCACCTCTCTTTGCTTATTCATCACATCGTCGTATTCGAGAACGTGTTTCCTGATATCGAAGTTGTGAGCCTCAACCTTCTTCTGGGCATTCTCTATCGCCTTGGAGACAAAGCTGTGCTCTATTGGAACCCCCTCCTCCATGCCGAGCTTATCCATGACAGTGGAGATCCGCTCTCCCCCGAAGATCCTCAGGAGATCATCTTCCAGGGTCAGGTAAAAACGTGTTGAACCGGGATCACCCTGCCGTCCGGAACGTCCCCTCAACTGGTTGTCGATCCTCCTGGATTCGTGGCGCTCTGTGCCTATGATATGAAGTCCGCCGATTTCGAGAACCTTCTTCTTCTCCTCTTCACATATTGTCCGTGCCGCTTCGAGGGCCGAACGGTACTCGTCGGTAGAGTCATCCTGCCCAGCCTTTGCCGCCGCCATCGCCTCTGGGTTGCCGCCAAGTACGATATCGGTTCCACGTCCTGCCATATTGGTCGCTATGGTAATCGCGCCAAACCTTCCAGCCTGGGCGACTATCTCAGCCTCCCTCTCGTGATGCTTCGCATTCAGCACATGGTGGGGAACTCCCCTCCTGCCTAGCATGACGCCTATCCTCTCAGACTTCTCAATGGAGATGGTGCCCACCAGCACTGGCCTCCCCTTCTTCTGCCACTCCTCTATCTCATCTATTACGGCATTAAACTTCTCCTTCTCCGTCTTGTAGATGAGGTCGGGATGATCCTCACGGGTCATCGGCTTATTGGTGGGGACAACGATTACTTCGAGTCCATATATATCGTTAAACTCAGCCGCCTCTGTGTCCGCTGTTCCGGTCATACCGGCAAGTTTATCGTACATCCTGAAGTAGTTCTGAAAGGTAATTGTAGCGAGGGTCTGGTTCTCGTTCTCTATGGTCACCCCCTCCTTAGCCTCGACTGCCTGATGAAGACCGTCGCTCCACCGCCTCCCCGGCATGAGCCGACCGGTGAACTCATCAACGATAATAACCTCATCCTCCTTCACCACATAGTCAACATCCCTCTTGAAGAGGACATGGGCCTTCAGCCCCTGATTGACGTGGTGGAGGGTCTCGATCTGCTTTGGATCGTAGAGGTTATCAATCTTCAAAAGCTCCTCTACCTTCGACACACCATCCTCGGTCAGCATCACCTGCTTTGCCTTCTCGTCAATCGTATAGTGTCTCTCCTCCTTGAGACCGGGGATGATCCTGTCGATGGTGTAATATTTGTCCGTACTATCCTCGGCTGGGCCGGAGATGATAAGTGGAGTTCTGGCCTCATCAATGAGAATGGAATCGACTTCATCAACGATGGCGTAATTGAGCTCCCTCTGGACATAGTCCTCAAGGGAGTACTTCATATTGTCACGAAGGTAGTCGAAACCGAATTCGTTGTTGGTTCCGTATGTGATATCGGCCCTGTATGCCTCTTTCCGAGAACATGGAGTGAGGTGGATATTGGCGTCATCCTTCCCGATAAAATCCGGGTCGTATAAAAACGAGGCATCGTGCTGGATAATAGCGACAGAGAGGCCCAGGTGGTGGTAGATGGGCGCCATCCATCGGGCATCCCTCTTTGCCAGATAGTCGTTGACAGTAACTAGACATGCCCCTTTCCCTGAAAGGGCATTAAGATATGTGGCCAGGGTTGCCACGAGGGTCTTCCCCTCACCGGTCTTCATCTCGGCAATCTTCCCTTCGTGAAGCACAATACCTCCGATAAGCTGGACATCGAAGTGTCTCATGGCGAGGCGCCGTTTTGAAACCTCTCTCACTGCGGCAAAGGCCTCGGGAAGGAGAGCATCGAGGGACTCACCCCCCTCTATCCTCTCCTTAAACTTTGGCGTCAACTCACTGAGTTCATCGTCGGAGAGGGCCTCCATCTTCGGCTCCAACCCATTGATGGAGTCCACCAGCGGCTGCATCCGCTTTACCTCACGTTCATTCTTACTGCCAAACACCTTCTTTAATAACGGTCCAAACATTTATCTCTCCTGCCTTAATACTGTTAGAGTTACGTCCCTACGATTTTTTATAAAACCATCATTATCCAGCACTTCTCTCATAGTTTAACCTTTTTTTTATAGCATAGAGGTTCCTATTATTCCACTATTAATTGGCCAGTAAAAAGTCAATGCAACAGTATCGTGTGTATCCCGCAATAGGGCAGGAGACTGTACATGAAACATTGAAACTCCTTTTTTCATTATTCTTCAACATTATGGCTATTTCACCTTGAAAAATGAAAAGTTACAGTGTATGATTGGCCAACTAAAAATCTACAGGAGGTGTAGGATGAAGAAAAGGGGATTTATTATTACCGTTCTCGTCGCTCTGTTCGCCTCGAGCCTTCTCTTTACAGAGATGAGCCGAGCAGAGTATGGGGACATCGTACTGAACAGTAAAAAGGAGAGCATGAAGAAGGCTAATGTGAAACCTGTGCTCTTTCCCCACTGGTTTCACAGGATTCGTTTCAAGTGTAAGGTATGCCATGAGGATATCTTTATCCTGAAGAAGGGCGCCAACGATATTAACATGAGCAAGATCATGAGGGGTGAATTCTGCGGCAAGTGTCACAACGGCATGACCGCGTGGGAGCCGCTCTACTGCGACCGCTGCCACTCATACAAAGGCAAATAGTTCAAACATTTAAAGGTATTATAAAGGAGGGTGTATATGAAACGGTTTTACAACGCAGGATTCTTGTCGAAGACAAGTCTCCTCATAGCCATTGCCTTCTTTGTCGGCTACTCTACAACCTGCATTGTGTCGGCTGAGGCAGCGCCTAAGAAGAGCGCCAGAAAGAAATCAACCCCTAAGATCGACCCGAATGACCCATCTAGCATCCTCTATCTCGATACTAGTGGGAAGCTCGCCGGTAAGGGTGACGCCGACAAACCGGCCAGTGCGTCAGTACGGGCCGGCAGAGGGTGGCACTCGAGAACAATGGGTGACCAGCGTCTTCCCAAGGACAAGTACGGCCTCATTGACTGGGTCAAGCTTGCCAAGGGCAATATGATAGCGCCCAAGCCGTCTCTCGATCCAAATTTTGAGGAGATGCCGCCTCTTAACATGGACGTTCTCATAGAGGCAAAGGGAGACTTTGTCGACGATGTTGTCTATCCACACTGGATTCATACCTACTGGCTCAAGTGCGATGTATGTCATCCAAAGATATTCATCCCGGCCAAGGGGCAAAACAACATGACCATGGTGGGCATAGTAGAGGGTAAGTGGTGCGGCAGGTGTCACGGCAAGATCGCCTTCCCCCTCACTGACTGTCAACGGTGTCACGTAAAGCCTAAGAAGAGCGCCGGAAAGTAAGTAGCAGTGGTACGAATAATCTCCTTCTCATTGCTGCTTCTGGCGTTATCGATCACTCCGGCTTTTGCCGCCCTGGGCAATATGACCTTTGGCGACAAGTCGGAGAGCCTTAAGAAGGCCGGCGTGGGACCTGTTGTCTTCCCCCACGGCAGCCATGAGAAGGTATTAGAGTGCAGCGTCTGTCATCCAAAAATATTCAAGGAGAAGAGAGGCGCCAACGACATTACGATGAAGAAAAACATGGGGGGGCAGTTTTGTGGCAGCCCCAACTGTCATAACAGCAAGGCATTCCCGCTTTTTATGTGCAAGCGGTGCCATCAGAAGGTAAAATAGCAGCGGGGGAGCGGCCAGCGAGCCCTCCCCCTCTCTTTATGCTCTTTTTCGGTGGACGAAAAAAGAGAAGTGTGCTTTCTTTTCTTACAGTTTCAAGAACTTACCGCCATTAATAATAGCGATACTTCCATGTGTCGCGGAAGGTCTGAGTCAATAAGACCTTCCCTTGTATAATACTTCCATGTAAACAGCAGACCCACAGTGGCAGCACTAGCCTCTCTCCTATCCCGTAAATCTCTTCAACTCGCCCCCCCCTGACTCCTCTCGCGATTCTATTCGTAACGTGTAATCGTGTCACATGCTTATTAGATTGAAAATGCCTCGACCATGTGCTATAAAAATTGACTGCACAGCACGTCATTATTATTGTGCAAGGGAGTGACAGCTATTCCAATCACCCTTTCTTTAAACGTAATCATCGGCTTTATTATTGGATCTTTCAGGAGGTAGAGGATTGTTAGAACAGCTCGGTGACTGGAAACGAAGCGCCTACTGCGGCGATATCACGGCGGATTCCATAGATACGGAAATCGTCCTCATGGGGTGGGTACAGCGGAGAAGGGACCACGGCGGCCTCATCTTCATCGACCTGAGAGACAGAACGGGCATCATGCAGGTGGTCTTCAACCCTGAAACCGATGCTGAGGCTCACCGTCAGGCCCACTCTATTCGTAGTGAGTACGTCCTGGCAGTAAAGGGTACAATCAACAGAAGGCCTGAGGAGACCGAGAATACTGAACTGAAAACGGGAGAGGTAGAGATGGCCGTCGGTCAGGTAAAAATACTCAACGTTGCCGAACCGCCCCCCTTCCTTATCGAAGACGATGCCGAGGTTCACGAGAGTGTCCGCCTCAAGTACCGGTACCTCGACCTGAGGCGGCCCGCCATCCAGAAGAGTCTCATCCTCCGCCACCACGTCAGCAGGGCCGCACGGGAGTACCTCGCGGACAACGGTTTCCTTGAGATAGAGACCCCTATGCTCACGAAGAGCACACCCGAAGGGGCTCGCGACTACCTCGTGCCGAGCCGCCTCAGCCTCGGCAGGTTCTACGCCCTCCCCCAGTCACCCCAGCTCTTCAAACAGATACTGATGATCTCAGGCTTTGACCGATACTTCCAGATCGTTAAGTGTTTCAGGGATGAGGATTTGAGGGCCGACAGGCAGCCCGAGTTCACCCAGATCGACGCCGAGATGAGCTTTGTCGACAGTGACGACGTTATCTCCATCATGGAGGGGCTCATCGCCCAACTCTTCAAAGAGGCCCTTGCTGTTACTGTTGCCCCTCCCTTTAATCGCCTCACCTATCTCGAAGCAATCGACCGGTTCGGCCTCGACGCCCCCGACACTAGATTCGACCTGGAGTTGAAGGATATCACCACCATTGTCGCCGACTCCGGTTTCAAGGTATTCGCCCAGGTAGCCAAGCGGGGCGATCTCGTCAAGGCAGTAAACGCAAAGGGTTGCGCCACCTTTTCACGGAAGGAGCTGGACGACCTGACCGAATTCGCAGGTACCTACGGCGCCAAGGGGCTCGCGTGGGTAAAGGTGACCGACGAAGGGTGGCAGTCTCCCATAGCAAAATTCTTCACCGACGACGAGCGCGGAGAAATGTCCTCGACCCTCGACGCAGAGACGGGCGACCTCCTCCTCTTTGTGGCCGACTGCGCTAAGGTGACGAATACCACATTGGGACGGATACGGCTCCACCTCGCGGAGAGGCTCCAACTCATTCCAAAAGATAGCTATAATTTTGTATGGGTTACCGACTTCCCTCTCCTAGAGTACGATGAAGAGGCTGGAAGGCACGTTGCCCTCCACCACCCCTTCACCTCGCCGACGGACGAAACCGTTGACAAACTTGATGAAGCCCCTCTAGAGGTCACATCAAAGGCGTACGATCTCGTCCTCAACGGATGTGAGATAGGCGGAGGGAGCATCAGGATCCATCAGAGGGAGATACAAGAAAAGGTCTTTGAAAAGCTTGGGATCGGCAAGGAGGAGGCGGAGGAGCGCTTCGGCTTCCTCCTCGACGCTCTCTCCTACGGCACACCACCCCACGGCGGCATCGCCTTCGGTCTCGACAGGCTCGTTGCCATAATGGCCGGCGTCCCCTCCATACGGGATGTCATCGCATTTCCAAAAACTCAGAAGGCCGCGTGCCTCATGACCGACGCCCCCTCCCCTGTGGACAAGCTCCAACTGAGGGATCTGTCACTAAAAACATCACTGAATAAATAGGAAACGCAGCAGACACCTTCCATGTCGTGCGTAAAGGGCAAAATCGTGTCGGCCGTCTCTTTGACACCAATAGGAGTACATGTTATTATCAACCGAAATAAAAAACAAAGGAGCAGATTATGAGTGACAATGGAGTGGAGTGGGATGATGACGCACTGGCAAAGCTGGATAATGTTCCGGTCTTTGTACGTAAGATGGTAAAGGGAAAGATAGAAAAGGCCGCCATAGCGAAGGGTGAGACGAAGATTACCGCTGAGTTAATGGATATTATTAAGAGCGAGGAGATGTAGCTCAGCAGAATATACTCTTCATACTTCACGATACCAAGCCTCAAGGTCCACATCGCAACAGTGGCCTTGAGGTTTTTTTATGCCGACAGGAGCGGCAAAACTTGACTCTATGCCCAACACCCTGCTCTATCACCCCAGCAATAACACACTTCTATTGACCCATCTCACCTCTTCGGAGGGGTAGTGACGATCCTATGGGCGCTATCAGAGCAGAGGGTTTTAGGAATATTCCATTTTTAGCGATAACATAAAGAGATTAATATAGGGGTTATTTTCTTCTGACCCAATGATATCACTCGCTTTAAAAATGAACGGAATGCCCCTGGGCTTTTCGTAAGCCACAGTTGACGCCCCCGTAAAAAGTTGTGAGATGGCAGGATACGACTCTTTGGAGGTTCCATCATGATATTTGGAGTGAGTGGGAAAAGGGCGCGCGCCCCCTCACCTCAATCCTCTCCCCACAGGGGAGAGGAGGTATAAGGCAGGAGCGACCGGCGCGTTGACGCAGCCATGACAGGGGGTTGGAGCTACATGGAGCAATAGCCGCTTTCAGTGACGGTAAATCATTGAAAATGTCCCATGTAAGGGGCGGATTGCAAGAGAACAGTAACGGAACCCGGCACCCTCTCCCCAGGGGGAGAGGGATGGGGTGAGGGGGATACCAGCAGGGATATGGCGTAATGGTCGGTCACTCTTCATTAACGGCCTTCAGGCCGCTGCTCTTTGAGGACTCTTCACTCTCTACCACCTTCAGAGCCTCATGTGAGGCCAACGTCACCCTGTTCCTGCCAGCCGCCTTGGACTGATAGAGGACCCCATCGGCAAATTTCAGGAGGCGATCCATCTCCACCGTATCGTCCGGACATGTCGCCACGCCGAGGCTGATGGTAACGCTCTCCATATTCCCCTCGATAGTGGTGACGGCATTCTCCTCTACATCCTTCCGTATCCGCTCCGCCACGATAGCGGCCCCATCCTTGTCAGTGTTGGGCAGAACTATGGTAAACTCCTCCCCTCCATACCTGGTAGCGGCATCCGTCTCCCTCGCGTTGTCCATCAGTATCTTCGCAATCGTCTGTAGAACCTTATCGCCGTGGCTGTGTCCGTAGAGGTCGTTAAAACGTTTGAAGTGGTCTACATCGATCATGAGAATGGAGAGAGGCTGGCCGTATCTACATGCGATCGCAATGTTACGTTCCAGTGTCTCCTCCAGGAACCTCCTGTTATATAGCCCGGTAAGGGGGTCCTTGACGGCAAGTTTACGATGGGCGTTAATGAGCCGTATGCTGCTTATTGCAGGCGCCATATAGCCGAGATAGGAGTTGATTATGAAGGAACTCTTGTCGTCAAAGAAGGATGGTTTGCAGCTCGCCAGATGTATCCACCCGAGAACCGCCCCTCCGACGGAGACCGGATAGCATCCACAACTCCCTGCCTCCTGCGCCACCTCCTGTTCGGGACATCGGTACTCTTCGTTAACGTCGTCATTGATAAGTTGGAGTCCCGATCTCACTACCCTGCATAGTTGGGGCTCCTTTATGGCGCTCAGTTCGTAGGGAGTATCGGCGGTGAGAGGCATCTCCCCTGGGTTCCTCTCGTAGGAGGCAATCACCTCTGAGAGGTTTTCGCTGTTATTGAAACTTACGGCAATAATACGGTCGATCTCAAAGGTTGCCGTCAGGAAGTTGATGAGTATATTGTAGCACTCCTTCTCGGATATCTCATCGTTAATGAGATTCCCGAACCTCACGAGGCGCTCAACCTCATTGAGCCTCCCCTTTAGAACCCTGTAGAACATCTGGGCCAGCTCGCCCACCTCATCACTTCTATTTATTGAGAGGGCCTCAACATCTTTCCCCCTCTCAAAGTTGACGATAGCCGTTTTGAGATCCTTTATCGGCCGCCATGTAAAGCGGTTGCTCAACCAGACAGACCAGAGGATAAAGATGAGGGCCCCCACAACTGTGGCAACGAGGGCCATGATAATATGCGTGATAGTCACCTTGTGGTAGCGGGTCAACCATGCCGATGTATCGAGGAGTGCCTCTTCGAGAACTCTTTGATATGTCTCCTCCACCGAATGGATTAAGCTCATATAGGCGTCTCTCTTCTCAAGAGCAAGGAGGAGGGAGACCTTCCTGGGCGCCCACAACCTCTCAACGGAGTCCAGAGTAGTGACAACCCTCCCGTCGGGCGCGGCCTTGAGTCCGAGTTTATCGGAGCCTTCTCTTAAAGCGACGAGGAGCTCCTCGAAGCGCCCCATAACAGCCATCGGTCCCTCCTCTCCACTCCTGGCAGAGCCGCTCTCCTCCCAGTTGGAGAGATATCGTTCCAGAGCGTAATTCATCTTGGCGGTCAGCATCCTCCCCAGTCCGGCCATGTTTATGCTTTTGTTGTAGCCTCTATCGTTCACCCCCTCAAAGGCGACGACCAGCTCGTTGAGGGCGTTGATCATGGGAAGCGTCGTATGGCCAACATTTCTCCTGCTGAATACCAGTTGATCGCCGGCCTCCATGGCGGAGTCGAGGGTGTAGATGAACTCCTCCCATCGTCCTGCCAGTGTAGAAAATTTCTCCATCAGTTCGGGCTCTCTCTGGGGGAGACTGACCGACGCACGTTCGCTGATATCACGCACCATTGTCGCATATTCGCTCCTCGCCCTCTGGTAGACACCCTCCAGATCGTCCTGCTCCATCATGATGTGCCGATTGAGTATGTAGCTGAGCTCTATGGTGCGGCGGTGGAGCTCCTTTATCTCCCGCTGGAGATCGCTCCCCTCGCTGTAGTTTGTCACTGCCACGTATGAGAAGGGCAGCGGAATCAGGAGCAGGATAAAGAGTATGAGGTAACTCACCATCTGTTTCGTTTTTGCCGTTTTAAGCTTCATTACAACCTCCGGTCCATAATTTTGCTCTCCCTGCCCTATCTATATGGCGTCCAGCGCCTGCAAATGTGAAAATAAGAGACTCTATTAACACCTAAATCCTGCAAGCGAGCTCGCTCAGATTGCATAAATAGAGAGAAAAA
>JBHHTR010000030.1:0-15836 GCA_046753505.1 Thermodesulfobacteriota bacterium
CAACAAACTCGGGATGGTTCGCCAAAAATCCCTCTATGACTCCCTCGTTCTCCTCCGGTTCCAGAGAGCAGGTGGAGTAGACGATTCTCCCTCCATCCCTGAGAGAGGCGGCAAGGTTATCCATTATGGCCGTCTGGAGTCTGGCGAGTCTCTCTATGTCTTCCTCCCTCTTCCGATACTTTATGTCGGGGTTCCTCCTGATCACGCCTAGACCGGAGCACGGCCCATCGACGAGGATTGCGTCAAAACCGCCGGTCGGGACGAACTCTATAGGTTGCAGTGCGTCTCCACGGACGGTAGAGATGATCGTTGCCCCAAGCCGTGAGGCGATCCCTGCAATAACGGCCAATCTTTGGCTGCAGATGTCCATGGCATATATCTTTCCACTGTTTTCCATGATCTGGGCCAGCGTGGTTGCCTTTCCCCCCGGCGCGGCGCAGGCGTCGAGGATCACCTCGTTCGGCTCAGGCCCAAGGAGGTATGGGACAAGCTGGGACGCCTCGTCCTGGAGATAGAACTCCGGTGAAGAGGCGAGTGGCACGGCGGGCCTCTCTCTGATATCTATTCCGAGGGGAGAGAAACGGGATGGCTCAGCCTGAATGCCCTCTTTAACGAGATCGTGGAGCAGTTGCTCCCGTGTAGTACATAGGGTATTGGTCCGCAGGGAGAGGGGCGGTCTCCGGTTGTTGGCCTGACAGAGGGAGATGGTCTCACTCGTGCCGTACCGTTTGAGCCACCGTTTTATCATCCATTCGGGGTGGGAGTGGACAACGGAGAGATACCTTGGCGGAGACTCCTTTAGGTTCGGGAAGAGGATGCCCTTTCTTTCGTCATCGATCCTCCGCAGCATGGCGTTGACAAAGCCCTTCGTCCTGCTGCCGGAGCCGCTCACAAGCTTGACCGATTCATTGATGACGGCGTGAGGGGGAACTTTTGAGAGGAAGAGGAGTTGATAGACCCCGAGGCGCAGGACGTTGAGGACGCGCCGCTCCATCTTCTTCGTCTTTATCCTGGCCTTGAGGTCGATAATCCAGTCGATCTTGATCCGCCACCGCAGGGTGCCGTAGACAAGCTCCATAGCAAAGCCCCTCTCCTGCGTGGAGAGCCCATTGAACTCCTGCTCTACCAGTGAGTCGAGTGCTGTATCACCGGCGTCAAATCTAACGAGGAGGCTCAGCGCCCTTTTCCGTCCATCACCGATCTTTGTCCGCACCGTCATGGCCCTAATCTACCAGCTTTTCTGCCTCCTGTAAATCACTCTACTGTACGAATATTCATCTGGGACGTGCGGCTCACGTTACATTCATTCGAAGAGTCATTCGCAGAATTCGAAGAATCCTTGACATATCAGTGGCCTTATAGTATTTAGAATAGTCAATAAGGGGAGTGCGTACCTCAGTCAATATGGTTCTCGATGCGAAACTGGTGTGTACGAGGTAAGGGAAGGCGTGGAGAGAAACCATCTATTCTGGTTATGTGTTTTTATCCTGGCCTTCTCCGGCTGCGACTTGCTTGTCCCCATGGAAGAGGGGCGCACCACATCCTTTGAAGAGGGCCGAAAAAAAGGACAGAACGACTACTACAACCATTTTTATGAAATGATAACAGTAATGGCCCCTCAGGAGGGGGGAACAAGCGCCATAGCGGCCCTCAATGTCCTTCCAAAGGGACCCTATGGCTATGTTAACTGGACTACCGCTGTTCTTGAGGGTTTTATTAAACCGAAAGGAACGTTAGAGTCGGGTGAAGTAGAGGAAGAGCCTCTTGATCTGAATATCTTTATAGAGGCAAAGGTGCCGCTCATGAATAACGTTCTCTTTCCCCACTCCATACATACCTACTGGCTAAGTTGCAACAGCTGCCATCCGGGCATATTTATTCCGGAGGCGGGGGCAAATCCCATAAGAATGGATGAGATTTTTCAGGGCGAGTGGTGCGGTAGATGTCATGGCAAGGTGGCCTGTCCTTTCGGTATGGCAGGAGACCCTCGTGCCAACTGCAACCGGTGCCATGTGATCCCGAAGGGGCAGTCCCTCGAGCGAGAGAGTTTTTAACGCGATCCGACAGAATGAAATGATAGGTTTTTACAAGCGAGATGATATCGTCTATATAGAAAGGATCCAGTCATGACAAAACACATGAGGTCTCTACTCTGTCTCTTTTTGGCCCTTACCCTTTACAGCTGCGCTCCTGTGGTGCTGCCCGACATCGTGTGGCCCCTGCCCCCCGATCCTCCCAGGATAAAATTCGTAAAGAGCTTTACGGGGACAAAGGGGTTCTACGGTTTCTCGACAAAGGACATTCTCCTTGGCGTTGACAGTCAGACCGATTACATGTCCAAACCCCAGGGTGTCCATGTTGATGCATTGGGAAGGGTCTATGTGGGAGACACCGCCTTCGGCACAGTAAAGGTCTTTGATCCTGCCAAAAAGGCCCCCTACTTCCTACGCTCCAGAGGCAGGAGTGTCATGAAGAAGCCCATAGGCATTGCATCGGACGCAAAGGGAAGAATCTATGTGGCGGACAGTCAGGCCAACAAGGTGTGGGTCTACAACAGTAACGGCAGCTTCAAGGCGATGTTCGGCCAGAAGGGGGAGTTCCGTCAGCCTGCCGGTCTTGCCGTAGATGACGAGAGGGGGCGGCTCTATATGGTTGATACGCACCACCATAAGATCTTTGTCCTCGACCTTGAGACGGGTGAGATACTCAATACCATCGGTAAGAGGGGTGAGGAGGAGGGGGAATTAAACTTTCCCAGCTATGTTGCCATCAATAAGAAGAGTGGCAACATATATGTCGTCGATACTATGAATGGCAGAGTTCAGGTCTTCGATCCCAAGGGGAGGTTCCTGAGGGGGTGGGGGAAGCACGGCGACGGATTCGGCCAGTTTGCCAGGCCCAAGGGTATTGCAGTAGACAGTGAAGGACATGTTTACGTTGTAGATGCCGCATTCAATAACATACAGATATTTGATGAGGAGGGGCAGATACTCATGGCTTTTGGTGAGTATGGCAACGGGAGAGGGCAGCAGATACTCCCGGCCGGTCTTGCCATAGACAGTGAAGACAGGATCTATGTTGTCGATTCCTGGAACGGTCGCGTTAATATCTACGAGTTTATGGGCAAGAAGGCAGAGGAGAGAAAGAAGAGGGAAGAGGCGGCTGCCGCAAAGAAGAAGAAAAAGTAGTAGATGGCGCTCCTGCGCGAGAGCATCGTTGCGGGAGCGGCGCCTGTTCTGCACAGGCCGCTGTGAGAGAGTTCTGCTGAAATTATTTCGTCTGGGTTGAAAAAAGATTAAGGTTTGTTAATTTTATTCTTGACATCCTTTAATATTGCTGTATAATCAATACCAAGTATTTTCCCTGAGAGTTCATGGTGGGCTTTAGGGTTTGGTTAGGGTAGCCTTAGTGCCGATGTTGGTATTGAAGGCTTTTTTTTTAAAGCCGCTATTTCAGGAACAAGCAACTTGAAAGGAGCTACAAAATGAAAAAGATTTTCGCATTTATGGCAGTAGCGCTGATGCTCACCTTCGCAGGCAGCGCATCCGCAGCAACAACCGCAGGTAACTGGGAGGCCCAGTCGATTACCAATCCGTCAGTCGGCGATCCGGCAACCGGTATCGTCTTCTCCAGGCATAACCTTTCTTCTCTGGGCGAGCACTGGCAGGCGCATACGACTGGCGCACCGGCCTCAATCCAGACCACCCAGATCTGTGTGTTCTGTCATACGCCTCACCATACCAACAACACAGACAACATCGGCCCCCTCTGGAACAAGCAGAGCAACGGCGCCTCAACCTACACAACCTACACATCCAAGTTCCCCGGTGGCACCAATAACGGCGGCTCAACGCCTGACCTCGCCGCAAGCGGTGTGAGTCTCGCCTGTCTTGGCTGTCATGATGCCACGACTGCTGTTGATATGATGATCAACGCGCCTGGTAAGGGTTCCAACACGACCCAGACCGCCTCTGACGCCGGCTTCGGTTTCTACGATGGTGGTAACTACAAGGGTGACAAGCTGAGTGGAAGGCTGAACCTTCAGAAGGATCTTTCCAATGACCATCCCATCGGGATGACCTACCCTGTTGCCGGTAACGGAACATTCGGCATATTCAGTCTCAGAGGTAAGGACACTCCCATCGGCAGTGTGACCATGGACAATGCGAAGGGCTCTGCTTTCGGCAGGAGCGACAACATGTGGTCCATCAATGGTGTTATCTCCAATACGGGTACCATCGCTCAGGTCCTGAAGGGCAGCACCGGCACCGTTGAGTGCGGAAGCTGTCATGACCCACATTACAAGAACCAGACCAATGACGATCCCGGTATTCTCGCCTCCTACGGCCTGACCAGTGGACAGCAGACTCACATCGATTATGATGGCCTCTTCCTGAGGAGAGTTGGTGGTAACTCCAACTCTGGTGTTTGCAGAACCTGCCACGCCAAGTAGTAAGGCAGGGTAGCTAAAAGTGACTCGGGCGCCGCATCGTGAATTAGCGGTGCGGCGTCCGTTTTGTTTGGGAAACTCTCTCCTCACTCACGGGTACTACAACTCTGCAATCAGGGAAGATGGAGTCTGAGATGAAGATGAAATTATTAAGGAAGTATACGATTTGCTTTGTGGCTCTGGCCGGTTTTTTCCTTGCCGCAGCGCTGGGGGGCTTTCAGACCGCTCATGCCGCTACTACAGGCACCCCGTGGTCTGCTGCAAAGAGCGATTACCCGGCTTCTACTGCTGGGACGGTCAATATGAATGCCGGTGGAATCGTCTGGTCAAGACATAACCTTTCGAGTCTCTCTAACTGGTTTCAGCCCTATACGACTAAGGATTGCGTCACCCTCCTTCCAGGCGACCCTCCCCTCTGTAACTACAGAATTGTGACGACCCAGGTATGCGTCTTCTGTCATACCCCCCACCACGCCAACCCGGATGGCGGTGGCCCGCTCTGGAACAGGAGCAATACGGCGACCGATTATGTAGCCTATGGCACCACCATTGCTGGCACCGACGTCTCCAATTTTTCCAATGCTACTGGCGGCGCGTCACTTGCCTGCCTCTCCTGTCACGATGGGATCACCACATTCGATACCATCATTAATGCCCCTGGAAAGGGATCCCAGACCGATGCGATTGGCGTCGACCGAACGTGGCAATGGGGCATGTGGGGTAATGATTTCGAGACAGATAGAAGGAATGACCACTTCAGGAGAGACGCCGGCACGTGCGACAGGTGTCACCCCCAGAGTGAGTCGGACAGGCTCAATATTGGCCTTGGTCCTGGTTCAACCATATCGTATGACGGTTTCGGGAGACCCAATGGCGGCACTGCATCGTTGCAGAATGACCACCCTGTTAATGTCGTCTACGCCACAGATGGGCGTGCTTCTCTGAGGTCGCCTGGAACAATCATCAGTTCCATTGTCATGGATCAGCCCAATGCATCATCTTTTGGGAGGAGTGACAACCTCTGGTCGGTCAACGGTCGCATAACCGATAGCGCGAGTATTAGCGATCTTCTCAGGGATGGCGGGAAGGTTCAGTGTGGTTCATGTCACGACCCGCACTACAAGAACCAGACCAATGACGATCCCGGCGTTGTCAGCAGCTATTCCAGACCGCCAGGTACGGGCACCTATAATACAAAGCCTGGTGTGCAGAATATTACGGACCCTCAGCATGAGTTGATTGACGGCCTCTTCCTGAGGCGTGTCGGCGGTAACTCCAACTCGGGGGTGTGCAGGACCTGTCACGCAAAGTAGATAGTTCAAGGTGTAACATGTGGGGTAACGTCGAATTGGCGTTACCCCTTTTTTTTAGCAGTACATTTGTCCCTTGAGCGAAAAGGGCTGAACATGGATGCGACAATCCCTTGATTTTCACCGCAAAATATCATAGAGTAAACAATTCATGTGTGCGGCGGTAAGCCAATAGACATCGATAATATAACAAGGGGGTCTATAAGAATGTATCACGTTGAAATATCTGCAACAAAAAGGGTTCCAAGTCATGAAAGATGGTTTTTACTGTTCACCTTGACGTTTATGATAGTGCTCCTCTCTTCCGGAGTCACCGCATTGGCTGCCGTGGAGGGCGATGATGGGGCTGAAGTATCTGTGGAGACGCCGCCAGAGCCCAAGATGGTCGTAACTATAAACGGAGTAGTCATTGATGAGAGGCTCCTTGCAAGTGAGACGAACAGGATCATACCGGGACGCTTGATACACGGGAGTCTGTCGCAGGGTAAGCTGACTGGCATACGGCGTAAAGCGCTGGAGAACCTTGTCATTGATGAGTTGATCTATCAGGCAGCTCAGAAGAGTTCTGTAAAGGTAACCGAGAGAGATGTGAAAAAGAGATTAAAGGATATTAAGAAGCGATACAAAGAACCTTTTGAAGATGTAATAGCAAAAGCAGGTTTTTCTATTGAAGATGTGACGAAGCAGATCAGGAAGGAGATTCTCCTCGCAAGGTATATGAAGAGGCGGGACAAGATTTTCTGGACAGAGGTTAGGGAGAGGGTTGATGAAGCATTTATGAGGGGTTATTATGATAAGAACATGGATAAATTCAAGATACCAGAGAGGGTGCGGCTGAGTGAGATATTGATAAAGGCCGACCCGGGGGGAGGCCCAAAACACTGGGCGGAGATCAAGGCTCAGGCCGATAAGGCTCTGGAGAGGATCAGGGGCGGTGAAGAGTTCGCCAAGGTTGCGAGAGAGGTATCGGACAGTCCTTACGCGAAGCAGGGGGGGGAGATGGGATTTGTTCACAGGGGCAGTTTTCTTCCAGAGATAGAAGAGGCTGTGAAGAATCTAAAAGTTGGTAAACTGGTCGGTCCTGTCTGGACACTACATGGTTACCATATCTTCAGGTTGGAGGAGGTCGCTCCGTCGATCCAGAGAACCTTTGATGAGGTTAAGGCGACACTGGAGGGTGAACTGGAGGAGAAGGAGTTTGAGAAAGTTAAAGAGCAGATGATTGCAGATTTAAAAAAGAGCGCCAATATTAAGTATGCCGACGATATTGAGAAGGTTCTAAATCAAAGGTAGACGTAGCACGCTGTGTCATTGTTCTCCATGACCGTAAGTAGCTACAATTTATTTGTGCTATCAACTTCTTCCCCTGCTAGGGAACACAGAGGGAGAAGCAGGGTATATGATTTCATAGAGAAATTTGAACCCCTACGACAGTGGTCAACGTGGTCTTGTTTTACGCGTTGGTCCCTTTTATCATTAAACGTCTATTTCCGGACTATCTGCGCAGTGCGTAGGCGCGGTGTTGAGCGGCTGCCATGGGACGGGAGCAATACAGTTTAACCGTTGGAGATAGCGGGTATATATGAATCTTGTTGTGCCATCCACTCCATCCCCCGCTTGTAAGGTGAAGAAAGGTTGCAGTACCGTGCCTGCCTTTTTAATACGCTGCGCCTCACTTCTCTCACTCCTACTTATTTTTACACTCTGCCTGCCTTTCACAGCCTATGGCGACAGTCTTGAGGACCCTTATGCCGTCAAGATACTGAGGGGCGATGTCATATTCAAGTACGCCAGGGCCGATAGCGGCTTCAGCAGCGACAGAAGTACGTCAAGCGAGTTCGAACAGATATACTCCTTCATCCTCACAGGCAATATATGGGATCCACGCTTCCTTATCTACGATGCAACGCTCTCCTTTGATGATATCACCAGGGACGACAGCGGCAGTAGGGACGACTCCACTACGTGGAAGTATGGCCTGAGCACTACCTTATTTCCCAGATTTCGTTTCCCCCTGAACCTCTTTGCAGATTTTTCAAGAAATGACAGCAGAACGGTCGGAACCTTCAGGGAGAATGACAGCGATACATACGGCATGAGGTTGACCATGAATTTCAGACGCCTGCCGGTGACAACTGTGGAGGCGACTACGAATAGCACAAGACGTCTTATTGACGGCGCTCTCGATGACGATGAGTCTAGGAATAACTACAGTGTTGGCATGAAAAAGAGTATCGGGCCAACAAAAAATGAACTACGTTACGAAGTGCGAAGCAGGGATGAGCCGATTGACAGTGTGAGCAACGAGTCCTCATTTATCCAACTCAAGAACAGGACCGAGCTCCCCATGAACAGCGACCTTTCGGTGAGTTTGAACCATTTTGACAGTCAGAACTCCTCTCCAAACAGCTCCTTCGATACTTCATCAAATATAGGTTTCGTCAGCCTTGAGTCGCAACCAGGCGAGCATTTCAGGCAGCGCTACTACTACTCGTTCATAGAATCAAACTTTGAGGATGAACAGAACGAAGACCAGCAGTTTAATGGCACCCTTGACTATTCACCCTCTGACCGTTTTAGCACCAATATGTCACTTGACTTGAGTGAGACCACGAGCAACTCGTCCTCTATTGACACAAACTCAAAAAGCGCGAATGTCAATATATTTTCGCAATACCACCTGACAGAGCGATGGTCCACTACAGGCAGTGTGTTATACACAAGCAGTGAGCGTATGGAGGGCGACCCTCTCACCGGGAGGGGAGAGAGAAGATCACTTTCTGTGCAAACCGGTCTTAATTACAGACGGGCAATGGAGTGGGCAACCTTCAGCGCCGCTTACAGCGCCGGTTACAAGGAGACGTCGACAGATGGAGTCCGGGATGGAGAGGCTCTCACTCAGAGCGCCTCAACAGGTCTCTCCGGCATAGATATCTATTTTCTTTCCTTTCATGTTAACTACAATAGAAGGTGGGATGACAGTTTTCAGGGACAAATTGACCTCGTTGAAGAAACCTATGCGGCCGGTTTCGGCACCAGAGGGATCAGGTATTTTGAATTATCGGGGGACTACTCCTTTCATCGCCTTGATGACTTTGATGATGAACGCGACGAGGACGACACCTCCGTATCTCTGGGAGCGGCAAGCACCTTTCTGCGGCGCACTACCCTGGCGGCGACTGGATCGTACAGTGATATAAATACACCAGGACTGGGGGTGCATGAAGAGTACCAGTATGACTTGTCTGCCGAGCACGAGCGCATTATTCTGGCCGGTCAGTTGTACCTCTTTGCAGGGCAGAACTTTACCAAAGTGCGAGAAACGGAGAGTACATTAACAGTGGGCGGTGGTGAAGCCCTGGAGAGTCAGGTCAAGAGCTCTACAGTGAAGGCGGCCTATAACAAGAAGATTACGAGGAGACTCAGGGCTGAGTTCAGAGCCGACAGGAAGTGGCGTAACCGTGATGAGGCAGCCGAGGAGATAATTACTACGATGACTGTGTCGGCTAAGTATAATCTCAGGTCATGGCTGGTGACCGGTAATTTCCATCGATCCACGACAGAGTCAACTACTCTGGAAGAGGATTATGTCGCGAACAGGTTTATGCTGACCCTGAGCAGGAGCTTTATGCTGGTATTCTTCTAGCCCGGATTATTCATGAATTGCCCATGGATTGTAGCGATGATCGCCTGTCTGTGTCTGCCTGTGCGTCGCACGCAGACAGGTGCGGGCATGAACTGGCAGGCGCAGAGGCTGGACTTGCCAGCGATTTTGTAGGTGTGCCGCACCAATGGATACGGCCAAGTTCGAACAAATGCCTTGGTGGATTCAAGGTCAAGCGCAGACGCGAGTATATTTGTGAATAATGCCGGGTAGGAAATATAAAACCTATTCCGACCTGTACTCGCCTTCATTGGGAAATGTTCTGCCTCCATGATGTCTTGATTGCGCTCCCCCTCTCACGGTTCAGCCGCCGTCCCTCTCTCGCCGCGCAGTCCCCGTCATGACTGTTTAAACGGGTTAATCGCACTGCCTGTTACTTGTGTGAGCCATTAACAGTATGGAGATGGTAGTATACGTTACTATGAAAAGTTCGGGAGTTTGCTATGGTTAAGGTTGTGATTATTCTATTTTCGATTTTTCTCTTTTTTCTCTCCGCTGCCGATTCGTCTGCCGCGAGCAGGAAGAGGGGGGAGTGGCTGTATGAGAAGTACTGTATCAGCTGTCACGGTGAGGATGGCGCCGGGACGCCCTACGGGAAGGAGCTTTCACCGCCCGTCAGCGACATACGTCCCAACTACCTCCTCACCACGGAGGAGATTACCTTCCTTATCAGGTACGGCCTCTTCGAGAGGGAGCTCCTCGGCAAGGGGGAGACCCTTTCCGGTGGGGATATTAAGGATCTGCTGAGATATTTGAGGGAGTTCCGCTACGTCTCCGACACACGGAAGGGGCGGAGACTCTACCGAAGACTCTGCGCGATCTGTCACGGCAGGGAGGGGAGAGGGGACAGGAACTTTGTCACCCCCGACCTAACCAGGAGCAGGGTCTCCGACTTCGGAATAGCCAGGATAATCCGGCAGGGGCGGCACGATACCTCTCTGCTCAAGAACAGGCGGCGTCTCTATAATACGGAGATAGCCGATATCGTGACCTATCTAATCAGTTTACGGGAGGGATAGAGTAGTAGGTGTGGCCACCTTTGAAGCTTTCATAAAAAGTCGTAAGATGGCTGAGTAAGAATTTCGACATAGAAGGAGAAGTGGTTTATCAGGTGCAATGGCATATATGTGGTATGTAGATTAGACTTTTTACGACGCCATCACTTCTCAGCCTTCGATACGAGCCAGTAGACGCCGCCGAGGACGGCGACGGCAACAACCAGTGAGAGCTGGGCTTCCACGGCGTCGGTCTTCAGACTCGTCACCAGTATCTTCCTTATGACCGCTACCAGGGCGACGCTGATGAAGACCTTGATGGTAAACTTCGCCCCCTTGAGGTGCTCGATCTCCGTATCGACAAGCTCTATGACAACCCAGAGCATGAGGAGGCTCCCGAGGGTCGCCAGTAGCCCCTTCTCCATGTCACCGCTGTCAAGGATGTGCATGAGGTCGTAGCCGAAGAGGACCAGCACCATGATGCCGATGATGACAAGGCCGACAACGAGGACGAGGTTCAGGCCGTAGGAGAAGCGGTTGGCGAACTGTATCAGGTACGACTCCAGTTTCTGTGAGAGAAATACCCGGTTGACCTCCTCTTCTACATAGGAGCTTGTCAGCGCGTCAAGGTTGATGTCGAGTATCTTTTCAAGGGATGTTACAAGATAGCGTCTCTCATCTGCGTCAGGCACCTCCTTCCGCAGGATCTCATGACAGTACCGCTTGACAAAGTGCATCCCCATATTGACGTAGTGACAGGGGAGGTGGATCTTGACATGGGAGAGCCCAACGTGCTCTATCTCTCGCAGGTAGTAACTGCCATATTCGCCGCAGAAGAGACTCCGGAACCACCTCTTCAGGCCGGCCTGGTGCCGCTCGATGGTTGCATCGTCCTTAAGAAAGGTGTCGGCCTCTTCCAGGTTTTTTATGACGAGGTAAAACTGTTCAGGGAACTCATCGGCATGCCTCTCCATCATGGGGGCGAGACTCTTCAGATTTACGGCATCCTTATCGGTAAAGTCGTAATGGGCCTTTATTCTATCTATAGACTCCATTAATATCTCCTGTTAAACTCAGACGCTTGAAGCTACTCTCTCTATTGGAGAGGAAGCTTGGTGGCGGCACGCCTCAGCCAACCACCTCAAGGGCGCTGAAGAGGTAGCCTATCTCAAACTCAGCCGTCTCCGGCGCGTCAGAGCCGTGAACGGTATTCTCGTCAATAGATGCGGAAAAATCCCCTCGAATGGTGCCGGGCGCCGCGTCAGCCGGGTTGGTTGCGCCCATGATCTCTCTCACCTTTGCGATGGCCCCATCCCCTTCAACAACCATAACCACTACTGGACCGGAGGAGATGAAGTCGGTGAGGTCGTTGAAGAAGGGCCTCTCCCGGTGAACAGTGTAGAACCCCTCAACCTCTCCCTTGGTGAGGTGCACCATCTTCAGCGCGGCAATCCTCAGCCCCGCCTTTTCATACCTTCCAACAATCTCTCCAATAACGTTTTTCTTTACCCCGTCGGGTTTTACAATTGACAGTGTTCTTTCCATTACTCCTCTTGCTCCTCTCAAAAAGTGTTATTAATACTCTGTTCCCTCATGTGAATGCGCTTTCGATCTGCTCAGTTTATACCATTTCATCAAAAACAAGACAAGCCCTATCTGCTTTTTTCCACACCAACTCTGGAGCAGTAATCAACGAGCCTGCACCTGGTGCAGAAGGGGGAGATGGGTTTGCAGATGTTCTGACCGAAGGTGACGAGTAGGTCGTTAATGGGTATCCAGTACCGCCTCGGGAGGAGCTTTCTCAGGACAAATTCCGTCTCGTCTGGCTTCTTCGTCTCTATATACCCCCACCGGTTGGTAATCCTGTGGACATGGGTATCGACACAGATGCCCGGTTTGCCGTACCCCATAGTGACAACGAGGTTCGCCGTCTTCCTCCCAACCCCCTTGAGGGTGAGGAGCTCATCGAGAGAGTCGGGGACAACCGAGTTGTACCGCTCCGCTAGAGTTATGCAGATATCTCTGATAACGCCGGCCTTGTTCCGGTAGAAACCGACGGGATATATGGCTTTTTCGATGACAGTCGTAGAGAGTTGTCCCATCTTAACCGGACTGTCCGCCAGTTCGAAGAGCCGCTCCGAAGCCGCTCCGGTTGTTCCGTCCTGGGTGCGAAGGCTGAGGATGCAGGAGATGAGCACCTTGAAGGGATCCCGTGTTGTTTCGGAGACACGGGTTACGGCAGGTATGGTAAAGGGGGCGATGCTCTCCCGTAGTATCTTGAAAACCTTTGTGATGTCGTTGTTGTCCATAGAGGCAAGTCCTATTCTGAGAGGGATAAAAAAACAAGGGCGGACACGAGGTCCGCCCTTGCTGGTTAGTAATGGTTGTTACAGGAGAGAGGCAGCTTACATCATGCCGCCCATTCCCCCCATGCCACCCATACCGCCCATTCCACCCATGCCGCCCATGTCAGGCATGGCGCCGCCCTTATCATCGCTCTTCGGCTTCTCCGCCACTACCGCTTCGGTAGTGAGCATGAGGCCTGCGATAGACGCGGCGTTCTGAATGGCGATGCGAGCAACCTTGGCAGGGTCAACGACGCCAGCCTTGATGAGATCCTCATAGACCTCAGTCGCCGCGTTAAAGCCGTAAGCGCCCTTGCCGTTCTTTACCTTATCAACAACAACGGAGCTCTCCTGGCCGGCATTGGCAACGATCTGCCTGATCGGCTCTTCAAGGGCTCTGGCAACAATATTGACGCCGAACTGCTGGTCGCCATCAAGCTCAAGCTTCTTTATTGCAGGAAGAGCCCGCAGGTAAGAGACGCCACCGCCGGGGACGATGCCCTCTTCGACTGCCGCCCGTGTGGCGTGGAGGGCGTCTTCGACGCGGGCCTTCTTCTCCTTCATCTCGATCTCGGTAGCCGCGCCAACATTAATGACAGCAACTCCTCCGATGAGCTTGGCCAGCCTCTCCTGCAGCTTCTCCTTGTCGTAGTCGGAGGTGCTTCCATCAATCTGGGCCCTGATCTGCTTTACACGGCCAGCGATGTCCGAGCTTTTGCCTGCGCCATCAACAACGGTGGTATTCTCCTTGTCGATGACGATCCTCTTCGCCCTTCCGAGATCCTCGATATCGACAGCCTCAAGCTTGATGCCGAGTTCTTCAGCGATCAACTTGCCACCCGTCAACGTTGCAATATCCTCGAGCATTGCCTTCCTGCGGTCGCCAAAACCTGGCGCCTTAACTGCGGAGGCTGAAAGGGTGCCTCTGAGCTTGTTGACGACAAGTGTCGCCAGCGCCTCTCCATCGATATCCTCAGCAAGGATAAGGAGGGGCTTGCCCATCTTGGCGATCTTTTCGAGGAGGGGCAGGAGATCCCTCATGTTGCTTATCTTCTTCTCGTGGAGGAGAATGTAGGGATCCTCAAGGACACACTCCATCCTCTCCGCGTCGGTGACAAAGTAGGGTGAGAGGTAGCCCCTGTCAAACTGCATCCCCTCTACTACCTCAAGGTTCGTCTCCATACCCTTCGCCTCTTCAACGGTGATGACCCCCTCTTTGCCAACCTTCTCCATTGCCTCGGAGATGATGTTGCCGATGGTCTCATCACCATTTGCCGAGATGGTGCCAACTTGGGCGATCTCACTCTTGTCCTTTACCTTCTTGGAGAGCCTGGAGATTGAGGCTGTTCCAGTCTCAACGGCCTTGTCGATACCCCTCTTGAGATCCATCGGGTTATGACCAGCCGCTACTAGCTTGGTCCCCTCTCTGAGGATTGCCTGTGAGAGCACCGTCGCAGTCGTGGTGCCGTCGCCTGCGGTATCGGAGGTCTTGCTGGCTACCTCGCGCACCATCTGTGCGCCCATGTTCTCATAACTGTTCTCAAGCTCAATCTCCTTGGCTACGGTGACGCCGTCCTTGGTGATAAGAGGAGCGCCGAAGCTCTTCTCCAGAACCACGTTTCTCCCCTTCGGTCCGAGGGTCACTTTCACCGTATCCGCCAGGGCATTTACACCTCGCAGAATCTGGTTCCTTGCACTTTCACTAAAAGCTATATCCTTTGCTGCCATATTTTTCTCCTCCTTATACCTTTATGATTATTCAACAATACCGAGTATGTCGTCTTCACGGACAATGAGGTGCTCCGCGCCGCCGATTGTAACCTCAGTGCCGGAGTACTTGCTGTACATCACCTTGTCGCCCATCTTAACTTCGAGAGGAACCCTCTTGCCGCTATCATCCACCTTGCCGTTGCCAGTTGCGATGATCACCCCTTCCATGGGTTTCTCTTTTGCTGAATCGGGAATAATAATCCCCCCCTTTGTCATCTCTTCCTCATCCAGCCTCTTAATGAGGATCCTGTCCTGAAGCGGTCTAATCTTCATAAAGCCTTTTACCTCCTTGTTGTAATGATTTGTAATCTATTCTCCCCAATGGAGGTAATAAATATATGTGCCGACGGTGGCTTTGTCAAGGGAATATTAGCACTCTTTCTGCGGGAGTGCTATCTTGCCGTTGTATATCATTTATTTGCTATTATAATGTGTATGCACCTTAGAAATGATGTGAGTGTAGCTTTTTTGGGTGGAAAATACGCTAATATCCGTTAGAGTTGCCGGATGGGTGCCAACTATGAACCATGAAGTTAATGAAGGAGACGGAGAAAAGAATGGAGGAGATGGTTGAAGATCCACGATTTCCTAAAAAATAGTGGAATAGCTAAAGTGCAGAGAATCCATTGACACAGTGTGTATTTGCAGGTATCCTACAGTGCTGCTATTTAACTATTAATGGTCCTATGAGAGTATGAACGGCAACATTATGGTGAACCCTACTGTGCAGAGGATTGTTGGTCTCCTCTTTTTCTCTATCGTCATGGCCTCTACTGCCAGTGCGCTGGCGGCGGAGCAGCTTGTCCCCGACCGGTATAAGAGTATTCAGGAGGCTATAGATAACGCTGCACCGGGGGACACGGTTGTTATCAGCGGGGGAGAGGAGTACAGGGAAAATCTTGTGATTGATAAGCCTCTGACGGTGCGGAGAGACACCACCTCAGAGACGGTGGTTATTGCGGCGGCCAGCATTGAGGAGCCTGTCATAACCGTCAGGGGGGCAACGGCAGTTAAAGTGATTGGGATTACCCTTTCCGGCTCCACCAAGGCAGGTCTTTATGTCGTTGATTCCAGTGAGGTGCAGATTGAAGGCGTCTCAGCTACCGGGAACCGCTACGGTATCCATCTGGTGAGGTCCAATGGCAATATTATCCAGGAGAGCAGTGCGCAGTTTAATGAGTACGGCATCTATCTCGTTGAATCACGTGATAATATAATTAAGGGCAACAGAGCGGATAATAATCGCGACAAGGGGATTGTCCTCCTGGACGCCAGCCGGAACTCTATTACAGACAACAGCGC
>JBHHTR010000031.1:0-15835 GCA_046753505.1 Thermodesulfobacteriota bacterium
CCGGCGCCTGTCTATCAGTGCTCTGACGGCATCGACAACGATGGCGACGGTCTGACCGACTTCCCGGCCGACCCGGGCTGTCTGTCTGCCACGGACAACGATGAGACGGACCCGCCACCGGCGCCTGTCTATCAGTGCTCTGACGGCATCGACAACGATGGCGACGGTCTGATCGACATGCTGGATCCGGGCTGTACCGGGATAACGGACAACGATGAGACCGACCCGCCTGTCGGTGGTCCTGTCAGCGTTCATGTGATCGGTATGACTGGCACAGCCGGTAATGTAGAAGGCAAGCTGACCGGTACCGTCGATGTGACCGTCGAGGATGATACGCTCGGCCCGGTTAGCGGCGCTACGGTGAACTTCACCTTCACATGGCTGAAGGAGGGCCAGCCGACAACGAAGCAGATGAACTGTACCACGGACGGGACAGGTCAATGTTCGGCCACCACGAAACCGATGGAGAATGCCGCATTTGTCGACATCTCCCTGGTTAACGTGAATCATCCGACGCTGACGTATGTGATGGGTGACAACACCATTGGCACTTCAACTGTAACCGTACCATAAACAGGGTGGATAGAGGCGGCTGTCACTTTGGCGAGAGACAGCCGCCTGCCACCTCTTACAATTACGCAAGACACTACAAATTCGCTGTTTTTAAACCTGTATTATAGCACGCGATTGTAGCGAATGAAGACAGCATACCCTGTAAGCGGAAGCCCGTTTATTCTAATTCTCTTTAGAGTAGACGGGCTTTCTAATTCACAATGAGCAGTGAGGATTTCCGGAATGATGGCTGAATTACCATGAAGAAGGATCAAGTTGAAGGGTTGAGTCGGTTCAGTTGTTTCCGAAGAGACGGCCTCTCATCCATCTCCGGCTATTTCTTTCATATGCGGACACTCA
Source organism: Thermodesulfobacteriota bacterium (assembly GCA_046753505.1). Classification (GTDB taxonomy): domain Bacteria; phylum Desulfobacterota; class GWC2-55-46; order S146-70; family JAUXIU01; genus JBHHTR01. Next base: position 913 of record JBHHTR010000031.1, read on the forward strand.
AGATACTCTTTGCGGTGTTTTCTATCGTCTTCGCCATGACTGTAACGGCTCAAGCGCGCGTTATTGATAATAATGATTTCGATCCGGCAACAGGCGCAAGCGGAACAGTAACCGACCTGGATACCGGCTATATATGGCAGAAGGACGCGAACTGTATTGCGGCACACTATCCCAATTTCGACCATGATGATTTTCCGGGAACTCCGCCGGGTACGGGTATGGGAGACGGGCAGGTAACATTCCTGCACGCGGTGGACTTTATAAGCGGAATGAATTCCGGTACAAATTCAAATACTTAGTTCTCTTCTACCATTCAACTCAACACCATCATAAATCAGTCCTTCATTTACCTCAATCACATTTTGCTTGACGGTGAACGAATGTTCACCTACTATGGGTCTTATGGTCGATGATACCGTCACTAAGTCGAGGGCCGCTCTCCTGGCGGATTTCCACGACAATACAGGCAGGATGCCCTCATTCTCTGAGATGAGGAGCCTCTGGAAGCTGAAATCTAATAATGCAGTTTCCAAAGTGGTAGATAAGCTGGTAGTTGCTGGTGCTGTAGAGAAGGACAATACAGGGAGACTCATTCCCCGCTCTCTGAGCCATGCAGCCAGGCTCCTCGGGTCGGTAGAGGCGGGTTTCCCGAGTCCTGCCGAAGAGGAGCTTGCCGACACCATCTCCCTCGACGAGATGCTCATAAAGGATAAGACTGCATCCTTCCTCCTGAAAGTATCCGGTGATTCCATGATAGAGGCCGGTATCCTTCCCGAAGATATGGTCATCGTAAATAAGGGCATGAGTCCAAAAAACGGAGATATTGTCATTGCCCAGGTAGATGGCGAATGGACAATGAAGTACCTTAACAAAAAGGGAGGAGCGCTTACTCTCGTTCCTGCAAACCCGAAATATAAACCGATCACACCAAAGAATGAGCTCACTATAGCGGGAGTCGTTACGGCAGTTATCAGAAAATACAGATGAACGATCAACCTCTAACCATAAGTTCATGGCCCAGAGCTATCATTCACGTTGATGCCGATGCCTTCTTTGCATCCTGTGAGCAGGCTATCAACCCTGCATTGAAAGGGAAACCTGTCGCAACAGGGAAAGAGAGGGGAATAGTCTCTGCTGCAAGCTATGAGGCCAAGGCAATGGGGGTGACGAGAGCCATGAGGCTTTTTGAAGCAAAAAGAGTCTGCCCCGACCTTGTTACCCTCCCGTCCGATTATGAGACCTATTCCCTCTTCTCAGTGAGAATCTTTGATATCCTGCGGTCCTTCTCACCAGATGTTGAAGAGTACTCGATAGACGAGGCCTTTGTCGATCTAACAGGCCTTCGGAGAACCTACCACACCTCCTATGGTCAGATAGCAAAGATGATCCAGGAGAGGGTAACCAAAGAGCTTGATATAACCGTCTCCATAGGAGTGAGCATAACAAAGGTCCTGGCAAAGCTTGGCTCAAAACATCAGAAACCGAAGGGAGTGACAGTGATACCGGGAAGGGAAATCCATACATACCTTGTTGACTTGCCGGTCGAAAAGGTTTGGGGTATTGGTGGCAACACTACTGCTCTACTTAATAAACTGGGAATAACCAGTGCGCTTGAATATGCGAGACAGGACGAGCGGTTCATCAAGCGACACCTCTCCAAACCGTACCTTGAGATATGGCATGAGCTGAACGGGAGGTCGATCTACCCTGTCGCCCAGGAGGAGAGGGCTGACTACAAGTCTATCAGCAAGGTGAAGACCTTCACCCCGCCGTCTAATGATGAACAATTCATCTTTGCACAGCTCTCAAAGAACCTCGAAAATGCCTGCATAAAGGCACGGAGGTACAAACTGGCAGCGACTAAGCTGATTCTTTTGTTGAGAGCCCAGGATTTCAGCAATAGCGGTGTAGAGCTTAAACTGAGCAGACCGTCAGCGCATCCTGCGGAACTTTTTGACCCATTGAGAAAAGGTTTTAAGCAGCTATATAGTTCAACAACCAGATACCGCTCAACAGGTGTGGTCCTGGTGGGGCTTGTATCTGCAAAGAGCACACAATACAGCCTCTTTGACGATGTCCTGAAGCTGGAAAAGATTTCCAGCCTTTACTGTGCAGTCGATACGATAGCCGGTAAATTCGGGAAGCACTCCGTCTTTCACGCCTCAAGCCTCCCTGTGAGAGTCCAGACACAGCATGAAGGGGAGAGGGGAGAGGTTGCGCACAGGAAGAGAGACCTCTTCAGGGGAGAAAACAATAGACAGAGACTCGGACTGCCGATGTTGCGTATAAAGGTGTGAGTCCTGGTCAGTACCACGGAACAGTTAAAAGCGAGGAGGGCATACTGCCATGAAGGAGCTACAGTCATTTATCGAACTAAACTACCGGAACAATATTACATCCAAGGTCACACTGGACAAACAGGATGGTGAGTATGCTGGGTTCCCTCCCGATCTGCATGGGGAGCTGGCCGATGCCCTCAAAAAGCAGCAGATCAGCAGGCTCTACTCACATCAGGGGGAAGCTTTTGACTCAATTAGCTCCAATGAGGACACCCTCCTTGTTTCCCGTACGGCATCCGGCAAGACCCTCTCCTTCTTCCTGCCCGTCTTTAATGAATATCTGAATGCAGCAACGCCATTCTCGGTACTGCTCCTCTATCCGACCAAGGCACTCTCAAGAGACCAGGAGAGTACCTTTGGCAACCTCATGGCTGCCGCAGGGAAAAGTGGACAGGTGGGTACCTTCGATGGCGATACCCCCCGTGACGAGCGTCTTCGTATTCAGCGCTCCGCTGACTTTGTCATCACCAACCCTGACATGCTTCACGGCGGTGTACTGCCTAACCACAACAGGAAGTGGAAGACCTTCCTCTCGCGCCTTCGCTACATTATCGTCGATGAGGTCCATACCTACCGTGGCTCTTTCGGCTCACACGTTTCGAATGTATTCAGGCGCCTTGCCAGGGTCTGTGAGATTCATGGAAGCAAACCTGTATTTGTCTGCTCCTCCGCCACCGTCGGGAATCCTGCTGAACATACCAAAGCACTTTTTTATCGCGAATTTACCATCATTCAAAAGGACGGAGCGCCTCAACCTGCGAGGGACCTCTACTTTATCAATCCTTCGCTTGTACGGAGTCATGGAGACACCCTCTACCGGAAAGGACCCGCGTCGGTATCCATACCGCTTCTTCGTGAGGCTGCTAAAAGAAACATTCGCACTATCTGCTTCTGCCGTTCCCGGCAGGAGGTGGAACGTCTCTACTGGGCAGTCATCGACAAGAGGGTGGAGCTTAAAGATATTGTAAAGCCCTATCGTGGCGGTCTTCTGCCAAACGAGAGAAGGAAACTGGAGCGTGACCTGCTGGACGGGAAGATCAAGGCTATCATTACCACAAACGCGCTGGAACTTGGAATAGATATCGGTGATCTCGACCTCTGTATCCTCTCAGGCCACCCAGGTACCGTAGCGAGTTTCTGGCAGCAGTCGGGAAGGGTGGGAAGAAAAGAGCGTAAGTCAACCGTTGTTTACATAGCGAAGGACACCCCTATTGATCAGTACATCGTCAACCATCCAGAGTTTATATCGAGCGCCCCGATTGAACAGGCATGGCTGAATGCTGACAACCCCTATATTCTCCTTCAGCATCTGCCGTGCATGGCCCATGAGCATCCACTTCGGGAAGAAGAGAGCGATTTCGACTCAATGGTCTTTTCAGAGGCCGTTGCTCTCTTAAAGGAAAACAGGACCGTTGTTCCCTATCACGACACTTTCCGCTATGCTCTCCAGGAGTACCCGGCCAAGGGGGTAAACCTGCGGGGGATGACCGACTACAATGTCGATATTTACTGTGGCACAGAGGTCATCGGCGAGCTTGATCCGATAGGTGCAAGGGGAACGCTCTACAAGGACGCGATCTACCAGCATCTTGGCACCCGCTATATGTCTATGGAGCTTGACCTTGAAAAGAAGCTCTGTCGTGTGGAGCCAGTCAATGTCGATTACTATACTGAAGCGCACTGGGAAGGCATGGTGACGATGACGGAGCCCGAGGAGGAGAGAGAAGTCCATGGGGCGAGTCTGGTATACGGCTTTATCAATGTCAACAAGCAGCCCAAGCTCTACAAGAAAATACGGGAGCGGAGCTATGAGAACATCGGCTATGGTCCGATAACGCTTCCTCCCTTTGAGTACGACACAACCGGCTTCAGTCTTCGTCCGCCGAAGTCGTGGATCAAGGCGGTCGGCGACAGGGACAAGCGCTATATAGGTGCCGCCCTTTTTGGATTGAGCTACCTCCTGCGGCATACGGCCCCAAGCCTCTGTATGGCCGATGTGAAGGATGTCGATACCGATGTATCGCTCAAAGATGTAAGGTCAGACCAGTGGAAGAGCGCACTGTTCATGTATGACTCCATTGAAGGCGGAGTGGGGTATGCTGAGAAGATATATGAGCAGATAGAAACATGCCTTACACTCTGCAGGGACATCCTGCATGAATGTGGATGCAACGCGGGCTGTCCGTCATGTGTTCCTTCACTGCCGCCCTCGGTTAACAGTGAAGAGCTTGAAAGTCTGCTTGTAGAATCAAATGCGGCTACGGCCTGCACAGAGTCGCTCTTGACTGTCCTTCTTGATGGAAAAGTGGTTGTCCCCGATGTCAGGATAGATACGGCTCACGTTCTGAAAACGAACTTGCAGGCCGAGGAGGATATTGAAAGAAAGGTGACAAAGGTAAAGCTTGTCAGAGCTTCCAGAATCCTTGAGAAGAAGAGAGACAGGGTCTATTGATTACAGAGAGCTTCATACACTGTCCCGGTGTGGGGCCGAAGACAGAGAGCATGCTGAAAGGTAACGGCTTTTATACCTGGGATGACTGCCTGCAAAGGCCTGGTGATCTGCCCTTTAACGGTAAAAGAAGGGCACGCTTTCTGGATAATCTCAGGCTAAGCCAAACAGCCCTCGATGACAATGATATCCGTTACCTTGTTTCGAACTACCCTACAAAGGAGCAATGGCGTATTCTCGCAAAGTATCATGATTACGCAACCTACTTTGATATTGAGACTACGGGCCTGTCATTGTATGATAGCCACATATCGGTCATCGCTGCATATCACAAAGGTGATATACACCGGTTCAGCTTCAGGGATAACCTTGATGATTTCCTCATGCTTGTCGATGAGTCAGACCTGCTCGTCTCTTTTAATGGAAGCTGCTTCGATATCCCTTTTATTGAGAGGTCATTCAATATCCCGTCTATTGATTGCCCCCACATTGATCTTCGCTGGGTCGCGTACCATCATGGATTTACCGGCGGCCTTAAAAGAATCGAAAAGAGCCTGAATATCAAGAGACCGGGGGAAATTGATGAAGTAGACGGTCTGGAGGCGGTCATCCTCTTTTACCGCTGGCAGTATGGAGACCATGGTGCTTGGAAGCGGCTCATATCCTATTGCAGTGCGGATGTTGTGGCGACCTATCTGGTATTGCTGCAAGTGCTGCGGAGGGCAGGGGTCTCAGTGGCCGACGTTGAAGCTGATGAGCTATTCAAACTGGCTCTACTTTAGATGAGCGGCTGAACTCAAAAACTCAAAAGGAGAACATCATGTGCGGTCGATTTGCCCTCTCAGCCAGCCTTACCGATCTCATAAAGGAGTTTGGTGTTGATCAGATACCTGGAGAGTATGGAGCCAGCTATAATATAGCACCATCACAACCCATCATTGTAATTGCCAAGGATGAGGAGAAGAAGGCCATGCGGTGTAGGTGGGGTTTTATCCCTCACTGGGCCAAAGACCCCTCTATTGGTTACAAGATGATTAATGCCCGTTCTGAGACGGTTGCATCTAAACCGGCCTTTCGCGAAGCGTTCAAGTATAATCGATGTCTTATACCATCAGGAGGATTTTTTGAATGGCGTAAGGAGAGGGGAGGAAAGGTACCTATCTTTATTCACCTCAAGAGCGATCAACTCATCAGCTTTGCTGGTCTCTACAGTATATGGAAATCACCCGAGGGAGACCTACTACCTACCTGTACGATACTTACAACCACTTCCAATAAAATATTGGAGCCCATTCATGATCGTATGCCTGTAATCATTCCGAAAGAGAGAAGGGAGGTATGGCTAGACACAGCAATCCATGACAAGAAGGTTCTGCTTCCACTTCTAAGCCCTTATCCCCCAGAAGAGATGGAAGCATATGATGTGACAAGTCGGGTAAATTCACCAACGAACAATTCACCTGAAAATATTAGGCCAATATAAAAAAGGAGGTAAGGAGGTAGTTGTGGTAGAAAAGATTGATGAAAGAGAGCAGGTTCCAATTGAAGATGTCGTGATGTCAAATGTCTTCACTCAGGAGGCTATCCTCAACCTTCTTGAGAAGAAGGGGCTTGTGACCAAGGAGGAGGTCATGGAGGAGATAAAGAGGTTGATGGTGGATGATAAGAAGCAGAAAGCATGAATGTGTTGAGGGCATGGACGGAGCAACATAAGGGGGCCTGGTCATATTGATATTGTACGGAGTATATATGGTATATAGAGGACTACATGCTTCCTGAAACATACAGCTACAAGGCTTGCCGCTACACACAACAGTTCAAGTGGCAATCAATAGGTAATTCTCCAATTCTCTTGTCTTTATCGTTCAAAGGGGTTGACTTAACCGTAGTCCACAAAGTATTAACAAATAAACCTTTCACCGTATGTAACACCAAAATGATAATGTCCTAAAATAGCAAAGTAGAAATGTCCTATTTGTCGGCTGTACACTCTCTCAAAAAGAGAGAGGTGTTATATGACTGGAAAGGACACTATCTGCATGAGCATGCATGAGATATCTCATGTAATCATATGGGTAGCCATTGCTATATGGGGGTTGCTGATGCTGGCCCTTTTTCGACGTATAACGATGGGGCTATTCTTGAGAGAAAAACCGGTCTAAGGAAGGGTGAAACTATTTCGTGAAATCAAGTCACACTTTAAACGGTCGAATCAAGAGGGAGATGTCGTAAACGATCTTCATGTAATGGGGAACCACGTGGGGTCATGAAATAGCACTTCCTGTTTACTCTATCCTTACAGCCTTTGCATTGAGATCACCTGCTGTCGCAATTTGTATCACTTGCGGTGACGGTGCAGGCGTGTTATAAAGAAAGCCGTACGCCAACTTTCATTCCACTAAAGACAAGCCACATGGAAGCATTTGGAGCCCATATTGCTTCTGAAAATCCTCTTTGCTATGGAATGTCTGATTAATCCAGACCTTCCGCGATGCATGGAGGTATCGCCATTTTCAGTGGCTGCAAACCACTGAAAATGTTCCCTATATGAGATTCGAAGTTACCCGGATAGCATATGTTGCCTAGACCTAACCGGTTGAAAAAAGCGTTTTGTTTTTTTAAACAGGGTTCTATCAACCTATGAATTTAACCGGTCAGTAGTAATGAAAGGAGATTAATGAATTGCAAAAAGGATTGAACTTGAAAGGTAACCTCTTCGGCGGTATTACCGCCGCAATCGTTGCGCTTCCTCTGGGGCTGGCCTTTGGTGTGGCAAGCGGTTTGGGGGCGACCGCCGGGATATACGGAGCCATTATCCTGGGTTTCTTTGCCTCCCTGCTGGGCGGAACCCCAACTCAGGTATCGGGGCCAACGGGGCCCATGACGGTTATAATAGCGGCGGCGGCGGTGACGTTGCATAACGACGTCAGCCTGCTGGCGACGACCATCCTCCTGGCTGGTATCTTCCAGATACTCTTTGGTTTTTTCAAGGTAGGAAAGTGGGTTCAATATATTCCCTATCCCGTCATATCGGGTTTTATGAGCGGCATAGGGATAATCATTATTATTCTGCAGATTAACCCTTTCCTTGGCCTGGGCAGTGATGCGTCAATTCTGCATCTGCTCTTCTCACTGCCTGCAAATCTCTACATGGCAAAATTTGGCCCAATACTGCTGGCTACATTAACCCTTGTCATTATGTTTTTCACACCCAGAAGGATCTCAAAGATAATACCTACGCCTCTGATTGCACTGCTCCTATTGACGCCACTGAGCATTTATTCGGGCTTCAATATCGAGACTATCGGTGAAATACCGACGTCACTGCCTACATTTATTATGCCCATCCTGGATCTTGAGAACTCGAAGAGTATTCTGACCATCGCCTTCACTCTGGCGCTGTTGGGAACAATAGACACGCTGTTGACCTCTATAGTTGCCGATTCCGTCACACAAACCAAACACAACCCCAAGAGAGAGCTCTTTGGTCAGGGTGTGGGTAATATGCTCTGCTCCTTTGTGGGAGCAATCCCAGGGGCCGGTGCGACAATGCGAACCGTTATAAATGTAAAGAGCGGCGGCACAAACCGAATCTCCGGTATGATTCATGCCATCTCGCTACTGCTGATAGTGCTCTTTTTCGCCTCCTTTACCGCCCGCATACCTCTTGCGATCCTCGCCGGTATCCTGATAAAAGTGGGTGTTGATATACTGGATTATCGCTTCCTGAGGGTCTGGAAAGGGAGTCCGAAAAATGATCTGGCCGTTATGGTCGCCGTCTTTTTATGCACCGTATTTGTGGATCTTATTACTGCCGTTGGGGTAGGCATTGTTTTATCTTCGCTCTTGATTGTTTACAGAATATCAAAAGAGGCGAATATAACCGTTGAGTCGAACAGCCACCATGAGATCGTACATTACGACCTTGAGAAGAAACATGCGAGGTTGATCAATGTTGACGGAGCCTTCTTCTTTGGTTCCAGCACAGCCTTTGAGAATGAAATCGATACGGTCCTCGATACTAAAACGATTATAGTCAATATGCTGGAGGTTCCATTTATTGATATTACTGCCATCTTCACCTTGAAGGACCTCATAACCAAACTTGGGCAAAAAGGTATGAAGATAATTTTCGTTTTACAGGAAAAGCATAAGGCGAAATTCTTGAAGCTTAACAGAACGCAAGTCTTCGACCATGTTGAATTTTTTGCTGACCTGGATGCGGCGGTTCAAAGCTTATGATCTGCCTGCTGTAGGTTTTTGATTGCTCCTTTTTCTTTGAAAATGATTTTGCAATGTGTTAAAAAATCACAGGAAATTACAGCGAAAGTGAGTGTAAAGAGGTGTCTTTAAAGTACAATCCGAAAGAGATAGAAGAGAAGTGGCAGGGTGAGTGGGAGAGGGCAGGGGCCTTCACGGTCACCGATGACGAGTCGAAGGAGAAGTTCTACCTCCTTGAGATGTTTCCCTACCCGTCGGGCCGGATACACATGGGGCATGTGAGGAACTACTCTATCGGGGATGTTCTTGCGCGCTTTTACAAGATGCAGGGGTACAACCTGCTCCATCCTATGGGGTGGGACTCCTTCGGCCTCCCGGCTGAGAACGCGGCCATCCAGAACAACATCCACCCTGCCAAATGGACCTACAAGAATATTGAGAATATGAGGAGACAGCTCAAGCGTCTCGGCTTCAGCTACGACTGGGACCGCGAGGTGATGACCTGCGATCCCGCCTACTACCGGTGGAACCAGTGGTTCTTGCTCAAGATGCTTGAAAAGGGGCTTGCCTACAAGAAACGTTCGTCGGTGAACTGGTGTCCCAAGTGTGTGACGGTGCTGGCTAATGAGCAGGTCGATGACGGTCGTTGCTGGCGGTGTGAGAGCGAGGTGGATGGGCGGGAGCTTGACCAGTGGTTCCTTAAGATTACCGACTACGCCGAGGAGCTACTCGAAGGGTGTGACACCCTCACCGAGTGGCCAGACCGTGTCCTGACGATGCAGCGTCACTGGATAGGGAAGAGTGTCGGCGCCGAGGTGCGCTTTCCCGTTATTGAGCCAAATGCCACCCCCGCTCTTGATGGAGCTGATCCCATTACCGTCTTCACGACCCGGCCAGATACCCTCTACGGCGTCACCTTCATGAGCCTTGCCCCTGAGCATCCCATGGTCGAGGGGCTTATCACGGGAGGAGAGTATGAGGTGGCGGTAAGGGAGTTTATCGAGAGTATCAAGGGGGAGGAAAAGGGGCCAGGGGGCGAGGGTCTCCAGGAGAAGAGGGGTATCTTCACCGGCGCATACTGCGCCAATCCCCTGACGGGGGAGCGGGTTCCCATCTATGTGGCTAACTTTGTCCTAATGGGGTACGGGACCGGCGCGGTCATGGCCGTTCCCACTCACGACCAGCGGGACTTCGAATTTGCCAGCGAGTATGGACTGCCGCTGAAGGTTGTCATCAATCCGCCCGACAGTAACCTTGATCCCGCCGAAATGGAGGCTGCCTACGTTGACGACGGTGTGATGGTCAACTCCGGCCCCTTTGACGGGATGGGTAACAGAGAGGCCATTGAAGCAATTGTCAGTCACCTTGAGAAGGAGGGTCTTGGAAAGAGGGCTATTACCTACCGGCTCCGGGACTGGGGCATCTCAAGACAGCGGTACTGGGGGTGCCCCATACCGATCGTCTACTGCGACCGGTGCGGCGTAACGCCGGTGCCGTATGAGGAGTTGCCGGTTATCCTCCCAGAGGATATTACCTTCACTGAAGGCGGGGTGTCGCCCCTCAAGGGCTCCGGTAGTTTTGAAGAGACGACCTGTCCGAAGTGCGGCGGTGATGCGAGACGGGAGACCGACACGATGGATACCTTTGTCGATTCGTCATGGTACTTCCTCCGATATCTGTCGCCCCACGATGAATCGGCCCCCTTCAAGAGCGACAGCGCCAACTACTGGATGGCGGTGGACCACTATGTGGGCGGGATAGAACACGCCGTGATGCACCTCCTCTATGCACGGTTCTTCACGAAGGTAGTGAGGGATCTCGGTCTGGTTACTGCCGATGAGCCGTTCAAGAAGCTCCTGACTCAGGGGATGGTCTGCAAGGAGATCACTAGATGCCCGAAGGACGGCTACATCTATCCAACTGAGGTTGAGGATGGCCGATGTGAGCGGTGTGGCGCGGAGGTGGAGATAGGCGCTATTGAGAAGATGAGCAAGTCAAAGTTGAATACGATAGATCCCGATACGATTATTGAGCGGTACGGCGCCGATACGACCCGCCTCTTTACACTTTTCGCGGCCCCTCCAGAGAGGGATCTGGAGTGGAATGATGACGGAGTCGAGGGGTCATCCCGCTTCATCAGAAGGGTCTGGAGGCTTGTTGACGATAATATGGACTCCCTGGTGGGGGTAGCGGCCTACGACGGCTCAGAGGAGCTTGAAGGCTATCTGAAGGAGATGCACGGCCTGACCCACAGGACGATCAAGAAGGTGACCGAGGACATGCCGGCGCTGCGGTTCAACACCGTGGTGGCTCGGCTCTTCGAGCTCAACAACGCCCTGGTCGGCCTCGAGCGGATCCCGCGCGAGGTGGCGGACGCCTTCGTTCGGATCATCGCTCCAATCGCTCCGCACATCGCCGAGGAGCTGTGGGAGCGAATGGGCGGCGACGGCAGCATCGCCCATGCGACATGGCCGGCTTACGACGAACGGCTCGCCGCCGAGGAGTCGGTCACGATGATCGTCCAGGTGAACGGCAAGGTGCGTGACAGAATCGACGTACCCGTCGACATCTCCGAAGACGAGGCGCGGTCCGTGGCGCTGGCATCGGCGAAGGTTGCGGAGCACGTGGAGGGTGAGCCCGATCGGGTCATCGTGCGCGCCCCGAATCTCGTCAATGTCGTCTCGGCGTGAGGTTCTGGGCCCAGCAGGCACTCGACCGCGCCGGTATAGATCGGGAGCGGATTGCCGTTGCGCTGCCGTCCGTCGATCCTTCGACGGTCCCCGTGAACGCGGCGCGCCGGTGGTTTCGCGCCGTGTGGGCCAAGCGGATCACGGCCGTTGCCATGCCGTGGGGGATCTACCTCGCCCCGGTGCGATTCGAGGGGTCCGACGCCGAGGTGGGGAGGCTCATCGTCCACGAGCTGACGCACATCGACCAGTGGCGGCGGCTCGGAGCTCTGGGGTGGGCCAGGACCTACCTCGGCGATTACCTGAGGGGGAGGCGGAGCGGCCTGACGCACCACGAGGCCTATCTCGGAATCGCGCTGGAGCGGGAGGCTCGTGAGGTTGCAGCGAGAATCGGCGGCTGAGCGCACGCCCTGGCGCCCGCGTGATGCGGGCCTCGCGGTCCTCGCCGGGCTGATGGCCACGACGATCGTCCTCGCGTTTCTCGGCCCGGACCCCGGCGTCGCCAAGTTGTTCGGCCTGGTCGTCCCGGCTCAGACGGCGGGGTCGCTCGGCGTGATCGTGTGGCTGGCGCCGCGACGAACCGACTGGCGGCGGTCCCTGGCGATAGGGATCCTTCCGGACGACATCGTCGGCGTGTTGATCGGAGCGAGCCTGCAGCTGGTGTTGTCGATTGCCGCTTACTGGGTGGTGGTCGTCCTCTTCGGGTTCGACCCGCCGACTCAGGAGGTCGTCGACATCGCGGCGGATGCCGTCGGGTGGGGGGATCGTGCGCTGGTGATGGGAGGGGTCATCCTCTTGGGGCCGATATCCGAAGAGCTCATCTTTCGCGGTGTCCTGCTGGGGGCGCTGCGAAGGACCCACACCGACCGCATGTCGATCGTCGTCTCCGCCGCCGCGTTTGCCGTGCTCCACCTGCTCGATCCCGGTGCCGCGTTCGCTGTGCCCTTCCTCTTCGTGCTCGGCCTCGTGATGGGTCGCGCCGTCGTATCGACGGGACGGTTGGGTCGGGCCGTGGCGATGCACGCCGGCTTCAATCTGGTGACGGTGGTGGCGCTCTTCTCGGTGTGAGACGAGGGGGTTCCTCCCCGACCGGCGCTCTGATACAAGGGTCGAGTGGATAGGAGTCTCCTGGTCGCCGGTGCGGCGGCGGCGTGTGCCGTCGGTCTTGCGGTCTTTGCGTGGCCGGCGGCGGTGGAGCCTCCTCCGATCGAGGTGCTGGCGAGCGGGGCGCGGGCGGCTGTCACAGTCCATGTCTCGGGAGCGGTCGTCCGTCCCGGCCTCGTCACGGTCGACGCCGATGCTCGAGTTGCCGATGCGATCGCAGCAGCGGGTGGGGCGTCTGCCGATGCACAGTTGGGCGCGCTGAATCTCGCCGCCGGCTTGAGCGATGGGAGCAGGGTCGTCGTTCCTGGATTGTCGGTTCAGACCGATGAGATGGCCGGGGGGCGAGTGCGCATCAACGCCGCCACCGCCGATCAGCTCGAAGGATTACCGGGCGTCGGACCGGTCCTGGCCGTTCGCATCGCCGAGTATCGCGATGCGAACGGGCCCTACGAAGAGGTCGAGGATCTCCTCGGTGTGCCCGGGATCGGTGAGTCGAAGCTCGCCGCGTTGCGCGATGCGGTTGTCGTCCCCTGATCAGACGCCCGAACGGCACCGAGTGGGATTCGGTCGTGTTCGCCGTCGGTGTGTGGCTCGGCGTGGGGCTCCATTCGGTGCCCTGGGCGGTCCTGATCGTGGTGATCGGAGTCCTGGCGCTCAAGAGCCGGCTCGGGGCGCTGTGCGCGGTGGCGTGCGCCGCCGGTCTGGCTGTGGGGGGCCTGGGAGCGGCGCGCATCGCCGACGGACGGGAGATGCCCATCCCGAGCGACCACATCGAGGTGCGAGGGGTGGCAGTCTCCGATTCGACTGACTCGGTCGCCGGATTCGGATCACAGGTTCTGGTGGTGCGGCCGCTTCGGATCGTCACCGGTGGCGGCGGTGCACCGTGGCGTGGTCCCGATTTGCTGGTGAGAGGCGGGGATGGCGGCATCATGGTCGGCGAGCCGGTTCGGGTCGCGGGTGCGATCGATTCGAGTCTGCGGTCGTATCGCGGTCGGCCGATCGGCGGGGTGCTGGAGGCACGGTCGGTCGTTCGGCTCGGGTCTGCGCCGAATCTGGTCCTGGCGTTCGGCAACGCGGTTCGTCGCAGGGTGCTCGGCTCGCTGGACGAGGCGTCGAGGTCTCCACGGGGCGCACTCCTCTCCGGCTTCTTGATCGGGGCCATCGAGCGACTGCCCCCGGCGGACGTGGAGGCGCTGCGCCTTGCCGGCTTGTCGCATTACGTGGCGGTGTCCGGGAGCAATGTGGCCTTGTTTCTGGCGGCGTGGTGGCTGGTGGGTGGCCCGCTCGGTGTCGGACCGCGGCGGCGTGCCCTGTTCGGCCTGGTCGGGATAGCCGTATTCGTCGTGGTGACGAGGTGGGAACCATCGGTCGTCCGGGCTGCGCTCATGGCCGGGCTGGTGCTTGTCGGCCGCCTCGCAGGACGGCCGGTCGGTCCGTGGGGTGCGCTCGGTGGGGCCACTGCGGCCGCCCTGCTGGTGGCTCCGGGGCTCGCCGGGAGCTTGCGCTGTCGGTGTGTGCGACCGCCGGGATCATCGCCGGGTCATCCGTGTGGTCGGGACGAAGCCCGCGGCCAGTGTGGGCCGTTCTCGGGGCGACGATCTCGGCTCAGATGGCCGTCGCTCCTTTGCTCTTCCTCTGGTTCGGGTCTGTGGCCCTGCTCGCCCCGGTGTCGAACCTCTTGGCGGCCCCGCTCGTGGCGGCTTCGACCGCGGTGGGAGGAATCGGCGCCGTCACAGGTTGGAACGTGGCGATCGCTGCCGGCGGGTGGTTGGCCGGCGTGGTGTTGGGGATCGCTCATGTCGCTGCCGGGCTGCCCCGTGTGTCACGAGGATCGGCGGTACCGGTCGCGGCCGTCATCGCGCTGTGCATCCGGTACCGATGGCTGCGGCCGGTTGGGGCGGTCGCAGCCATCGTGATCGTGGCGGTAGGGATCGCTCCGACGGCTCCGCCGGATCGCCCGGTGGTGGCCTTTCTCGATGTTGGTCAAGGTGATGCGACGATGTTCCGCGGTCCGGACGGTGAGACGATTCTCGTGGACGGCGGCCCCGATCCCCTGCTCCTGCGCCGCTACCTGAGCGAATTCGGCATTGGTCACATCGACCTCCTCGTGATCTCGCACCGCC
>JBHHTR010000032.1:0-15500 GCA_046753505.1 Thermodesulfobacteriota bacterium
GATCAAAGATGCCAATGATATCACTCGGGTTAAAAAAGAACGGAATGCCCCTGCCAACCCTCCGCCCCCCTTCCCCTTTCTCATAAAAGGTGCTAAAATCCATCGCTATGACACGTAAGAAGGTTCGCAGCCTTGAGCGGCTCGACAGGCGGCACGTATGGCACCCCTTCACACAGATGAAGGAGTGGGAGGAGGAAACGCCTCTCATTATTGAGAGTGGCGAAGGCAGCTACCTCTTTGACGTAAACGGGAATAAGTACCTCGACGGCGGCTCCTCTCTATGGGCAAATATTCACGGTCACCGGAAGAGGGAGATTGACCTGGCCGTCAAGTTACAGCTCGATAAAATCGCCCATTCAACCCTCCTCGGCCTTGGCAATAGACCATCAATAGAACTTGCCGAACGGCTCGTCAAGATAGCCCCCGACGGCCTCTCACTTCTCTTCTATTCGGACAACGGATCGACAGCCGTCGAGGTGGCCCTCAAGATGGCCTTCCAGTACTGGCAGCAGAGCCGGAGCCGTGACGCGAATAGGCGGACCAGATTCATAGCCTTCACAGGCGCCTATCACGGTGACACCTTTGGCGCCATGAGTGTCGGCGAGATCCCCATCTTTGTCGAGAAGTACCGCCACCTCCTCTTCGACGCCTTCAGAGCCCCCTACCCCTACTGCTACCGCTGTCCCATCCAAAGGCGCTATCCCGACTGCGCCATGGCCTGTACAGATGAATTTGAAAAAATCGCAGAGAAGCACCACCGCGAGATCGGCGCCTGTATTATCGAACCCATGGTACAGGGCGCCGCCGGTATGGTCGTCTCTCCCCCGGGCTTCCTTAAAAAGATTGAGGGGATATGCAGGAGGTACAGGATACTCCTCATCGCTGACGAGGTCGCGACAGGGTTCGGGCGGACGGGGAGGATGTTCGCCTGTGAACATGAAGGGATAAGGCCAGACTTTCTCTGTCTCGCCAAGGGCATCACCGGCGGCTACCTCCCACTGGCGGCAACCCTCACCACCGAGAGGGTATACAAAAGATTCCTCGGACGGTACGACCAGTACAAGGCATTCTTCCACGGCCATACCTATACGGGCAACCAGCTTGGATGTGCAGCGGCCATCGCAAACCTCGACATCTTCAAGAGTGAGAGAGTCATCAGGAGGATGGCTTCCAAGGTTCGCCTCTTCGCAAAGCTCCTAAAGGAGATAGACGCCCTCGGACATGTGGGCGATCTCCGCCATATCGGTCTCATTGCGGGCATCGAACTCGTCAGGGAGAGGAAGAGTAAAACGTCATACCCACCGGGAAAGCGTATGGGCAAAAAGGTCTGCGCGGCGGCTCTACAGGAGGGGCTCATCGTACGCTCCATCGGAGACGTCATCATCCTCATGCCCCCTCTCAGCATCAAGGAGTCAGAGTTGAAGGAGATGGTTGCCGTCGTAGGCCGCTCTATTGCAGCAGTAACCAATGGATGATGGCTAAGTAAAAAGTCCGATCTACTGGGTCGTAGCAATTTTTCAGACACTCGACATACCACATGTATGCCTTCGCGCCTGAAAAGCCGCTACTCCTTGTATGTCGAAATTTTTACTTAGCCATCACACAACTGTTTACGAAAAAATAAATGGATAGCCTTTCCACCATGAACCCCGTTCTCATGGGGACTATTGCCGCCACAATCGCCGGTCTCGCTACGGGGGTGGGCGCCCTCCCCGTCCTCTTCATCAAGCGCGTCTCGGAACGGCTTATGGATACCCTCCTCGGCTTCGCAGCGGGGGTAATGCTATCGGCCACCATGTTTTCCCTCATCGTCCCCGCCATCGAGATCGGCGGTATATGGAGAACAGTGGTCGGCTTTCTTCTGGGAGTCATATTCATAGAGCTTGCCGATAAGATGCTGCCCCAATTTCATCCAAAGCCGGGGATCGGCGCGGAGGGACCGAAGAGCTCTCTCAGAAAGGTCTGGCTCTTCGCCTTCGCCATCACCATCCACAACTTCCCGGAGGGACTCTCCGTAGGGGTAGGATTCGGCAGCGGCGACGTTACCGCCGGGATGGTGCTGGCCCTTGCCATAGGACTTCAGAATATGCCGGAGGGTCTCGCGGTGGCCCTCCCCCTCACACGGGAGGGGTACTCAAAACCACGAGCGCTCTTTTACGCCACCCTCACCGGCCTCGTCGAGGCGCCTATGGGACTCATCGGCGCCGCCGCCGTCGTCGTCATGGCTCCCATCCTCCCTTACGCCCTTGCCTTCGCCGCCGGGGCGATGCTCTACGTCATATCCGATGAGATAATCCCCGAAACACACAGACGGGGATACGAGAGGGAGGCCACCTTCGGACTCATCGGCGGATTCTGTGTCATGCTTGTCCTCGACAACATGTTTAAATAACCCATGAAGAGGGGATTCTTCATAACCGGCACCGACACTGGCATCGGTAAAACCTTCATAACGGCTCTCATCGCCACCGCTATGAGGAAAGAGGGCATCGACGTAGGCGTCATGAAGCCGATGGAGACGGGGTGTCTTGAAAAGGATGGGAAGCTCATCCCCGCTGACGCTACGCTCCTTAAGGAAGCAGTCGGAACGGAGGATGACATTGACCTGATCAACCCGTACCGTTTCCACCTACCCGCAGCGCCGAGCATTGCGGCACGGGCAAAGGGGGAGGTAATAGAGCGGAGCTTAATCATGGACCCCTTTGAGCTACTCGCGAAACGACACGAGACACTCCTGGTCGAAGGCGTGGGTGGCCTCATGGTTCCCATAAACGAGACAGCAACCGTGACCGACCTTATAAAGTGGTTGGCACTCCCCGTCATCATTGTTGCAGGGACACAACTGGGGACGATCAATCACACTCTTCTCACCGTCTCAACAGCGCGACAACACGGCATCGGTATTGCCGGTATTGTATTCAATAACTATTCGGAAGATGAGGAGAGCGCCGTAGAAGAGATCGTTCGCTTCACCACCCTGCCAATCATAGGCAGGATACCGACATGGGATAACAAAACTTCTATGGAAGAATTAATCGCGGCCCTTGACATGAATCTCTTGCTCAGGGGGTGAAGTTGTAGTCAGAGCCAACAGAGCGCGATCTGTGATGAGCGCTTAGACCAAAAGCGCCAAGCGCAGATAATAGCAGAGCTTGTAAGCATCAAACGCGAAAACACGAGGATCAAGTCCGACAGAGTGCCAGCAGAGCGTCTTGAGAGCAGCTTGCTGGCAACCAAACATTCGAGAGGGATGAGCTCGCGCTTGCCCCTCAATTAGGTCGTTAGAAAATTACCATCCATAGCCGTCTACCAACCGATCCAGGGAGGGTGAAACAATGAAGAGACAAAAAAAGATAGTGACAATTTTCAACCATCTGGGCAGAGCCATGCAATGCCTCCTCATCCTCACCGTAGTTGTTTTTACGGGCGTGGCAGTTCTGCCCACCCAGGCAGATGGGGCTCCACTCGACAGTGAATCAACCAGGTGCCTTAGCTGCCATAACGATAGCGTCCCTTATGACACGGCCGACCACCACCCGGTCGGTGTTGCCTACTCAAAGGCGGCCACACTCAATCCATCGATACAACTCTTTAACGGCCGGGTCGGCTGCGCCACATGCCACGTTCCCTACTCAAAGGCAGACCACCAGACCCTCACCGAAAGACGGAGCGCCATCCCCTCCATACCGGACCCCCTCCTCATCATGGATAACAGGAGAAGCGAACTCTGCCAGGCGTGTCATAACAAATAAGGCTGATGGCGTAGTGGGGTAGTACGCCTTCGGTGAGCTTCATCTTAACACCGTCACACATTTTCCTGAAATGTCCCACGGGCTACCTTCAGGAAAACATCCTCAAGGTCCTTCCCGGCAAAGGTCGAGAGGAGTTGGTCGGGCCGCCCCTCCGCGATGATCCGCCCCCTGTCGAGAAAGAGAAGGCGGTCGCTTATCTCCTCCATCTCCTTCATGTTGTGTGATGTGTAGATTATGGAGAGCCCCCTCTCGTTGCGTATCTGCTTGAGAAGGCTCCTCGTCTTATCGGCCATGTAGGGGTCGAGGCTGGCAGTAGGTTCATCGAGGAAGAGGATCTTCGGCTCGTTGAGGAGGGCCTTGACGAGACCGATCCTCGTCACCTGACCCGACGATAGCTTTCTCACCGTCCTCTTTTTCAGATCCTCCACCTCAAAGATTCGCAGGAGGGCGAGTATCCTCTCCTTTGGTCGCCTGATACCGTAGAGACCGGCGAAGACGGTGAGGTTTTCCATGACGGTCAGGGAGAGGGGCATTGAGATGTAGGTGGAGGAGAAGTTAACCTGTCTTAGAATCTCTTCACGATGAGTGGCAGGGTCGAGGCCGAAAATGCGTATATCCCCTTCGGTGGGAGTGGTGATGCCGAGGAGCATCTGGAGGGTTGTCGTCTTCCCTGCGCCGTTTGGGCCTAGGACGCCGAGGATTTCACCTTCATATACATTGAAGGAGATGCCGTCAACGGCCCGGACGCCGTTGAAAGCCTTGGTCAGGTGGTCTACCTCAATGACCCTCTTCCGCTGATTGTCTGGAGAGGTCATCATGGGAACAGACTTCTCAAATCGGTGTGATTAAGGAGGGCTATGGCTGGAACAACTGTCAGCATCAATTCGCGGCTATCAATATTCTACGCCTTACGTCCCTTCAGCCTTACAGAGACACTCTTTCCGTGGGCCTCTAGCCCCTCGATGGCCGTGAAACGCTCGACACTCTCACCAAGCCGTGAGAGACCATTGGGCGGAAAGGAGAGGATACTTGAGTACTTTACGAAGTCGTAGACGCCGAGGGGTGAGGAGAAGCGCGCCGTGCCGCCTGTCGGGAGGGTATGGTTCGGTCCTGCCATGTAGTCGCCGAGCGCTTCAGGGGTGTGGTAGCCGAGGAATATTGCCCCGGCGTGCCGTATCTTCCTGATGAGCCTTGATGGGTTTTTGGTGAAGAGTTCCAGATGTTCCGGCGCAATCGAGTTGGCTATCTCCGCCGCCTCGTTAAGGTCCTTCGTTACGATGATGAGGCCGTACTTTTTTATCGACTCCCCTGCTATGGCCCTTCTCGAAAGTGCCTTGAGCTGCCTTGTCACCGCCCCGGAGACCGCCTTTGCCATCTCGTGAGAGGTCGTTATCAGCACCGATGATGCAAGCTCGTCGTGTTCCGCCTGGGAGAGGAGGTCTGCCGCTATCCACTCGGACTCCCCCGTACCGTCGTTGATGATCAGTATCTCGCTAGGCCCTGCTATCATGTCGATATCGACCGTACCGTAGACGAGGCGCTTGGCCGTTGCAACGTAGATGTTGCCGGGGCCAACTATCTTGTCAACCTTCGGAATGCTCTCCGTCCCGAAGGCGAGTGCGCCCACTGCCTGAGCGCCCCCGACCTGGAAGAGCCTCTCTACCCCCGCGATGGCCGCCGCCGCCATGACATAGGGGTTAACGCCCTCTTTAGAGGGGGGGGTGACCATTACAATTTCATGAACACCGGCGACCTTTGCCGGAATGGCGTTCATAAAGACCGTTGACGGATATGCGGCCTTCCCTCCGGGAACGTAGATACCGACCCTTTCGAGAGGTGTAACCCGCTGGCCCAGGAGGGTGCCGTCCTCCTCCCTCATGGACCACGACTTTGGAAGCTGGCGACGGTGGAAGTCCCTGATCCTCCGTGCCGCTTTTTTCAATAGCTGCCTGTCACTTCTGCCTATGCTCTCGAGGGCCTCTTCAAGCTGTCCACGAGCTATCTCCATGGAACCGGGTTTACCAAGAGCAACGCCATCAAATTTGCGTGTATAGCTGATGAGCGCCCGGTCACCCCGCTTTCGCACCCCCTTGATGATTGATTTCACCGCCTCCTCCACCTTCGAGGTGTCGGCCTCCCCCCTCTTGAGGATCTTTTTCAGCGCTCCGTCAAAACCCTTTTCACCTGTACCTACTATCCGCATCTCTCTTCCTCTCTGATTTTGTGACCTATTCCGACGGAATTGGAATCGGTGGGTTGCCGCTCCACTGCCTGCCCCAAATCACCCAGGGCGTACTGGAGGAGGGCGAGGATGGCTATTGCCGCCGTTTCCGTCCTCAAGATTCTCGGGCCGAGGGTAACCGGCTGGAACCCCTCACGCCACGCCATCTCGACACTCTCCCGCGAGAGTCCCCCCTCCGGGCCTACCAGGACAACTACCTTAGCCACCTTTCCCTGCCCCTCCAACCCCTCCGCCCTCTCTTGGCGATACTGTTCGACTACCTCCCTGATGCCTCTACTCTTCTCCATCTCCCACGGTACCAGCTTCAGGCAATCACCGTGCCCCACTATCGCCTCCTCCAGTGGTGCCAGTTCCTCAATGGCGGGGATAATGCCCCTGCCGCACTGTTTTGCCGCCTCAAGAGCAACCCTCTTCCACCGATGGAGCCGCCTTTTACTCCCCGCTGCACCGGGCTTAGGAACGCTCCTCTCCGTCGAAAATGGACGTATGGACGATACCCCAAACTCCGTTCCCTTCTGGATGATGATCTCCATCCTGCCGCCCTTGGCTATTCCCTGAAGGAGGGTTATCTCCAGCGGGCTTTCCGCACTATTCTCCCTCAAGCCAGTCACATCGACGACGGCCCTGTCAGCTTTGATGGAGGCAACCCGTCCTGTCATCTCCAGCCCGCGCCCGTCAAAGATGGCAACATGAGCCCCCCGCTTCAATCTGAGTACCCTTGCGAGGTGGTAGAACTCCTCCCCTGTGATGACTACCGATCTGTCATCCCCCTTGATTCCCTCAACAAAAAACCGTCTCACCGTCTCACCCGCCCCTCCGCACGCTACTTAGCGCCACGTTTCAAGACAAGGCAGACCCACTCTCCCTGTCTCAGCGTTCTGTGCCTCTTGATACCCAACAATTTATAGCACTCCACCACCTCACTCAACCTCTCCTGTACGATGCCGGAGAGGATGAGCAGACCGTCGGGCGTCATCCTCTTCACCAACTCTTCGGAGATTCGCACCAACTCTTCGGAGATGATATTTGCGACAACGATGGCAAATTGCCCGCTCACCTTGTCGAGGGGCTTCCCGGAGATGGTAATGGAGACGCCGTTCAGCCTGGCGTTCTT
This sequence comes from Thermodesulfobacteriota bacterium, assembly GCA_046753505.1. Classification (GTDB taxonomy): domain Bacteria; phylum Desulfobacterota; class GWC2-55-46; order S146-70; family JAUXIU01; genus JBHHTR01. Next base: position 7,109 of record JBHHTR010000032.1, read on the forward strand.
CCGGGCAACTTTAAGAGCTGTCACGTCCGTATCGATCCCTACCACTCTCTCCACGCCTAGCCGTCGCGCGGCGATGGCCAGCACCCCGGCGCCAGTTCCTACATCGAGGATATCCACAATCCGCCTCTCCGCTATGATTCTCTCCAGCGCCTTCAGGCACATCAGTGTCGTTGGATGGTCTCCAGTCCCGAATGCCATTCCAGGATCTATCTCAATGACTACCTGTCCCTGCCGTGGCTCAACCTCCTCCCACGTCGGCTTGATGAGCAGTCCACTGGAGACGGTAGTGGGCCTGATAAATCTCTTCCATTCAGTAGTCCAGTCGAGCTCCTTAAAGGGACGGATAGTAGCGTGAAAGTCCAGTTGCCGCAGCTCCTCCCTGAGCAGACTGCACCTCTCCTCCACACCATCATCGGCGGGCAGATAGGCCGTAATGGAGCTCTCACTATCAACTACGCTGGCGCTGCCGGAGGCGATAAGAAGCTCAACGGCTTCGTCCCGCCTCGCCTCACCACAGGAGACCTCCACCTCCAGCCATCCACAATGACCCGCTGCCACGCTCAGCTTGCCTCCCTTTCCGTTTTTCATTGATGCCTTACATCTCTCATGTCGAATGTTCCCCATCAGGGTAATTTGTGCTGACTTGATGAACGTAACAGATGATTTTATGATTGACAACATAAAATAATCCTGTATACTCCTTTACCTTAATATGGCTAAGATAGCAGAGAAAAAGAAGGCTCCTGCAAAGAAGGCAGTGACAGCCAAAAACAGCAAGGACGCCGCCAAAAAGAAGGTTGCCACCACTAAGGCTACAAAGGGAACCTCTGCCCGGAAGAGCGCCGCAAAGAGCGCCGTCAGGCCAAAAGCGGCGGCGGCGAGCAAGGTTGCAGCTAAAAAGGCAACTAAAAAGACCTCCGCCAAAAAGTCTGCCCCAAAGAAGCCGATCCCCTTCAAGCGACAGATTCGGGAGATGCTGCTCAGGTCCAAGTCTGAGATCCTCAACGAGGTGATGGGAAAGAAGCCGGGCGAAGATGGCCCACTCAATGTTGACGTTGGAGATATCTATGACGTTGCAAGCAATGAGCGGGAGCGGGAGCTTTCCCTCATCCTTGGAGACCGTGAGATACTGAAACTGTCAGAGATTGACGCCGCCCTCGACAGATTGAAAGACAAAAGCTACGGTCTCTGTGATGAGTGTGGAGAACCCATTGCCGAGGGTCGTCTCCTTGCCATGCCCTTCACAAAGGTCTGTGTTGAATGTAAATCAAATGAGGAGAGACTCGATGTCTTCGCAAGGCGGTTTCACGATGAGGGGTCAGCTAACGTCTCTGCAAGACTCGACATCCCTCATGATGAGGATTCGTAACAGAGGTTCCCAACCTCTGCTCCACTTCCCCCCTTTACCATATCCACCCGTGACTCGCCACGGATTTTACAGGCACTACTCTTTCTCCTCCAGATGAACAGCAGACTAAAGAAGAGCTTATCCTACCTCACCGTTACACTCATCGTCTTTCTCCTTCTCTACGCGACGCTCAACACAAAGGCGCCCATGGAGTACAGCTTCGCCCGAATGCAGATGGGAACCGTCGTGGAGATTACCGTATACGGCGGAGAGGAGGAAGGGATCGACAGGGCGGTGGAGGCGGCTTTCCGGGAGATAGACCGGCTGGAGGCCATCTTCAGCAGCTATCGGGACGATAGCGACGTCTCAAGAATCAACCAAAGTGCCGGTAAGGGTAAGGTTGTAGTCTCCCCTGAAGTTATCTTCGTTGCCACAAGAGCACTGGAGATAGCGAAAGTGAGCGGCGGGGCCTTTGACCCTACAGTCGGTATCCTTGGGCAACTATGGAGCTTTTCAGGTGAAAAGGAGAGAGCCATCCCATCTCGTGAGGCAGTCGAAGAGTTATTGAAGTTTGTCGACTACCGGCAGGTCGTTATTGACAGGGATGATAGCGCCATCTCCCTCGGTAAAGAGGGCATGGCGCTGAACCTTGGAGGTGTAGCCAAGGGGTACATCGTCGGAAGGGCGGTAGAGGTACTCAAGGGAGGCGGCATAACGAGGGGTATCGTTAAGGCCGGCGGGGACATGGTGGTCTTTGACCGTGATAAGAGACAGAGGCCCTTCAAGATAGGCATCCAGCATCCGAGGCGGGAGGGAGTGCTCGCAGGAGAGATATCCTTCACCAACGAGGCGATAGCAACCTCAGGCGACTATGAACGGTTTGTCATACGGGACGGGGTTCGGTACCACCACATCCTCGACCCCTTGACGGGCTTCCCCGCTCGCGGCACACAGGGGGTTACCATCCTTTCACGGGAGCCGACGCTGGCCGACGCCCTCTCAACTACCGTTTTTGTACTGGGACCAGAAAAGGGGATGGCCCTCATTGAATCAATGAGTGGCGTAGAGGGTATGATCATTGATGAAGCTGGGGAGATAACCGCCTCATCGGGACTGAAGGGCAGGCTGGTGCTGAAAGAGAGGGCAATACCCTCTACAGAATAAGTCAGGACAAGCCGACGCTCTAGTAAGAGCACCGCCGAATGAACAGCCTTTAACCCTTCGCACCCTTTGACCGCCTCCTGTGCCTCTGATACTTATAGACTGCTCTGTTGTGCTCCCTCAGGCTCTTTGAGAAGTAGTGGCTCCCATCGTTCTTGGAGACGAAGTAGAGGTACCCCTCCTTGACTGGCTCTACCGCAGCCTCAAGGGCCTCCTTGCCCGGATTCGCAATTGGCCCGGGGGGGAGACCGTAGAGGAGGTAGGTATTGTATGGCGTCCGTGTGCGCAGGTGTCTCCTCGTTAGATTGCCGTCGAAATCAGCAATGCCGTAGATAACGGTAGGATCGCTCTGGAGGGGGATTCCCCTCTTCATCCTGTTATGAAATACCGCTGAGATACGGCGCCGCTCATCACTGTTGCCGCTCTCTTTCTCAATAATTGAGGCGAGGGTCACGATTTCCCGGCGGGTAAGACCGAGTTTTGCGCCCCTGGCATCCATACTCTCCGTGTAGACCTCCTTAAAGCGGGCCACCATCATGTCTATTATCTCCTCCACCGGCGCCTCCTTTGTCAACCGGTAGGTATCTGGAAAGAGATATCCCTCAAAGCTATCCCCTTCAAGTCCTCTGGAAGCAACGAACCCCGCATCACGGGCCTTCTCAATAAACTCTTCCTTTTTAGCCACCCCCTCTCTCTCAATGAGGATCCCAATCTCCTCGATTGTGTATCCCTCAGGGATTGTAACGCGGTGCTGTATCGTCATGCCAGCGACAAGCTGATTGAGGACGGCAAGGGGCCTTACAGGGGTCGTGAAGTGGTACTCGCCGGCCTTGACTCTCCTGTGAGCGCCCCTGACACTTGCCAGGAGTGAAAAATCACGGGCATTACGAATAATCCCTGCACTGTTAAGCTCCTTTGCTATAAGCTTGAATGAGACGCCCCGTGGGATCATTATCACAACTTCACGAGCGGCCCCGATGGGGGGGGTAAAGAATCGCGTATAGAGGTGAATCGTCACTAGAATCAGGACAACCACTGTAACCCAGAGGAAAAAGCCATACCGTTTCAACATTATTTTCTTGTATCACGGATGGCATAGTGTGTCCAGCCGCCTGCGGGGCAAGGAAGCCCTTGACTTACCACGAGTGATACTATATAAAACTAAATGCTGTGAACGCTGTTGCGCTTGTAAGTTTTGGCCTTGCTATAGTGATGTCTGGACTGGAAAGAGCGTATTCCAGGGCGGTTAACTCAGCGGTAGAGTGCCACCTTCACACGGTGGAAGTCACTGGTTCGATCCCAGTACCGCCCACCAGATTTTGTTGCATCATGGCTATCACCTTGAATCATGCAAGCAATATTATAACAATAACAGGCTATTACAGTACAAGGTCGGGTAAGAGACAATACACAAGTGAGGTAATAAAGTATGGAGCGTGCACAAAAGAAGAAAAAAAGCAATGGAGTTGGAAAATCATACCATAAAAACGGAGCAATCAAGGAAGAAGTCTCCATAAAAAATGGCAGGCGTGAAGGGGCGGGAAAGATATATTACTCCAATAAGGCATTAAAGGCTGAAGCCTCTTTTAAGAACGGCAAACCTGAGGGCATTATAAAGGAGTATTATAAAAACGGTGTTTTAGCCGCTGAGGCACTTTTTGAGGAAGGCACCAGGAAATGGATTAAAGAGTATAACCTGCACGGAGAGGAAGTTCAGAAAGTCGTGTCGTCAGACGCAACACCCAAGTAGTGGCCGCTCCTGAAGCGTGCCCTCTTTTCACCTCCATCCAGGTTGCTTGCGACTATAACCTGCGTTGCCCGCCCCATTTATCCTGGGCAAATATATTGAATCGGCCATTTCCCATCTAACCCATAAAATACAACGGTCTGGAACCAAGAGGAGAGTATGAAGGCAGCATCTGACAGTTATGAGACATGGTGCGGCAAGGGCGCCGACCTTGGCGGCAGGGGCCGTTATGAGGAGGCAATAAAGGCCTTCGATGAGGCGCTCAGGATTACACCTGGCAGCTACGAGGCTTGCTACTACAGGGGGGTCTGCCTTGGCGCCCTTGGCAGGCACGACGAGGCGGTAGCCGCCTTCGATGAGGTTATCAAGGTCAACCCCAAAGACAATAGCGCGTGGTACTACAAGGCCGTGAGCCTCAATGCCCTCGACAGGCATGATGAGGCGAGTACGGCTATAGATGAGGGAATCAGACTGGATCAGGACGACCATGATGCATGGCACTTGAAGGGCAACATACTTGACTCCCTTAGGCAGTATGAAGAAGCTATTGGTGCCTATGAAAAAGCTGTGTCATTAAAGCCTGACTATTTCGAGGCGTGGTTCGATAGAGGAGTAGCCCTCTCCACTCTGGGCCGAAAAGAGGAGGCCGTTGCAGCCTATGAAAAAGCCCTTACGATAAGAGCGGGTTACCATGAGGCGTGGCTCAACAAGGGAGGGGTTCTTCTTGAACTGGGCAAGCAGGCGGAGGCCATCGCGGCCTTCAGTGAGGCAGTCGCGATAAAACCTGACTACCATGAAGCGTGGTACGCAAAAGGCTTTGCCCTCTCTGCTCTCGAACGTCATGAAGAGGCCATTACGGCCTTCGACGATGCAATAGCCCTGAAACCGGATTATCAGGCGGCGTGGTATGCCAGAGGTTGCAGTTGTGACGTTCTGGGCCGCAAAGAGGAGGCCAAAGCCGCCTTTGCAAAGGCGCTGAGCGAGAGCGAGTGACTCATCTTGGCATATTAAACGCAGGCACTACAGTTTAGTAATGTCTAACCAGACGAATACGCCCCCTACATTTTTCCCCAACGAATCTGTCATGCCATCATAATCATGGGCCCATCTCTTTATTCTATGTTTAAATGTCTACAGAATTTGGACACAGGAGGCGCTGACCTGTACACGGCACGGAAGGAGAGATAGTCCATGACATATAGGGCACAATGAAAAAGAACCGCACACATTTAGTGATGTTCATTTTGGTTTTATTGATATCGATAGCTTTTATTGCAGCAATCATGGTGCGGGAATACGATAAGATTAAAACTATAGAGAGCTTCATTAAGTCGATGGAGGTCAGTGTGAGAGCCGTCGTGCTGGAAGAGAAGGGTTTCGCTCCCCGCTATCTCACGATGAGAAGGGATCGTGAAACTATCTTGATAACCCTGCCGAGTGACAGGCCCACAGCAATGACTGCTCGTGATATTACAGAACTCCTGGACAACTATTTTACTACCCTTCAAATACCGGAGGAGTATGGCCTTGTTAAGGTTATTCTCATTGATGAGAGCCTTGAAGAGAGGGAGGCTGGCCGGGAGTTTGTTATACGTGACTATCGTTCAGTAGTATCAGAAGAGGCGTCCTTGAAACCTTAAGCCTCGCTGACCATCCATCGCGGGACAACAGCCCATGCTCCACATCGAGAATAAATTGGGCTATTGTGGAAACCTAACTGCCCTATTCTCCAGTTTCTCCGCCTCCAGTTCTGCAACCATCCTGCGTTGAGCCAGGTTCTCCATCGCTGTAGCCAGCCCCTTCCTCCTCTGTAAGAGGTCAGATACCTTTACAAATCGATACCCCCTCTCTTCGAGGGCGGTGATGGTCTCATCGAGTGTATCGACAGCCCTGTCGACCGTACGCTCCGTGCCGAGGTGCATCAGGACAATCCCCCCCTTGAGGCCGTGCCCCCCGCTGCCAAAGTTGAGTATCCTCCTCTTTATCCCCTCAGACGTGTGGTACAGGTTGGAGCCCGCATCGTCTACCCAGTCGAGGCTGTCCAGCGATTCCCGCCGCTCATAGTTGCGCGTCCAGTTGATGTGTAGATATCCGGCATCAAAGGCCCACCGCCGGATCTGACTGTTGACCTCCCCGTAAGGCGCTCTCCAGAGGGGGGCCATCTTCTCTCCCGTCAACTCCTGAAAGAGGTGTGCTGTTTCCCGAAGCTCATTAACAATAAACTCCCGATCGATCCGTGGAAGGGTATGATGACGTGCGTTACGGTTATAGGTAGTGAGGTGTGGGTGTGTCAGTGTGTGGTTGCCTATCTCATGTCCGTCCTCTACCATCTGGATAACCAGCCGAGGGAATATCTCAATAAAGTTGCCAGTCAGGAAGATGGTCGTCCTGATACGATGGCGACGGAGGATTGCAAGTATCTCCTCTGTCTCTCTGGCTCCTGCGCCGCCATCGAAGGTAAAGGAGATCTCCTTCCTTTCGACTTCCCCTCTGAAGATGTCGGGTGTAGGAATGAAAACCCTCTCCATTGACCTGGGGTGTATTGTGGTTGGAGAGGGTTTCCCTGGGAAGGGCCTGGATAGAACTACTTTAACCGCCTTATTACGATGAAGCGATGGCGATTCCTTTACGACTCCCTCTTGCTCTGCTCTCTGATTGGCATCTGCCGGGAGCTTTGCCTCATGACTACCCCCAACAGTTGTTACGCTGTCCCCAGGTGGTTGGGGTAGCATTCCAAGAACCTTGTCTCCAAGAAAGAGGGAGAGCAAAAGGGATAGCAGAAAGCATAGATGAGAAATTTTCAGGTTTTTGCCCATAATCCCTCCTCCCGGAGGTCTACTATCTATAGGAACCTACATATAAATCTATTTTTCTATAGTCTATATAATAAAAAAGAGGGCCCCTGTCAACCCAATTTTTCAGGAATGTCTGGTTAATACTTCCAACTCAACGCCCGATGCTTGGAGGCGTTGGCCTTGATCTTGGTTCCATCGAGGCTGATCTTCCCAAGCTTTAAGATATCCATCTCTTTAGCGATGAGAAGTATCTCGACAAATAGTGGTTTTAATTCTGTGAGGAAGCGTTTGCGAAAGGTGGCGATCGTATCGTGGTCGGGGTGATCGTCGGCGGCAATGTAGCGAAAGGCAACGGAGTCGTAGGTTGCCCGCTCCAACTTGCGGCTGGAGAAGAGGCCTGTGGCGTAGCCGTAGAAGAGCAGGGCAAGGGCCCCTCTTTTCCCTCTCCATTAAAACCTTATCCCGCATTATTCATGAATGTGCTCGCGCCCTCGCTTGACATTGAATAGACCGGGAAAAGTAGCAAACGTATATCAAGGGGCATGTCAACCACTCCCAAGGTTGTGTGGTGAATTTCCGCTCTGCCTCTTGAGAAGTCGGCCCAACTCCTGTATCATCAGTAGCGTTGAACAGAGTGTGGACACCACAATGGCTAACGCCGTGCAGTGAGTTAGCAGCCCCCTGCTCTACCTATTTATGAACCTTACCGACACCATAGCGGCCATTGCTACCCCTCCCGGCGAGGGGGGGGTCGGCATCGTCCGTCTCAGCGGTCCCGAGGCCGAGGCGATTGCCTGCCGGCTCTTCAGGAGCTACGCGGCTATCTCCCGCCTTGAATCCCACCGCCTCTACTACGGAACGGCCTTTGACTCTAAGGAGGGGGAGGCAATCGACGCATGTCTCATGGTGGTAATGAGGGGGCCACGCTCCTTCACAGGTGAGGATACGGTCGAGTTTCAGTGCCACGGCGGACAACTCCTGCTGAAGAGACTCCTTGAAGCGCTCCTCCGTCAGGGCGCACGTTTTGCCGGGGCCGGGGAATTTACGAGGCGGGCCTTTCTGAACGGGAAGATTGACCTCGCCCAGGCCGAGGCGATCGCAGAGGTCATCAAGGCAAAGAGCGACCTCGCCCTGTCGGTGGCCAACAGCCAGCTCAGGGGGAGGATCTCACGAGAGGTGAACGGCATCAAAGGGCGTCTCCTTACCCTCCTGAGCAGGGTGGAGGCGGAACTTGATTTTCCCGAAGAGGAGGATGTTGATACCTCCCCTCCGGCAGAAAAGGTGGCGGAGTTTGAGGAGATAGAAGCGCGGCTGATGAGGCTTCTGGCAACCTATGAGGAG
>JBHHTR010000033.1:0-15360 GCA_046753505.1 Thermodesulfobacteriota bacterium
TTTGAGCAAAATAACGTGTCAAGTACTTTTTTATCTTTTTCGCTGAATAGTTACACTTTTCTTTTGCGCTCTCTTAAGGATTCATGGACGAATTCTTCAGAGGTTTTCTAACTATTTACTATTGCATCTGCCATATCGGCAACCATTCGCATTGGGCCGATATCGTGAACCCTCACAATATTGGCCCCCTTCGCTATCCCAACGGCTACGGTTGCCGCACTCCCCTCAAAGCGGCCATCGACCGTACGGTCAAGGGCCTTCCCGATGAAGGACTTCCGCGAGGCGCCCAGTACAATTGGTCTCTCAAGGCTCTCCAGTCTATTGAGATTATTGATAAGTTTAAGGTTGTCCTCCGGTGACTTGCCAAAACCTATTCCAGGGTCCACCGCTATCCGTGAGCGCTCAACCCCTGAAATACATGCGTAATCAATCCGCTCTTTCAGGTAGTCGGTAACTTCATCCAGGATATCCCGATACGCTACATTCTGCTGCATCGTAACCGGTGTTCCCCGCATATGCATGAGTAGAACGGCACATTTATAACGGGCACAGAGAGGGGCCATCTCACGGTCGAAGGTTAAAGCAGAAACGTCGTTGACCATCTCTACTCCACACTCAAGGGCCTGCCTGGCAACCTCAGCCTTTGTCGTATCTATGGAGACGGCCACATCTCTCTTGGCAAGCTCTTGGATCACGGGCATGACCCTCTTTATCTCCTCATCAAGGGGAACCGGCGCGGCGCCAGGCCGTGTTGACTCACCCCCCACGTCGATGATATCGGCCCCCTCTTCCACCATAGTCATGGCCCTGTCAATGGCGGCGCCTCTCTCCAGATATCTCCCGCCATCAGAGAAGGAGTCGGGGGTGATATTCAGCACACCCATGATGAGGGTTCGCCTCCCTAAAGGCCATCGACGCTTTCTCCCCTCAAGTATCAACTCACTCCCAGGTCGTAATGATAGCGCCAACCTCTTGAACATTGTGTTGTTGTCACAGGCAAGTACCCTTCGTACAAATCCCCACCGGCAAGGGTGGGGATTCTCTACTCTATGCCAAAGGCATTACAGGCCGGATTCCTGGCAATGAGATATAGCAGTGACAATGATTATCCTACTCAGCCGTCGCCGCCTCTGTCGCTCCCCCGCCCTGCTGTACACCCTCTGGAATGGTGTCGCCAAAGACAATCTTGTCCAGTTCACTACCGTCGAGGACCTCCCTGTCGAGGAGTGTCTCAGCTACCTCATGGAGTGTCTCAATATGCTCTTCGAGCAGTTTTTTGGCGCGGTCAAAGCTCTGCTTCACGATCCTCTTTATCTCGGAATCGATCTCAATGGCCGTCTGTTCGCTGAAGTCTTTCTGATGGCCCGTCTCCATACCGAGAAAGACATGTTCATCCCTCTTACCGAAGGAGAGGGGACCCAGTTTTTCACTCATTCCCCATTCACACACCATCTTGCGCGCAAGGTCGGTGGCCTTATCTATGTCGTTTCCAGCCCCTGTCGTCGTGTGTTTCAAGACAAGCTCCTCGGCAACCCTTCCACCCATGAGTACCGCCAAGTTGGCCTGGAGATAGGTGGCGCTGTAGGTATGACGATCGTCGAGGGGCAGTTGCTGGGTCAACCCGAGAGCCATCCCCCTTGGTATGATTGAAACTTTATGGATAGGGTCGGTCCCCGGTATCAATCTCGCCACCAACGCATGACCCGCCTCATGAAAAGCCGTATTCCGCTTTTCATCCTCGCTGATAATCATGCTCTTCCGCTCTTTACCCATGAGGAGCTTATCCTTCGCCTCATCAAAGTCGCTCATGTCGATCCTGTCCTTGTTCTTTCTGGCCGCCAGCAGGGCCGCCTCATTGACAAGGTTGGCAAGGTCGGCGCCTGAAGAGCCGGGCGTCCCCCTCGCAATAACCGATAGATTCACATCGTCCGCAAGCTGCGTCTTCACCGTATGAACCCTTAAAATCTCCTCCCTCCCCTTGAGGTCGGGCTTAGGCACAACGACGGTCCTGTCGAATCTGCCTGGCCGGAGAAGGGCCGGATCGAGGACGTCGGGCCGGTTGGTTGCGGCAATTATGATGACCCCCTCATTGCTCTCGAAGCCGTCCATCTCAACGAGGAGCTGGTTTAATGTCTGCTCCCGCTCGTCGTGACCGCCGCCGAGGCCTGCCCCGCGATGCCTTCCTACCGCATCGATCTCATCAATGAAGATGAGGCAGGGAGCGTTCTTCTTCCCCTGAAGGAAGAGATCTCTGACCCGCGATGCGCCTACGCCGACAAACATCTCTACAAAATCGCTCCCGGAGATGCTGAAGAAGGCGACGCCTGCCTCCCCGGCAATCGCCTTGGCAAGGAGGGTCTTTCCCGTGCCGGGCGAGCCTATGAGAAGCACCCCCTTGGGAATGCGCCCCCCCAGCTTGGTAAACTTCTTTGGATCTTTCAGGAACTCGATAATCTCCTCAAGCTCCTCCTTCGCCTCGTCGATACCGGCGACATCCTGGAAGGTCGCCTTGTGATGCTCCTCTGTGAGGAGCTTGGCCTTGCTCTTTCCGAAGGACATCGCCTTGCCGCCCCCCCCCTGCATCTGGCGCATGAAGAAGATCCAGACGCCGATAAGGAGGAGCATGGGGAACCACGATATGAGCATGGTCATCCACCACGGTGATTGTCCTGCCGGTTTTGCCGTTATTGTCACCCCCTTGTCACGAAGGTTCTTGACAAGATCGGGATAGTCGGGAGCAAAGGTCTTAAAAGCGCCGCCACTCCCCATCTTACCGACAATATTACTCCCCTCTATGGTAACCTCCGACACCTCTCCCTTATCGACAGCCTGAATAAAGTCGCTGAATTTTATCTCATTCTGCTCCGACCTGGGCTGACTGAAGAGGTTGAAGAGGAGCACCATTGTGGCAATAATAATAAGCCACATGGCAAGATTTTTGTAAAACTGGTTCATTCCCTTTCCTTTCATAACTCCCCTTATAACAAGCTGATATTTTTGGATTATTTAAAGAAATATTCTGCCACACATAAAATCACTTTACAACAAAAAACATCCCCTCCCCATAGCGGCATCTTTACTGTTGCAGACGGCCACTGCGCTCCTCTTCACGATCGTCTTCCGCTAACCCTGAGTTTCAGCTTCATCGGCGAATGGTCCAGTCCAAAGGTTTCCCGCATTCTATGTATGAGATACCTCTTGTAAGAATCGGACACTCCCTCCCGGAAGTTGACAAAGGCCGTGAATTCAGGAGGTTTTACGCCTGTCTGGGTTATATACTTAATCCTCACACTTCTCCCCTTGTGGGCTGGCGCATGATGAAAATTCTGCAACTGATCCAGCACCCTGTTGAGTGTTGAGGTAGGAACCTTTATCTCCATCTGACGCGAGATGGCATGGGTAAGATCGAGTATCTTCCCCACTCTCTGTCCCGTCAGGGCGGATACAAATATGAGGGGGGCGTAACCCAGGAAGGGGAGCCGCCGCCGCAAGTTCCTCTCGTACTCCTCTGCTGTCCCTGTAACCTTGCCGGTCACCAGGTCCCACTTGTTGACGACGATGAGGGCTCCCCTGTTTCTAGTAAAGAGGAGGCTGGCTATCTTCAGATCCTGCGTGGTAATCCCCTCTACTGCGTCGATGACCAGGATGGCCACATCACACCGCTCTACCGAACGTATGGCCCCCATTACACAGAACTCCTCCAGCCTCCTGCTCACCCTCGCCTTCCTCCTGATACCCGCAGTATCAACGATGGTATACCTCCTGTCGTGGTATTCAAGGGGCGTATCGATTGCATCCGTCGTAGTGCCGGCCATCTCACTGACTACAACCCTCTCATAACCGAGGATCCTGTTGACCAGGGACGATTTGCCAACATTGGGCCGCCCGACAATGGCAACCCTTAAGCTCTCACTGTCGCCCTCCTCCACTTCGACCACGGGCAAGAGCGAAACAACCCTCTCCGTAAGTTCACCAAGTCCGATACTATGAGCCGCAGAGAGGGGTATGACCTCATCTACCCCCAACTGGAAAAAATCGGCCATCCCCTGAGAGGCACGCTCTGAATCGACCTTATTGACCGCGTAGATGACAGGTTTACAGGTGGTTCTCAGGATCTCGGCCAGCTCCCTGTCAACAGCCATGAGGCCGTCCTTCACATCCATAATAAATATGAGGAGGTCCGCCTCTTCTATGGCCATTTCAGTCTGCTCTCTCACCCTGCTGGTGAGATCCTCCACCTTCCCCCCAACAAACCCGCCGGTATCAACGAGGGTAAACGCGGCATTGCCAACGGTAACGTCTCCGTAGTTGATGTCCCGCGTTACACCGGGGGTATCGTGGACAATCGCCTTCTTCTCTCGTCTGATGCGGTTAAAGAGGGTAGACTTGCCAACATTGGGCCGCCCGACTATGGCAACAATAGGTTTCATAAAAGCAACATTTCCATCCTCACTCTAGCTCCGTTTAACCAAAATCCATACAATGAATTCAAACAAAGGCAGAGAGGCCACAATGGGTTAACTTGTTGTTTTTCAATATAATATTTCTTTGTGTGAACAGATGAATGCTGTACAGTGAAACGTCATACTGGTCATCCACTCAGGGGTTTAACCTTTTATTCCCTATTGGGGGAGGTCGTAACCGAACTCCTTGAGTCTCCTGCCGTCCTTTGTCCAGTTCTTCTTAACGCTAACAAAGAGTTCAAGATAGACCCGTGTGCCGAAGAGTCTCTCCATATCCTTCCTCGCACGGCTGCCTATCTCCTTCAGCATCTTTCCGCCCTTGCCGATAATGATCCCCTTCTGGGAGTCCCTTTCAACGTAGATTGAAGCGGCGATGGAGATGAGGTTACGTTTCGACGTCTCTTTGAAGGAGGTGACGAGGACGGCCACCGAGTAGGGAATCTCCTGCTGAAGGGCTCGAAAGACCTTCTCCCTGACCATCTCAGCCGCGATAAACCTCTCGGACATATCGGTTACCGTCTCTTCAGGGTAGTAGCGAGGCCCCTCGGGCAGGAGATTGAGGAGGAGCGATATGAGGCTCTCCACCCCCGTTTTTTTAGCGGCGGAGATGGGTATAACCTCCTTAAATGGAAAGATATCGGTATAGGCCGTTATGAGGGGGAGTAGGCTCTCCCTCTTGACCAGATCCATCTTGTTAATAGAGAGCACCACAGGCGTCGTGACCTTCTCCATCTTCTCCATAACAAACTGATCCCCCTTATTCACTCCCCTCCCGGCTTCAACCATGTAGAGGATAAGGTCAACCTCCTTGAGTGTCTTGAGAGCCACCTTGACCATATATTCATTCAAGAGACCCCGCTGATCGTGGATACCGGGCGTATCAATAAAGACAATCTGCCCGTTTTTCATATGCTTTATCCCGAGAGCCCTGTTCCTGGTTGTCTGCGGTTTGTCCGAGGTGATAACAAGCTTTTCGCCGAGAACGGTATTGAGGAGGGTGGACTTTCCAACATTAGGACGCCCTATAATCGAAACTATGCCAGACTTAAATTTCATATTAAATGGCTCCATCTCCGGTGGAAGAGGTACCCTCCCAAGAGGGACGTTACATTGATGCCCTCCAGATTATTCATGGTAGCGATGCGGGACATATAGATGCGCCGTACTCCGTAGCGCCGCCCTCTGAGGCATCTGGTTAAGAGAGGGTTATCTTCTGAAATGGCAGAGAGAGAGTCTTGTAGGACTCCTCCAGATGTTCGGGCATAACCTTGACATCGGCTAGGACTGGCATGAAGTTGGCGTCCCCCGGCCATCTTGGGACAACATGGAGATGAATATGGTCATCGATACCAGCGCCGGCAACCTTCCCCACATTCATGCCAATATTGAACCCCTCCGGCGCCATTGTCTCTCTGAGTATCCCGGTGGACGCTTGAATCAGGGCAAATAGGCGACTCCCCTCTTCCAGGCTTAGAGTCTCTATTGTCTGTATGTGTCTCAAGGGGTAGATAAGAAGGTGGCCGTTGCTGTAGGGGTAGCGGTTGAGCATGACCCCGATGAGGTCATCACTGTATAGAATGAGTCTTTCATGAGGGTCGGCTTCCGGCTCACGGCAAAAGACACATCTGTCAGGAGGCGGGGATTTTATATACTCCATCCTCCACGGCGCCCAGAGCCGCCTCATACTCCCTGATCGGAATCTACCCTCTCTCTGAGCTCTTTACCGGCCTTGAAAAAGGGAACCTTTTTAAAGGGTATATCAATGCTATCCCCTGTTTTTGGATTTCTACCCTGCCTCGGCTTCCTCTCCTTGACCTTAAAGCTTCCGAAGCCCCTGATCTCCACCTTATCGCCGCCTTTGAGGGATTCGGTCATGCTGTCGAAGATAATATCGCAGATCACCTCAATATCCTTCTTTGAAAAGTTCTTCACCTTACCGGCAACCCTCTCCACAAGCTCACTCTTGGTCATCGCCCCCTCCTTGATCTATTTGAAATCTCCATACAATATTTCAACCAACACAACCGATTATTCCATCAAGGGAAACCTCATATCCTCCCCTACGCAGCAATCACGAAATAAGGTACATGGCTCTCACACTCGGCTTAAGAGCATCAACGATGGCCCCCATGGAACTTTCAAGGAGGATGCCCAGGAGGCCGCTGCCCGTCTCTGTGGGATAGATGACATGGGGTTTCTTATCTATACCGGCAAGAGCGGCGGCAGCCTCAACGGCGTCATTGAAATTCCCTATTTCATCGACCAGTCCTAACTCTACAGACTGTTCCCCTGAGAAGAAGCGCCCATCGGCGATCTCACTAATCAGCGAGACATCCATCCCCCGTCCCTCGGCTACAGCCCCTACAAACTGGCGGTGAAGGTCGTCAACAACCCCCTGGACCAGTCTCCTCTCCTCGCCACTCATCTCACGCAATGGAGAGCCAATATCCTTAAAGGGGCCGCTCTTCACAACAAAGCCCTTCAATCCAACCTTGGAGAGGATCTCCTCAACATTGGCAAATTCTATGATAACGCCGATGCTCCCCGTAATGGTTCCAGGGTTTGCAATGATCTTATGGGTGGCGGAGGCGATATAATACCCTCCAGATGCGGCTACCGACCCCATTGAGGCGACGATAGTTACTTTATCCCGAACCCTCATGACCTCCCGGTAGATCTCCTGGGAGGGACCGACGCCGCCGCCGGGTGAATCTATTCTGAGGATAATCGCCTTGACGTCGTCACGGTCGGCATATTCATTGATCTGTCTGTTAATCTCCCTCGACCCTACGATCACACCCCGGATATCAACAACCGCCACCTTGTCGGCAAAGAGCGCGCCATCTCCCCCCTTGACGAGGGAGATGACAATAGAGAACACGAGGACAATAATAAAGAAAGACCCGATAGCGGCTAAGGCGGGAATAAGTATCCTTTTAATCACCCGACTCGTCTTTGTCTCCAGAGCTCTCCCCCTCGGCAGTGGAACCTTCTTCATCCGCAGGGGCAGCCTCTTCAGCTGAGGAGGGCTCCTCTATATCGGGTTGCACCGTATCAGCATCATCGGGGTAGACGACATCGGGCTCATCGGCGATAGCGACCTCTTCCGTCTGCTCCACCTCGGCCGTAACGGGACAACTATCCACCTGCCCCTCCTCTTCTGACGGCACCTCCTCTTCAACCCTGCCCCTTATGCTGAGACCTATCTTCTTATCTTCGAGATCAACGTTCAAAATCTCCGTCTCAATAAGGTCGCCCACCTCTAAGTCCATCCCCTTCTTCTTTCCCCGATTAATCTCAGAGATATGAACGAGACCTTCAACTCCATCCTCCAACTCCACGAAGGCGCCAAACTCAGCCATGCCGGTTACTCTGCCTGAAACCACCATGCCAGGCTTATAGGCATCGGCCACCAGACTCCACGGATCACTCTCAAGCTGCCTGATCCCAAGGGAGAACCGTTCGTTTCCCTTATCAACATTCAGAACGATTGCCTCAACTTCCTGATCCTTCTTATAAAGCTCTGATGGGTGCTTGACCTTCCTCCACGAGAGATCGGAGATATGAACCAAACCGTCTATCCCCTCTTCTATCCCTACAAACACACCAAAATCGGTGATATTCTTGACAACCCCCCTGATCCTAGAACCTTTAGGGTACCTATCTTCAACACTATTCCACGGATTCTCCTCAAGCTGTTTCAGCCCAAGCGATATCCTCCTGTTGTCAGGCTCCACTCCAAGAACGACAACCTCAACAGAATCGTCTACCTTTACCTTCTGGGAAGGGTGTCTAATCTTCGTCCAGGAGAGTTCCGATATATGGATCAACCCCTCCAGCCCCTCCTCAATCTCTACAAAGGCGCCATAATCGACAATATTGACAACCTTGCCCACTATCCTGTTCCCAACCGGATATTTGTCGACAACGGTGAGCCACGGATCGGCCTTGGTCTGCTTCAGTCCAAGCGATATCTTGCCACCCTCCTTATCGTACCTCAGGATCATTAGATCCAGTTCATCGCCGGGGCTTAGAACTGCTGACGGGTGAGTAACCTTCCCCCATGAGATATCGGTGATATGGAGAAGTCCATCAACACCGCCAAGGTCGATAAAGGCGCCGTAGTCAGTGACATTCTTGACCACTCCTTTCACAACAGCGCCCTCTCTGATATTTGCCAGCGTCTCCCCCCGCTGTTCCGCCCTCTCCTCTTCCAGAACGGCGCGCCTTGAGACAATAATGTTAGACCTCTTCCTGTCGTACTTGAGTACCCTGAATCTGTATGTCTGGCCAAGGAAGCTGTCGGAAGAACGCACAGGCCTGACGTCGAGATGTGAGCTTGGCAGGAAGGCCAGTAATCCTCCTACCTCGACATGGAAGCCACCCTTTACCTTCCTGGTGATCTGTCCGTCGAGTATTTTGCCATTATCGGCCGACTCAATCACATCGTCCCACACCTTTAGCTGGTCGGCTCTTATCTTGGACAGGATAGCAAACCCCTCTCTGTCCTCAACCCTTTCAAGGACAAGATCGACAGCATCACCAACCGCTATCGTGGTATTCCCCGACGGGTCAGCAAACTCTCTCAAGGAGGTTCGTCCTTCAAACTTGTATCCAATATCAACAAAGACATAGTCCTGGGCTATATTAATAACCTCCCCCTTCACAAGACTTCCTACCTTTATTGATTTGAGACTCTCTTCATAGAGCTTTTCAAAGCTCTCTTCCTCTGCTTCTGCGTCTAGTTGCAAGCCGTCCTGATCAATCATCCAACAATTTCCCCCTTTTATATAACTATTTAGACCTACTGCATATATCACAAAAAATAGAGAAGCGCAACCACCTATTTCAACACACCACCTCTTTCAACAGGAAAATTGGTGACGGAACGGCACTTTTTCCAAGACAGAGGATAATGGAGAAGAGTAGCAGCGAAGCACCACTCTTCAGCCCCACGGAAATGATAAAAATATGTAGAGGGAGCCGAAATATTGCTACGACACAGTAGATCGGACTTTTAACGACGCCATCTCACAACTTTTTACGAGGGCGTCATTTGTCGGCGCTTGTTATCAATGTCTGTCTATTGGCCAGTTAGCCGGGCATATCCCCCGGTGAGCAGCTTATGAGCTGTTCAGAACCAGAAGAGGAACTGGTTACCCGGCACACCTTCCGGCATGAGGTGTTTGAGGTATTGGGAGAGGTTCAGGAGGGAGGGGCTCACGGCGCTCTCGTTCTTGTGGCTGCTTCGGAAGGTACGGACGATATCGCTCAGGCCATCGATTATCCAGGCCATCTCCCTCGATTCAAGTTCCGCAGCAAGTCCCCTCGCCCTCTCAATGCGTCCCTCGGCCTCATCAAGGGCGGAAGGGATATCGGAGCGGCTCATGGAGATGTAGTTCTTCTTCCCCTCCCGCATGTCGTACTCATAATCCATGACATCATCAACAAGCTGTCCCGCCTCCCCGACAAGCCTCCCCATCTCCCGGCACTTCGTCTTGCGTAATTCATCGTCAGGTGAGAGGGGGGTAAGAACGTCGATAACCTTGTCGCCGCACGACTTCTCGTAGAGGTAGACCTCAGGATCGCTGGCACTCTCACTCTGGACGAGGGTTTTGGTAACATCGAAGAGACGGCGGCGGAGATCATTGAGCTCCTTCACTCCTATATGTCCACGTGCAACCTCCTCTTCCAGGACCATGTCCATGAGGTCCCTGTAGGCGTGGGAGATAGAGAAGAGTCCCTCCCCCAGTTCAATGAAGCTCCCCTCTCTATCGAGGTAGTCGTCAACAGTCGCCACCATGGAGGAGAAGAAGCCAGCCGCAACCTGAAGGTCGGAAGTAACGTGGAGAACCTCTCCCATGACCCCGATGCAGATTTCGGTCATGGAGCCCCCGTTGCCGTCCATTGCGTAGTCGGCAATATGAGCGCGGGTGTAGGCGTAGTAGCTGCGGCGCCTTTCCTCTTTGTCCCGCCCGGTGTGGGTAGCATCTGCCGTTAATTCCAGCCTGCTCCGTTCAAGGTGAGAGGCGGTAATATCTGCGTCGAAGTAGGGCGGCTTTTCAGGCTGCGACGGAAGGGAGAGGTAGCGCTTAACGATCTCATCCCGACGCCGACGTGAGTCTTCTCTGAGCCTGATTATGGATGATGGGACTTCAAGTAGCGCTTTCATTTGCGTAGCCTCATGATGTTTCGTTTGGTGTGCACAGGGTTCCCTGCGCCGCCCAATCATACTCATAAATTCCTTTACATTGCAAGGGCGAATGTGGCCCTTGAGATCGGCAGGGGAAGTTATTTGGCGGGGTAGGGCGGCAGGGTTGTGAGACGGCTGTCCTCTACCGGTTTCCCAACGGTGAAGTGGTAGAGGCTACGAAACCGCGCTGTTTGAAGGCCGAGCAGATCGTGTACGGGGTCGTCAAAAAAACAACCGATGCCGGTGCCCCGGAGAGCTGCCGCCTCCGCCTCCAGATAGAGGGTCTGGCCGATCATCCCGCACTCCCAGTAGAGACGGGGATAGAACCAGTGGCCGATACGTTTCAGGGGCTCTTCAAAGTTGGCGATCATGGCGAGGCTGAAGCAGCCGTCGGATGCGATATCCTGATTGCACGAGAGGTCTCTGGAGAGTACGCGCAGGTCACCAGCTGCGAGATGATAGAGTCTCATATCGGGTGGCGCTCCCCCTACCCGCTCCCATAGGAATTTAGGATTCATCTCTGCACGGAGTAGCTCCTCCTGTCCGGTATCACGGACGAGGCAGTAGAGGCCCGGCTCTAGGCCGGTAACACGGTGGACAAAGATCGCCATGTGTACAGACGGCTGCCACGGCAGGGTGGTGAAGGGCGTCTGTGCCGCCCCTTCGAGGCACCGCTGGAGAATCCTGAAGAATCCGTCCTTTGTGATTGCCGTCCGGCCATCCATCGCCTGGGCGCTCCGGCGCTGATGTAAGATCTTTCTGAGAGGGAGCGTCCCTTGACATGCAGCGATCTCTACTGCCTGTCGCGGAGACCGTTCATAGCTTCCCTCTGTCGGTGGTTTTCGGGCGGCCTCAGCAACATTGTCTATAATCTCCCACTCCCGATGGTCTGAACTCAATTGATTTGGCGAGCCACTCCATGAGAGGGTTGTGAAGGTATCGGTGATTGCATCCGGCAACGCATAATAGCTCAACTCTTCACTGCCCGGATATATAGCGAGGAGGCAGTCGGGGTGCTCCGGCTCAGCGCCCTGTGGATCGGCGATGCCGAGAAGGTCCGCCAACTGTTCGCTCCCTAAGCCGTCGAGGAGGGTAGCCCGCCACCCCATCCCTGAGGCTGCAACGGCGAGGGCCGCTATGGCGTGTCCCACGTCGAGCTGGCAGTAGCGGTATGCCCGCTCACCATACTTCCACGCCTCCCGCCAGTGAATGGAGGTGAGGCCCACAAGGATGGCTTCCTTCGGCAACGAGGCGCTCATATCCCCCCATGTTGCGGACGGGAACTCGGCGCGCACCTCAAGGGCGTGTTCCCTTGGCGCGTTGTGACAGACCAGAGGTATTTCACAGAGCCCATCGACGGGCCCGCAGATGAGATACCCCTCTGTGGGGTGGAGGTTCCCGCTTGACGGGTTTACCCGGAGCGCCCATCGGGTCGGCCCGGCCTCCTTCCACGCCGAAAGAGCGAGGGAGTCGTAGAAGAGGCGCGACAAGTTATGACGGTTCAACGGTAACGGCCTTATCGAACCACCTGTGAAGGCGTCGTCGTACGACGGCCCTTCATCTGGGGGTATGTGGTCTAGTTCGATGAGAGACGCCCCATCATAGCGCCTGAATGGGTCGGGCTGGCTCTCCCAGTCGAGGTAACCGGGGCTGCGGGCAAAGGCGTTGAAGCTGTGCCTGGTCTCCTTGTGATAGTGTAGTATGCGGTCGAGTTTTGTAATCATGGTTTTTTCTTCATCAGCGGACTAGCCTCTGCCCCCCCCGCTCATCTCCACGCCGTCTATCTCGGCACCACAGTGAGGACACTTCCCCTCCTTCACGAGGTTTTCATGGACGGTGAAGCCGTAACGGTGGATGATCCGCTCCTTACAGTTGTAACAGTAGGTCGACTCGCCTTGGTCGCCGGGGACATTGCCGGTGTAGACGTATCTCAGCCCCTCTTCGAGGCCGATCTCCCTCGCCCGGTCGAGGATGGAGAGGGGCGTCGCCGGGATGTTGTTCATCTTGTAGGTGGGGTAGAAGGCGCTTATGTGCCACGGTATCCTCTCGTCCGTCCTGTATAGCCACCGGGCGATATCGCGCAGCTCCCCTTCGGAATCGTTCTTTGTGGGGATGACGAGGGTGGTAACCTCCACCCATATGCCGAGTTTCCTCATATACTCGACCGATTCGAGGACAGGGGCGAGCTTCGCGCCGCAGACCCGTTTATAAAACCCTTCGGTGAAGGCCTTGACATCCACATTTGCCCCGTCGAGGAGCCCATTGAACTCGTCGAGGCACTCCCGCGTCATATAACCGTTGGTGACGAAGAGGTTCTGTATGCCACGCTCCTTTGCGAGCTTCATGCAGTCGTAGGCAAACTCGAAGAAGATGGTCGGCTCCGTGTAGGTGTAGGCGATGCTCCTACAGCCGGTGCTCGCCACCGCCTCTACGACCTCCTCGGCTGTGACATCCTCGCCCAGAATAACCTTGCTCTCCTTCGGCATCTGGGATATCTCGTAGTTCTGACAGTGGAGGCACCTGAAGTTGCATCCGGCCGTTGCTATCGAGTAGGAGGCGGCACCGGGCTGGAAGTGAAAGAAGGGCTTCTTCTCAATGGGGTCGATATGCCGGGCGATGAGCTTCCCGTAGTCGAGGGCGTAGAGGGTTCCCTCTCTGACCTCCCTCACACCACAGACGCCCTTATGCCCCTCTTTGATACTGCACAGGTGGGCACAGAGGCAGCATCGGACACTGTTGTTCTCCCGCCGCTCGTAGAGCCTCGCCTCTACCTCTCCAGCCATTACTACCTCCTCCAGATGACCCTCGTCAGCTACAGTTAGACAGGGATCGCAACCAACGTCTATCTACGCCTCTCCACCTTCCTTTCAAAGGCGAGACACTCCCTGCCTGATGCCTGCCGCACGACGCTGGAGGGCATCTCCCTGGTCTTGAAACCCATCGCCCTGCACCCTCGCGGCGCCTTCTCATCCCAGGTGATATAGAAGTGTCTGCACTTCCGGCAATCCATCTTCTGTTTTCTAGTATCGGGAGGTTGCCCCACGCCACTACCCACTGAATGGTCAATTTCGAAGTGCCCACAGCCTCGCCCCTTCGGGGAGAGGATTGAGGTGAGGGGAAAACTTTACCCTCTTCACACCTCACCCCGCAATCCACCCTACTGCTGATAGACTGTATGGGTAGGTCTGCCTGCAAGGATATTCTCCTTCCCCCATGAGACCACATTCCTGAACTGCTCCGACGCGATAAAGGCCTTGAACGCCTCCTCCGATGTCCACTCCGATACGATAAGATAGGAGAGGGCGTCATTCACATCCTTATAAAGAGAGGATTGGGTATGATCCTCTATCTCCTTCATGGCGTTCAACACATTATTAAAGGCCTTTTCAAAGGCCTCTCCCTTGCCATCAATGACCTTATAGTTCATTCCAATAGTAACCATTCCTGCCTCCTCTATATCGTTATGGAACATTTTCAACGGCATCTTTGCACACATCTATCTACTATTATTAATCAGGCAATCATTATCCTTGCCTCACACAAAGCCACAGGGTAGAAAGTTAGAGAGACAAAAGAGCGCCCAGTTTCATTCAATCCTGCTTTCCTTTGCCGTCTTTGCGAACTTTGTGTGAAAATACTGTTCTTGAAGAAAGAAGAGCCATGAAAAGATCGGGATTGCCTTACAACTCATAGAGGGTCTCATCCTTCACGGGAGCGCCACGCCTCCGACGCCCGCCACCTTTCTGTTTAATCGTAAAAGGCTCTTCCCCCTCCAGCATGTCGTCCATCTCGGCCTCTACCGCTTCGGGATCCTCCCCCGCCTCCATCCTGCCGAGGGCCTCCTCCATCTGGGGGTTGAGGTTTACCCCCGTCATATCGGTCAACTTGCGCATCAGTTGCGCCGCCTGGCGGGGATCGTTCTCGTCCATTTTGTCGACCTCACTCGCAAGGAGCCCCATTGCCTTTTCCAGCTTGGAGTCATCAATGTCGGCCATTCCATCATCAGCCTCCTCTCCCCTGTCACCCGACACCGTCGCAAAAAGCGATACCCTCCGCTCCAGTCGCCTCTTTTCACACTTCGGGCATCCCGGTATCTTCTTAGTATCAACCGTCTTCGAAAGGAAGTTAAAGATCATATGACAGTCGCTGCAATAGAACTCGTAAATTGGCATAATCAAAAGACCTCCTGATAAAAGCTACACGATATATTTACCACTAAGGCCGATAAAATTCCAGAGAAAGAGATGTGCTATTCGATAACGGGAACAGTTTAATCAGCGACGAGCCCCGCAAACCTCGTATTTTTGGAGGATCAGCAGGCTGGGGTCACAATGGTAATCAGGGACCGTTTAAATGACTCCATGACCAATAAAGAGTCACTGTTTGAATGTCCCTATTTTATCGCTCAGGAACTCCTTGACTTTATTATGCTCTTGCACTATTTTATCAAGTATCTTTTCAGTATCCAGCCGTTTGACGGACTTAGGGCAACAGAGTCACGTAACATATTGAAAACATTTACAGTTATATTTTTGCACTCAAAAACCAACCTTCAATAAAAACAGGCCCTTACAGCGAAAGTCCGACAGACTGCTAGTCCACTTTTATTCATAAAGATGCTCGTGCCATCTCTTGATATTGCATCAAACAGAGCCCTTGTCAATAGGTGTGTAAATACGATTCAGGCGGCGTCTATATTCTCCT
>JBHHTR010000034.1:0-15256 GCA_046753505.1 Thermodesulfobacteriota bacterium
GAATAGGTGGTCAATAAAAAACGTAATCAGTGGTAATTGTCAGTGGAATGCGCAATGACGTTGATGAGCCGAGACCGAATCCCTCCCCGGTAGCCTATAAAATCAAAGGGTTAGCCTACATGGGTTACCCTCTTTTTTTGTGGATTGTATATTTTTTGTATGGTAGAGGAGGCGGTCATGGCCTCTTTGAGTTCTGCTGCGCCACTGACCTTATGGTATGGTGGGGCGAGATTGGCATAGCGGAGGGGAGTGGAGAGCGACCTGTTGGTAAGGAGTAGACCGATTCATGTCAAGCCCGGAGAGTAGTTGGGCAGACAAAACCACTTGAAGCCGCTTCCTCCTCAACTGCGCTGCCACACATTGAATCTGCTTGAATAAAGCGGGCGAACAACACTCTTACTTTGTTCGCCCGGCCCTGGCCCTGATATCGTCTTTCAGCAAAAGTTTCTCCAGCCAGACATAGAGTACCGTGAAGAGGTATTTTCGCCCCATCTCTCTTATCTTCAGCTTTGATATGCCGCTTGTCCTTCCATACCAATTGATCGGAATAATTGCGTAGCTATAACCTCTGGCCATTGCCTTTAACGGCAGCTCTACGGTGATATTAAAATGAATGGCCTGAATCGGCTTAATCGACTCGATGACTTCCCGGCGATAGGCTTTGAAGGCGTTGGTAGTATCGTTATATCTGATAAAAAAGAGGCCGCTGACGAAGGTGTTTGCAATCCTGTTTACTATCAACTTGTGGGTCGGGTACCCTTTGACGACACTTCCTTTAATAAACCTCGAACCAAAAACGCAATCATAACCCTCTTCGATCTTGCGAAAATAGCTGACTATATCCCTGGGGTCGTCGGAGGCGTCCCCCATGACTATCGTCACGACGTCACCGCTGAAGCTGTCTAATCCCTCTCTCACCGCTCGCCCAAAGCCATTGGGCGGCTTTCTGTTAATAACCTTTAGAGTTGCAAGCTCTCCGGCAAGTTTCTTCAGTATGGAAAGTGTGTCGTCCGTGCTGTTGTCGTTTAATACAATAATTTCGTGCCTGATACTTGCCTTCTCAAGCTCTCTGGTAATATCCCGGACGGTGCTTTCGATACTCTCTTCCTCATTATGGGCAGGTATGATTACTGAAAGCTTCATTTATGGAACCTCTGAATAATTCGTCCCTGAATTATTCAGAGGACGAAAAATAAAAGTGCGATTTTATTTTACTCACATGTTCAGTGTCTTACCGTCACTGAAAAAGGCGATACATCCATGTATCAGGGAAGATCTGAATTAACCAGACCTGCCCTAACCTCCAACGCTCCACCTTTCCACGTTGTGTTCATAAATCTCCGCAATGATCGCCTTGATGTCGTATTTGTACTCCCACTCAGGGTAGTGGTTCCTGAATTTGCGTACATCGCTTATCCACCAGATGTGATCTCCGACCCTGTTCGTTTCGGAATAGCTGTACTGAAGCCGTTTCCCCGTCACCTCCTCTGTTATCTCAATCGCTTCGACCATTGAGCAGTTACTGTGACGGCTCCCGCCGATATTGTAGACCTCTCCAACCCTGGGATTCTTATAGCAGTGATAAAAGGCATTCACCAAGTCGTAGCTGTGGATATTATCCCTCACCTGCTTGCTCTTGTATCCAAAGATTGTATAGCTCTGGCCTGTTACGGCACACCTTACAAGGTAAGAGAGAAAGCCGTGCAAGGCCGTCCCTGAATGACCCGGCCCAGTCAGACAGCCGCCCCTGAAGGTCGCAGTCTTCATGTCAAAATATCTGCCATACTCCTGAACGAGAATATCAGCCGCCACCTTTGACGCGCCGAAGAGACTGTGTTTTGACTGATCTATGCTCATGGACTCGTCAATTCCTTCGTAATATCTATGCCCCCCCTCTATCTCCCACCGTTTTTCAAGCTCCTTAAGGGGAAGAGTATTCGGCCTGTCTCCGTAGACCTTATTAGTGGAGGTAAAGATAAATACAGCATCGGCACAATATTTCCGTGTGTTCTCAAGAAGGACCAGGGTTCCGTTGGCATTTACCGTAAAATCCGCATAGGGGTCTTTTGCCGCCCAATCGTGAGAGGGCTGGGCCGCTGTGTGGATGACAAGGACGATATCTTTATTGTATTCGGCAAATATTCTTTCAATAGCGTCGTTATCCCTGATATCGACATTGAAGTGCTTATAGTTGTCGTACTCTCTCTCCAGCATCTTTCTATTCCAGTCGGTTGACGCCTCCTTGCCGAAGAATTCCTGCCGCATGTCGTTATCAATACCGACAATATTAAACCCCAGCTGTGCAAAGTATCTCACAGATTCCGACCCTATAAGGCCAGCCGAGCCGGTCACTACAATGGTAGACATATCACTAACTCCCCCATGCTTTTATTACAGCAGAATGTCCCTTATCTCCTGCTCGTTTTCACTTATCCAGTCGAATATATCTTTCATTGTCTCTTCCACGCCGATCTCTGGCCGCCAACCTGTCTCCTCGGTCACCCTGGTGTTATCCGTTATATATACCTTTATATCGTCCTTCCTGTTCTCGACTACATTGTCAATACGTATACGATTGCCGGTAATATCCTGACATATCGTGGTAGCCTCCAGCAGCGAGAGACTCACATCGACCCCGCCTCCCACATTATAGACCCGGTTGTTAAATTTCTCCATATCGTTCAGCTCGATATCTATCAACCCAAAGAGATCATTTATATGAAGGAGGTCTCTCACCTGCTTGCCTTCACCACCAAAACCGATATAGCTCAGATCTTTCTTGAAATAGTGCCTGACCATCCAGAGGACGACGACGCCCTGGTCCACCTTTCCCATCTGCCAGGGGCCGGTTATAACGCCGCACCGGTTGATGACCGACCTGAGACCGAACATGTGGACATACTCATGGATTAGAAGCTCAGACGCGAGCTTTGTCGCGCCGTAAAGTGAGCGGTAGCCGTCGAGGGGAAAAGAGTCGCCAATCCCTTCGGCGGTGGCGCCTGGATACGGTTGACGGTCCAGAAGAGTGAAACGGGAAGGGCTCTCTTCACACTTGAGGGCGTTGAGCTTCTCAACGGGATAGACACGGCTGGTGGAGATAAAGACAAAATCGGACATCTTCTCCCTGGCCAATTGGAGGCAGTTGATCGTCCCCACAAGGTTTGAGTTAAGCAGGTAGTCGGTCGATGAGGTGTAGCCGGCCAGGACGGACGGCTCTGCCGAGCACTCAATGATGGCATCTATCCCGATCCCTTCAAAGGCCAGATCCTCCCTGTTCCTGATATCGCCGTGGATAAACTCTATCATGCCCCTCTTCAACCTCCTAAGATTGAGCTCAGAGCCTCTCCTCTTGAGGTTATCGAGACAGATAATTCTCAAGCCGGGATATTTTTTTTTGAAAAGAAGGGCAAGGCTCGATCCTACAAAACCGGCCCCTCCCGTTATCAGAACTGTTTTTTTGTCCATAGCGTCATTACACCTACCGCAGGTTACTTTCCATTTTGCTTGCCCAGTATCTTTTCAAGGTTTCCCGTCGCCTCCGGCTGTCCAGGTTCGAGCGCGAGGGCCCGTCTGAAGTACCATTCGGCGTCATCAAAAAAACCCCTCTTGGCATAGACGATACCAATACCGTTGTGGGCGCCCCCATAGTCCGGGTCCAGCTTGAGAGACGCCGTGTAGGCGTCCAGGGCCTTCTGAAGTTGATCACGCCTCGCATATTCATTGCCCAGGTTATTGAAGGCGACTCTCCCCGCATACGGTTTCTGAACAGCGTCCTGCCACAGGGTGAGGTCGCTCCTCCAGGCATAATTTCTCTCTACCGTACCTATCGAATAAAAGATGGTTATCGTTAGAAAGATAACCACAACTATTGGTCGGCCCAACCTCTTTGGAATCATCTCACGGGCAAGAGTCGCCTTGCACGCCATGACGACGAGGAGGAGATAGGCAAAGGAGGGGATGTAGGTGTACCGCTCCGAAAAGGTCGCCTCCTTCTTGAAGAGGGCCACAAAGAAGGTTGGGATGAGAGGGAGAAAAATCCAGAGGAGGAGGAAGAATACGGTTCTGCTCTTTTTGTACGACACAGCAACGGCGGCAAAAAAAATACCGGTAAAAAAGAGGGCGATAAGGCTCTTTCCCTCCAGGATTGATGTTGCAAAGTCAAGCTCGTAGTAGTTGAGGAGATTGACCGGCCAGATCATCTTCTCCAGGTAGAGAACAAAGTGTATGGGAACATTGATAAGGAAGCCGTATATGTTCGGATCCATTGCCAGCGGCGTCACCTCACCGAGAGCGAAGACACGCAAGAGGTAGTAGATAATCCCTATGACAACAAAACCGGCATACCGTCTGACCCATGGGAGTACGGGAAGGAGAGGCTCCCGCCGAATAGCCAGGTCGTAGGCAACGAGGAGTGGTGGAAGAGTGGCGGCAGTCTCCTTGCTTATTGCCGAGAGGAAGAAGCAGAGGAGGGAGAGGCCGTACCGTACCCTCCCCCTCTGAGTCGGCGTGGTAATGTAGAGATAGAATGAGAGGAGGAAGAAGAGGGAAAAGGTCATCTCCGTTACCGCTGCTATCCAGACCACCGCCTCTGTATGTAAGGGGTGGCTCGCAAAGAGGAGGGCGGCGGCAAAGGCAAAGAAGAGCGACTGCTCTACCTCTTCACCTCCAGGCTCACTGCCAACGTTCATCCGGCAGCCGTTAAGAAAAAAAGTAGCTGTCAGAAAGACAACCACCGAGGCGGCGGCGTGGAGTAGGACATTGACAAGGTGGAAGGCTGACGCCTTGAGACCGACGGCGTGGTAGACAAGGGTATAGACAATATGCGACATGGGGCGGTAGTACTGCCCCACCCCTTCACCCTCCGCCACCGACCAACTGGACGAAAAGAATATGCGGGGGAGGTTGGTGAGATCCTTAATCAGCTCATTCCGTTCCAGATAGAAGTGGTCGTCGTGAACAAAACCGTTCGGTATGGCCGTGAGATAGACCAGTACTGAGACGACAAATATCACGACACCCAGTATGATGGGCATCTTCTCTTTTATATTCGCATTCACGCTAACAAAAACCTTTCATTATCACTTTCCCCTTCTCCAACTGCCAAGAAATCTACTTCCTGGCGATTATCAGAAATTGTCTCCCGAATATCCGCCATAGTGGCGGCAACGACAGGTAGAGATCTATGAATATCCCCCCCTTGGGCAGACGGCTCTTGATCGTATAGGGAAGGAAACGGGGCACGACCCTGACGGGAGTAAGGCCAACCAGTCCAAGTGCCTCAACAAGCGAGAGGTGAGAGAGGGGGATATGGTGGTCGAAATAGTCCCAGTACTCCCGGTAGACGTACCGTATATTCGGCCCGATTAGGATCATGACCCCTCCGGGACGGAGTATCCTGCCCATCTCACGGAGAGCCCCCATCAACTCCTCTTTCGAGTTGAGGTGTTCCAACAGGTTGCTGGAGAAGACAACATCCGCCATCGAGGATGAGCACGGTATATCGACGATGCTCCCGACCATGAAAGAGACATCACTCTCCAGATACTCCCGGTTGTCAGCGTTCATGTCAAGGGCGTAACGCCTTCTCCCACGGCAACTGTTTATGAACTCCCCCTTCCCGCATCCCGCGTCAAATATTACGCCACGGTCCGGCATGTAGCGGCTGAGTACCTTACGGCAGACCTCCGACATGAGCCTCCTGCGCACTGCGTCATGGGCCTCCTCGAACCTGTTTCGATAGAGGGCCGATATCTCCGCTGAAAGTTTTTTCAATGCATAACCTGTAAGGAGCCGTGTCGTATCAACGCAAGGCCTCTGAGATTCGTGCCGACACGACGCACTATTGTCCTCTTTTCCCCATCCGCTTTACGGTCTGTAGCTTCTCATCGTAGCGTAGAACAAGATTTGATTCATTATCAACGAGCCCAGCCAATTCAGAGGGATGGATCAGCCTGTGTCCCTTCCAGGTAACTATTCCGCCCGTGCTGGCCGTCCTCACCGGAATAACCTGGCTGATACCACTGTCGGGATGGAAGAGACGCATCGCACTGCCGATGCCGTTCCTGAAGATGTAGGCCCGTATATACGCCTCCGGCCACGTCTCCTTCTTCTTATACAATGCATCGGGTAGATTTACAAAATAAATATTCTCCGCCTTATCTTCCTTGCCCAACTCTCCGGTATCCCTGATAATATTACGGGTTATGAGCGAGGCCCTCTCCCACTCTTTATAGGCATCACGTAATGTAAAAACATTAAGAGGAATATGGCTGGTGACGGCAATCACAAGGAGAGCAACAAAAAATATCCGTATCCGCAGGCCCCGTCCAGAGCCGATCTCTCTTGCTACAAAAGAGACGAGAATATTTGCCAGCAGCATGGCGGTAAAAATCGACGGGAGATAGAAGTATCGCGCCTGCTCATTGGCCGATAAAGCAACTGGCGTCATATAGGCGAGTATTGCGCCCATGAGATAGAGATTTCTCCTTGCCCCGGAACAGTACATCAGTATGCCAAGAAGAGTGATCAGGAGGAGATAGTAGATATAGTATTTATTAAGAGTCATCATGGTAAGGCCGAGAATCTTATAGAAGAGTGGGCTCTCTATATCTGCAAGGTAGGAGAAATTTATGACGGCAACAAAGATATCGACATACGACAAGAGGAGCATCCACATCATCCGCAGGAATACGCTGAGGGTAGAGAGGAGCGAGCCGTCCTCCTGTATGACTACCGCCTGGTGAAGGGAGAACTTGATGACAAAGAAGAGGACCATCAGCAACAGGGGGGGGATGTACTTCTTAACGCATTTTATATTAGAAGACAAACCTTCTTTGAACCGTCCTGCTGCCACCCACCCGCCATCATGAACAAAGAGCTCGTAGAGAATACATGGAGCGATGAGCGTCACACCCTGCTCCATCGAGAAGATGGCCCCTCCGAAAAGGAGAAGGAAGAGGATATAGCAGAGGCGTCCACCCTCCTCCAGATAACGTGCGAAGACGATGAGGGTCAGGAGGTAGAAGAGGGTGAGCAGCAGGTAGTAGACGCCGGTTACCCAGTATAAAACCTCATAGTGGGAAAAGAAGGTCACAAAGAGTACCGCCGACAGCGCTGCCGTCCATCGGTTGTCAAAGAGCTTGCGGCTCATAATAAAGAGTAGAGCCGTGTTGGCGAGATGGAGGAGAAGGGTGACGGCGTGATAGGGCGCCGGCGCCAGACCGAAGAGCTTGATCATGGCATAGAAGAGGGTCTGTGTCACCGGGTTGAAATGGTAGTTCGCCGCGCCGGTTACAATCCCACCGAAGTCGCCGAATTTTTCAAGGAAGAGGAAATCGTCGCTCAGGAAAAAGAGGGAGAGCTTCGGATAGTAGAGAAAGATCGTGCCGATTATGATGGAGATGAGAATGGCGTAATCAGTTCCGGCCAGCCCCCTGCCTGCCTCCGTACCTCTATGGACATCTTTCTCACTCATCCTTTACTCCCTGCCATGAGTCAACCCGCCTCCCCCGATGGGTACTCCATCCCCAGATGATTCTTCGGAGTAAACATAAAACGTGGAGATGAATAATCCAGCCTGCCCATTTCATGTCTCCGAAGAAAGATCATGCCCTCCCAGACTTCCCTTTTAAAGTATAGTTGTGCCAGCGTACTTGGAAACACATTCCCTCCAACAACCTTGGAGAGCCAATCATAAAAAGGTTCGTCATAAACCTGGAGACCAGCTGCGGGGTTCGTATCGACTATCGTCTGTAATTCAGCAACAAACTCTTCAACCTGCCCTCTCAGGTGATTAGTCGCGCCATCCATGTTCCATACGATGCGGCGAAGCTCGACAACATTCATGGAGAGTACAACGATAAAGAGAATCCACAGTGGGGGCCTCAAGTATCTCATAAAAGCGCTCCCTCTGGAGAGGAGGGCGCGGAAGATAATGACCGTACTCATAGACGCTGCGACGCCCGGTATGTAACGGTAGCGTGACCTGGTAACAAACCAGTGATAACTGAAATCGGCGCTGCGAAAGAGGGCGGGTATGAGGTAGGCGATAAACATCCATAGCGCCATGCAGACGAGGAGCCTCGTCATGAGCGGTCTATCGTGGAGGGCGTATATCGAGAGAAGGGCAATTGCCACGGCGATTGCCAGGAAGTGATATGGAGTAACATAGGCGCCATAGAGTCCCGTGAATGACCTCATATACCCTTCCGTTATCCCTCCCACCACATAAGCGGCCGCTTTCGGCACTCCCATAAATATACCCCCCACACTCCCACCCACTGCGTCGGCAATGCCTTTGCTGCCTGGGGGGAGCACGAGCCTCCTGAAGAGGAGAAAGAGGGCGTCGTTTACCACGAAGGGTATGATACAGAGCAGGCGGGTCAGGTTGCCGGCAGAGAAAAGCTTGCCCTCCCTCTCCACCATCATCAGATAGAGGAGGTAAAGAAGGGGCAACTCAAACCCACTCGTAAAGGAGAAGAGCATGAGGAGATGAGTTGTCGCGGAAAGGATGAGGAGGAGAGGGCGTCTCCTCCTCATGTATGAGATAAAGAGGAGGGTACCTAAAAGAAACCACAGGGTTGCAAGAAGCTGGCCCTCCGTCGATATCCACATAACCGTCCTCCAGTGGGCCGTCGATAGACCGAAGAGGGCGCCACAACATAGAGCGCCGAGCCTGTCTCCCGTTACGCTCCTGTAGAGAGAGGCCAGGAGGAAGACATTTATCGCGTGGAGGGCGATATTGCAGTAGTAGTAGCCGACGGGGTTGACTCCGAAGCAGGCGAATTGACCGGCAAAGATGAACCTCAGCACCGGCTGGATGTGTGTTTCGCTCGTAGGCAGAAGTAGCAACTCCATTAGCGACGGAGAGAGGCTGGCCTCCACAAGGTGATAGAAATCGTCGGCAGCGAAATAGAGGTTTGTGACGGGCAGATAGAGGAGAAAGACCAGCACGCCTGCCATCGAGAAGAGGAGGTAGTCGTTCCTCACAAGAGAGAGTAGCGCCTTTCTATTCATATTTCTTACATCCCCCGTCGCCGCCCATGACCCTCAGACCGTAACCGGCTGCGCCGCATGAATCGTCGCGCTTGCCTCTATCCATCTTTTTATGGGGAAGGTAGGCATCTTCTCCGTTGCTGTCATATAGAACACCCACACTACCGCATGTGGCCGCCCCCTGTGATAGAAGTCCCCCCCGGTAAAAGTCGTCACCTGAGAAATCGGCAAGGACCCCGACGCCGAAGTCGTGTCCCACGCCCTGTGCAACGCCGAAGGTTACCAGGTAGGTATCGTCGCCGCCCTCATCGATGAGGAGCCCGGCGGAGACGTGAATCCCCGCCCCCTGTGCGTACCGCCCCGCCATGTATCGGTCGTTGCCCGACATGTCGTGGAGGAT
The DNA here is from genome assembly GCA_046753505.1 of Thermodesulfobacteriota bacterium. Taxonomy (GTDB): domain Bacteria; phylum Desulfobacterota; class GWC2-55-46; order S146-70; family JAUXIU01; genus JBHHTR01. Next base: position 9,395 of record JBHHTR010000034.1, read on the forward strand.
ACCGAGAGAGTACCAGTAACTCGACCCCTGGGCAAAGTAGTCGCCAACGTAGGTATCGTCACCGCTCCCGTCAACCAGCACCCCTATCCCGCCCGGTGCGCCCACCTGGGAGGTGTACGGTCTCAGGCCGGTGGCAAAGCCCTGTGAGAGGCTCTGGGTCGCCACATCCGGCTCCCGGTGGTCGGGGTACCTCCCACCAGCCGAATAGTAGTCGTCACCCTCGATATCGACTATTGCTCCGAGCCCCTTGACCGATGCGTACCCCTGGGAGAGCCTCTCCGCCTCGTAGGTGTCGTCTCCCCCTTTGTCAACAACTATCCCGATACCGAAAAAACCAGCCCCCTCGCCATATGAGGCGGCGCTGTAACGGTCATCCCCCTCCATATCGATGAGGAGCCCCACGCCAAATATGCCGCATCCCTGGGAGAAGCCTTCGGCAAGATAGATATCGTTCCCACTCATGTCCATCACTATGCCGGTCCCGAGTAGAGCCGCACCCTGGGCTAGGCTGGTCCTTCTAATATAGCTGTCGTTTCCGGCAAGGTCGATTACAACATTCATCGGCCCCTTACCCGTTACCGCACCACCACCCTCATAGAGGTCGTCGCCTCCAAAATCGATTATGACAAAGGCCTCCCCCCGGTAGTGCGTAGTTCCAGCGCCGCCGATGACGATTGTGCCGAATCGGGTATCCACAACATCGATTATGTCGCCATACCCCGTATCGTCCTGGAGGGAGGGGTTTCGCTTAAAACTCCCCACATCGAGCCGCTCAAGGGAGGCAATGACCTCCGGCGACACCAGCCGGGCCGCCTCGGCGGCGGCAGCAAAGAGCTTCGGGTAATCTATCTTCCGGGCGATCTTCAAAAGCTTCAGCACCTCTTCGTCGTCGGCCTCCTCTTTACTGTCATCATCCCCATCATCCGATAGTATCTCCAGACTCTTCGCCTTCAGGAAGTCCAACTCATCGCCGGTCAATTTATTCAGCGCCGCTGCCCTGTAACGCTTCGCTCTGGCAGCAACCTCGACAATAAACTCCACCAGGTCATCTTTACTCCGTAACGGCGGTGTCTCAAATTCTGGAATATCAAAATCGGCGTCGAGCCGTCGGGACGCCTCTTTGATTAGCCGGTCAACCTCAACGCCCTTGTCTGTCACCGGAGCAAGGAGGCCACGGCTTATCCCTCGCGCCTGGGGGATGATGTTGCCAGGGTTCTGGAGCGCATAGTTAATCTCACCAAGCCTGAAGGGGTTATCGGGCGAGACGGTGTAGCTGTCGGCAAGGCGGCTCTTGCCGTAGAGGTGAATGAGGGTCTCCCTGAAGCCGTCTGTCACCCCTCTCCTCTCCACTTCTCGGTAGAGGGGTGATGACAACGGATCGAGCTGCCCCTGCATGTCATCTATCTCGCCATAACCGGTGGCTGTGGCCGGCGCTGTCGGTCTCTCGCCTATCCGCGCCTCTACAGTCAACCTCTCCCCCTCCCGCAGGAGTGCCAGCCCTATCTCCCCCCCAACACCCCTCTCCAGAACTACACTTTTCAAGCGACTCTGGGGCTCCTCATCGCTTTTGTCAAAGGGCAGGCCGTCTACGGCCACAATGGTGTCCCCACGCCTGATACCGGCTCTCTCCGCGCTACTCTCCTCAACGACGTACTCCACCGATATACCGCCCCCCTCAACAGGAGCGCTCCCCATTGTAATCCCGATGAATGGCGACGGCTTCTCCACGGCGGGTGCAGCAACGGGAGGAAAGAGGAGGGGGTTATAGCGGCATTCCCTATCTGCGACACTCCCTCCTTTCGTCACCGGAAGGGAGCAACCGCTCACCGTGAGGAGGAAAAGAATAGTCAGCAGCCAGTAACGCCTTGTGCCGTCATCTACTTTCATCTCTTTCCTGCAATAGCTATACCCTCCCCTGCCACCACCATTACCTGAACGGGTTAAGGGGATACCCCTTATCAAAGAGGCGCGTTACATACCGTGATGCGGCAACGCTCCCCATACGCTGAATCTGCCTTCTTTTCCGCAGCATCTTCGGGATGAGCCTCAGCCGGAACACCTCCCGCTTGACGATATCCGGGTAGAGGGGGAGAGCAGCAAGGAGGATCACCCCCTCGACGGTGAAGGCAGAGAGGATATGGGGGAGGTTTGCCAGGAGCGCCCGTGACGGCATATCCTTGATTACAACAAAGAGCTTATTCGCCACCTTTCCCGCCATCCTGCCGAGGGAGAAGCCCTTGCCGCCGGAGGTTCCTCCCACCATGTGGTAAACGATGGCTGTCGGCACGTAGAGACACCTGAAGCCCTTCAGTTGGGCCCTGAAACTCAGATCGACATCCTCCAGGTAGGCGAAGAAGTCTTCGTCGAAGAGGCCCACCTCCTCAAAGAGTCTCCTTCGGTAGATGGCCGCCCCTCCGCACGCACCAAAGACGTACTCTTCACGGCTGTATTCGAGGCCGTCCGTCTTCCTCGATCCCCGCTTGAAGGCCAGGCCGTACCGGCTGAAACCATCTCCCACCGTATCGAGGATGTCCCGCCGGTAGAAGTTGAGCATCTTGGAGGCGCAGAAGCCCACCTCAGGGTGGCGTTCGAGAGCGCCTACCAACTCCTCAAGCCACCGTGGGTCAACCTCTGTATCGTTATTCAGGAGGGCAATGTAGTCGCCTGTAGCCCGTGTTACCCCCTCGTTTACCGCCACGCTGAAGCCACGGTTTTCGGCAAAGCAGGCCACCTCAACGTCTGGGTAGCGCTCAGCCAGATATTCAACCGAGCCGTCGGTAGAGCCATTATCGACAACGATGGTTTTATGATTGCGGTAGGTCTGCCTCTGGAGAGAGTCGAGGCACCCTTTCAGGAGGTGTTTGCCGTTCCAGTTTGGGATGACGACCGTCACTGTGGATGCCTTCGGCAGAGGCGGCCTCACAGAGCCTCCTCTGGCGCCTCTTCGGGAAGGGGGCGGGACGCTCTCTCCTCTTCCCATCTTAATTAGACGACCTTCGGACCACCCGGTAGGCGAGATTTTTAAGCTTGGGATAGCGGTTCAGGAAGGGCTTGATTATGGGTATTAATTTTCCAAAGCCGCGTGGTATCCCCATGGATTCCTCCATGGCCCGGCGGAGAAACTTGTAGTCGATCCCCTTGATCTTCTCCTCTGTCGGGTTGCGGCGGTACCCCTCAGGCCCCATATCGATCATGAGGTCCTTTTCAATACAGTAGTCGTAGAGGTCGCTTCCCGGATGGGGGGTATAGAAGGCGGGGCTGTAGAAATCGGGCTTGATGGTCCTCACCATATTGACCGTATCCATGACCTCTTCCTTTGTCTCTGTGGGAATGCCCATCATGTAGTTTGCCCACACCTTGATGCCGTACTTGCGGCACACCTCGGCTGACTTATAGTTGTTCTCCACCCTCGATCCCTTCTTCAGGAAGTTAAGAACCCTCTGGTTGCCGCTCTCGAAGCCGATGAAGAAGAGCTTCAGTCCCACATCGGCCATCTTCTTCACCATTGCCTCGTGGCGGCAGATGATATCGGAACGGCTCTGGCAGGCAAAGGGCTGGGTAAAGCCCGCTTTTGAATAGGCTTCACAGAAGGCCGTCACCCACTCGGTATCCTCGGTGATGCAGTCGTCATGGATCATCCAACTCTTGAAGTTGTACTTATCCCGCAATATCTCAAGCTCACCGATAACATTTTCAACACTCCTGCGCCGCACGTTCTTACCAAAGATGCTCCGCTCAGCAGGCTGGCAGAAGCTGCACTTGTAGAGACACCCCCTTCCGGCAATGATAGTCACAAAGGGGGGGGAGAAATCACTTATGGAGAGAGGCGATTCATCGTTGGAAAAGAGATCTCTGTCCGCATAGGGAAGGGCGTCCAGGTCGGGTACTTCGCCAACAACAACCCGTTTGTCGGCCTTTCCGGCCTCGATATCCTGGAGAAGTTTGACGAAGCTGATCTCCCCCTCTTTTGTAACGATATAGTCGATGTTCGGGTTTTCCGTCATGGTGTGGAGCATCAGCGTCGGATGAGCCCCTCCAACGACCACCTTCGTGGCGGGGTTGATCTGCTTGATCATCTCTATCGCCTTAACGGCTGGCAGATAGTCAACGCTCATCATGGTCACGCCTACTACATCGGGCCTCTCACTCTTGATACGCTCGGCAAAGTGGTCCCAACTCTTCAGCGCCCTCATATCGATGAGGCTCACCGGGTAGCCGTGCGCCTTCGCGTAGCCGCTGAGCATACAGAGACCGTGGCTAATCCACGACCCTTCGGAACCCCTCCCATTGCTGTTAAAACCAATGCCTGAAATGCCCGGATAGATAAGAATGACTTTCATGGAACAGTACCTCTTTCCACCCCTCACCGGGGGACAACGCCTGAAACGGCGGACTATACGAAACTACAAATTACCATAGACTATGAGAACTTTCAATCAAGGCCGACGGAAGCCAGCAAGGCGGTCAGCCTGTAAGAGTACCGCTCCCACTCCTGCACATCCTGTTCAACATCTCCTCAAATTGCACGTCGATCGTATCCCATGCATACTCCTCAACCTCTCCGAGATTAAACCTGCTCTCAAGCCTTCCTGCCTGCCAGTCGCTATAGAGTTCTCTTATCGCCGCCTTGAGCCTCTCCGTGTCGTTCTCCACTACAAAGCCCCGCCGGTACTTCTCGATCATTCGCGATGCAATATCCTCCTCCTGATACCTGACGGAGAGGATTGGTCTCTGTGATGCGAGATACTCATAGACCTTGCTCGGCAACTGATAGCGGGAAAGATTGCCGAGGAGAAGAAGGAGTGTCGCCCCCTTCTGGAGGGCCACCGCCCTTTCGTGGGATACGTAGCCGGTGAAACTTATCCTGTCGTCCAGCCCCATCTTCCTAACATAGTCTCGGTAGGGGCCCTCTACCCTTCCGGCAACAACAACCTCAATATCTATATCGGCAAGCTCGGCAATGGCTTGAAAGAAGGTGAAGGGCTCCCGTATCTTTCCGTAAAAGATGCCGGTATAGACGATTCTGAACCCCTTAGCTCTCTCCGGCGCCACGGCATCGAACTGCTCTCGGCTGTACCCCTGGGGAATAACCTCTACCTTCTCCGGCCTGAGAAAGGGGAAGTGGGCAAGGTACCCCTCCTTTGTCTCCTCCGTGGTAACTATGACCCTGTCCATTCTCTTCAGCAGCCACCCCTCAAAGCGTCTGTCGATTTCCTCCCGCCAGGGGGGGAGAAAGTGGGGGAAGAAGCTCCACGGGTCGCCGTAATCGGCGATCCACGGCCCCTTCACATACCTGCTTAGCACGGAGCCTATGACGTGACAGGCGTAGGGGTAGCCGACCGATACGATGGCGTCATAACGGTTTTTCCTGGAGAGAGCCCTTCCCTTAGCCACGGCAAATGGGAGCCACTCAATAGCGCCGTCGGGGATCAGGAGAGACCTCGCCACCTCCTCGACCTTATAGAGAAGCCTTCGTGTAACTGATTTGCCCCCCTCTCCACCCTTCGCTGGTTTTGCCCCACCTTTGGTAATATAGCGGTAGGTAAGGGAGTACATGACGCCCGTAAAGGTGCGATGAACCACCGCCTTTGCCGGAATCCCCTTCAGCGACTCCTCATCGTACCTCGGTGATTTCGGCAGGGGTCTGACCGTCAGGATATCCACTTCCCACCCCCTCCTGGTAAGGTAGTCGGCAAACTGAACCCATCGGATACTCCTCGGTCCCCCCGATGGTGGAAATGTATATGTGCAGATGAGCACTCTCATAATCTTTTCTTTATTGTGCATTCCCCTTCACACTGGTGCCCCCTCACCCTGCCCCTCTCCCCCAAGGGGAGAGGGAAGATTTGAGTTCGACCATTG
>JBHHTR010000035.1:0-15211 GCA_046753505.1 Thermodesulfobacteriota bacterium
ATTGCATGGATGAACGAAGGCTAAGGCAAGTGACTTTCTGAGGAAACTCTACTTAATTCACCCCTGTTTCTTTTTTGGACCTGGCTTTTGAGGACGAAGTATTCGCTCCAGTTTCTTTCTATCCTTTCAACACAATACTCCCTTCCAAGCGGTCCATTATCAACAATTATGTATTTTTTCAGAATTTGTCAGGATTTTGTCCAAAACTTTACCCTCAGAACTTTTCCCGCCCCCTCACAAAAGATTTTCAGACAATAAAACGAGTAACCTACGGCAGAGAAAGGCTCTATCCAAGCTGTTCCTTCTTCTTGGCAGACGACCGTTTCCCGGCATCGAGCTCTCTTTTCCGTAGCCTGATGCTATTTGGCGTTACTTCAACCAGCTCATCCTCGGCGATAAATTCGATCGACTGGTCGAGGGAGAATTTTCGCGGGGGTAGGAGCGTGATAGTTGCATCGGAAGAGGAACTGCGCATGTTTGTCAGCTTCTTCTCTCGTGTGATGTTGACTACCAGATCATCACCACGGTTGCGCTCTCCGATAACCATCCCGGCATAGACCTGGGTTCCCACCTCCACGCAGAGCTCTCCACGATCTACCATGGCGTGACAGGCGTAAGTTGTGACCTTTCCCTGCCGGTCGGAGACCAGTGCGCCACTCAACCGCTGAGGGATTGGACCGAACCACGGGGCATAGCCATAAAAGAGGGTGTTCATGATGCCGGCCCCCTTTGTATCTGTCAGAAACTGGCTTCTGAATCCGATGAGCCCTCTCGAAGGTATGACAAACTCCATGTTGACCCGGCCGTGACCGTGGTTCTGCATAGCCGTCATCCGCCCCTTCCGCTTCGAAAGCTTTTCGGTTACGACTCCAACCTTATCCTCAGGAACATCGAGGAAGACCTGTTCCATCGGCTCCATCACCTTCCCCTTATCCTCCCTGGTAATGACGCGTGGTGTTGACACCATCATCTCGTACCCCTCACGACGCATTGTCTCAATGAGTATCGCCATCTGCAATTCGCCACGTCCACATACCTCGAAGGCGTCGGCCCGGTCGGTTGCCTTAACCTCGAGCGATACATTCCTGAGGGTCTCCTTCTCCAGCCTTTCAAGAAGGTGACGCGAGGTGAGGTACTTTCCGTCCTTCCCTGCAAAAGGGCCGTTGTTGACTGAAAAGATCATTGAGACTGTCGGGGCATCTATTGCGATACGTGGAAGGGGCAGTGGATTTTCGTTGGAAGAGATGGTGTCGCCGATGGTGATATTCTCAACACCGGAGATTGCTACTATATCGCCCGCTTCAAGGCTCTCAACTGGTATCCTCTGTAGCCCCTTGAAGGTGTAGCAGGTAGTAAATTTTACGCCGCTGGTTGTGCCCTCTTCTTCACACAGGGTGTAGGGGGTGCCCATCTTAAGCGTACCGTTATTGAGTCGGCCAATGGCGATCTGGCCAACATAGGGGTCGTAGTCGAGGGTGGTTACAAGGAGTTGCGGCACATGGTCATCGTCCGCTATTGGACCCGGTATCTTGTCAATAATCACTTTAAAGAGGGGGCTAAGGTCAGTTGAGCTGTCGCCGAGTATCGTGTGGGCCACGCCAGCCTTGGCGTTTGTGTAGAGGATGGGGAACTCGATCTGCTCCTCTGTGGCGTCAAGGTCGATGAAGAGATCATAGACTTCATTGACCACCTCATCTATCCTTGCGTCGCTCCGGTCTATCTTGTTGATTACGAGGATAACGGGCAGCTCCTTTGCCAACGCCTTCTTGACAACAAAACGGGTCTGGGGCAGCGGCCCCTCGCTGGCGTCAACGAGGAGGAGTACGCCATCTACAAGGTTGAGACTTCGCTCCACTTCACCACCGAAGTCGGCATGGCCGGGGGTGTCGATGATGTTGATCTTCACATCGCCGTGCCAGATAGCGGTGTTCTTTGCCGTAATGGTAATGCCCCGCTCCCGCTCCAGATCCATGGAGTCCATGACACGGTCGGCCACCTCCTGGTTCTCCCGGAAGGTGCCGCTCTGGGCCAGCATCCCGTCTACGAGGGTGGTCTTCCCGTGGTCAACGTGGGCGATAATCGCAATATTACGAAAATTCTCTTTTCTCTTCATTATAGAAATACTCCTTATTCAATGTGGACGATCAGGCTAAGGAAGGTCTGCTATTCAGACATTCCACAGTAGACGGAAATATAGTCACTATAAGTGGTGGGACATCATTGAAGATGCGCCTTAAGTCGATGATCAAAAAGCAATAGGATAATCTGGAGGTGAATTCCGGCTGATTGCAGAGTGGGGGGCTCTTTCCGGTGTGCCCTACATAATATTGCTAGTCTGTCTTCACCTCTTCAGGAGAGAGCTCTGAATCCTCTGTCGTTTTCGAGCTCTTCTTGGCAAGTTTGCGCTGCTTCTTCTCTTCCTGCTTCTTTTTCTTTGCCAACTCCTTCTGATACTTCTGGTATGAATAGTTTGGTTTTGCCAACGATTTCCTCCTCTTTAGCAGATGTTATAGATTCATTATTTTAGACCTGTGCACTCTATACCATAATGGAGGATAATGCAACATTATAGATTGTCTGGCCTATGCGTCACGGTTCCCGTATCACCGAGAGATATCACCACAGAAGATGCGCCTTGCCGTTTAAAAAATCACAAGCTCTCTCGGTAATTGCGGTAGTTATCAATACTGACAAAATAGTCGGGATCTTCCAGGACATTGACATCGCAGATCTTCTCCGCTTTCTTGATGAGTCGAATGCAGTCCTCGCTGAGATGGCGGAGGTGGATAGTCTTCCCCACACTCTGATACGATTCGGCAACCTTATTAATGATCTCAATGGCCGATTGGTCCATGATACGAGACTCTCCGAAATCAATAATGACCTCCTGGGGATCATTTTGCACATCAAACTTGCTCAGGAACAGGGTTGTAGAGGCAAAAAAGAGGGGGCCGAATATTTCATAGTGTTTAATGCCGTGCTCGTCTATCGACTTACGCACCCGGATACGCAGGGCGTTCTGCCAGGCGAAGATCACTGCTGAAAGAACGACTCCACAGAGGACGGCGATGGCCAAATCAAAGATGACGGTTAAAGCGGTCACCAGCACGATCACCGCCACATCCCATTTTGGCACCTTATTGATAATATTGAATGTGCTCCATGCAAAGGTTTTTATAACGACTAGGAACATGACGCCGACTAGAGCGGCAATGGGTACTTTTTCGATATAGGTAGATGTGAAGAGAATAAAGAATAGCAGGGCGAAAGCGGCCACGATCCCGGAGAGACGGCCCCGTCCTCCCGATGTGATATTAATTATGCTCTGACCAATCATGGCACACCCTCCCATGCCACCAAAGAGACCGTTAGTAAAGTTGGCAGCGCCCTGAGCGATACATTCACGATTTCCGTGGCCATGTGTGTGGGTAAGTTCGTCTATGAGGCTTAAGGTCATTAACGATTCAATGAGTCCAATGGCGGATAAAATAAGTGCATAGGGCACGATAAAGGTGACTGTTTCCCAAGTGAGGGGAACTTGAGGAAAGGCAAAGGTGGGAAGCCCCGCCTGGATCCCGTCGCCTCCATTGGCTCGAATAAAGGAGAGAACCGTCTCCGTGTCAATCCCGGCAAAAAGGACCAGTAGAGAGACGGCAATTATTGCGATAAGAGCCCCCGGGGCTTTTTTGTGGAGAAGGGGGATGGTGAAGAGGATTCCCATTGTTAAAGCTACAAGGGCAGCCATAGTCCAAAGGGGTTTCCCCTCCATCCAAACGCCGCCGGATTGGAACATATTTAGCTGAGAGAGGAAGATAACAATGGCCAGTCCATTAACGAACCCCATCATGACCGACCGGGGAACCATTCGAATAAACTTTCCTAAACGAAATAGTCCGGCCAGACCCTGAAATATTCCTACCAGCAGAAGGGTAAAAAATAGATACTGAACGCCTGACATGGAACCCTCTCCACCCAAGACATTTCCTTCACTGACAAGGTGAACCATGACGACCGCCATAGCACCCGTGGCGCCGGAGATCATGCCGGGCCTTCCCCCAAAAACGGAGGTAATAATACACATCATGAAGGCCCCGTAAAGACCGACAACGGGTGAAACACCCGCCACAAAGGCGAATGCGACCGCTTCCGGCACTAAAGCCAGCGCGACGGTAAGTCCTGAAAAAATATCGCTTTGAACGGTGCCCTGCGAACTCGATATCATCGAGTGGCTTGATTCCATAAAAACTCCTTATCCCTTAATGGTTACAAAAGGAATGCAAATATTCTTAGAGTGAAGTGTAAGGCAAGGTGAGGAGGGGGACAGATCTTTCTGCAGCCTGCTTCTTTCTAATGTTCGCTTCTATGATTATTTGTATAGCTTCTGTTTCTACGTCACGCTCTTGCAGCGTCTAATCTGTTTACTAACCCAGCGCTTATCGTCTCTTCCAGAGGATCGCCTGCAATTTTCTCAGGCTATCCTACCATGCTTTTTGTTAGGAAGGTCATATTTCTTCAAACAGTCCGTGAACAAAGGGTCTATCGCCATATTCGGTGGTATTAAGGCTCCGGCAATACGAGAATAGTAGGCGCCTCTTCCGTCACCGCTCCATCAGAATCTTCACTATCCGCTCACTGGCCCTGCCGTCCCAGAGTTCCGGCACTCTCCCCTTCTTGCCCTTGCCATTCAGACAGTTTAGGGCCTCTCTGACAATCACTTCCCTCTCCATTCCAACAAGGACATTGGTCCCCTCGGTAACTGTCACCGGCCTCTCCGTATTCTCCCGCATCGTTATGCACGGTACTCCAAGGATGGTCGTCTCCTCCTGGATTCCCCCCGAGTCGGTGAGAAGCAGGGAGGCATTCTCCATGAGGTGTAGAAAATCGAGGTAGCCGACAGGCCCCATAAGATGAATTCCGCTTTTGGGGAGGGGGGCATTAAGGTCGCTGAATTCACTGCCCAGCCCGAAGAGATCTATCTGCTTTCTCGTTCGGGGGTGGGCGGGGAAGATGATGGGGATATCGTGAGAGATGGTCTTGAGGGCAGATACAATGTCTACCAGGGTGTCCCGACTGTCCACATTCGATGGCCGATGGAGTGTAAGGAGGGCATAGGGGGCGCCGTTGGTCCCAAGTTTGGCATCAATCGTTGACTCGGCGGCCTTTGCACGGTGCTTCATGAGGGTGTCGATCATGACATTGCCGACAAAGAAAATCTTTTCAGCCGGAACCCCCTCACGTTGCAGGTTTGCACCTGCCCCCCTTTCGGTGGTAAAGAGGTAGTCCGAGAGGGCATCGGTTACTATACGGTTTATCTCCTCCGGCATCTGCCTGTCAAAGCTCCTGAGCCCGGCCTCGACATGGACCACGGGTATACAGAGCTTGGCGGCGGTAACGGAGCAGGCGAGGGTTGAGTTGACGTCTCCTACGACGAGGATGAGATCGGGTTTTTCAGAGAGGAGAACCTTTTCAAACTTTGTCATGACGAGGGCCGTCTGCTCGGCGTGGCTGCCGGAACCGACCTCAAGGTCGATGTCGGGCCTGGGAATTTCGAGGTCGTCGAAGAAGCTCTTAGACATTGCCTTGTCGTAGTGCTGACCGGTATGGACGAGAAGGTGCTCTATGGCATCACCATGCCTGTTCATCTCCGCAACGATGGGGGCGATCTTCATAAAGTTAGGACGGGCCCCGACGATGTTAATAACCTTCTGCCTCATAATAATACCTCCATGGTCATAGTGATTGTCATGTTGCGTGATACCTCTGTTGTCATTCAAGCAATGAGCGTTAACATTCGAGGATACCCCTCTCCCCCGTTGGGAGAGGGGGCTATGAGAAGCTGTTGACTACCTCACAGATCTGTTCTATATCACTCCTCGTAAGTTCCGGATAGAGGGGGAGAGAGAGAACCTCTCTGCAGCACCGCTCCGCCACGGGGAAGTTGCCCTCTCGCAGACCAAGCTCGCTGTAGGCTGGCTGGAGATGGATCGGCACCGGGTAGTGTATGAGTGAACCGACCCCATTTTTTGAAAGATGCTCCATAAGTTCGTCACGCCTTCTGCACCGCACGACATAGAGGTGGTATATGTGGCGGGCGTACTCCGCCTCAAAGGGCTCCTTTACCTCGTCGTGTTTCAGGCCGTCATTATAGATGGCGGCCAGTCCCCTCCTCACCTCATTCCACCTGTCGAGATGTTGCAGCTTGACGAGGAGCATGGCTGCCTGGAGTTCATCGAGGCGGCTGTTGCCCCCTTCAATTTCGTGGTGATACCGCTCACTCTGTCCGTAGTTTCGTAGCATTTTCAGCTTCGATGCCAACTCCCCGTCATCGGTAACTACCATTCCGCCGTCCCCGTAAGCCCCAAGGTTTTTGCTCGGATAGAAGCTGAAACAGCCCAGATCGCCTATGGAGCCTACCCTCTTCCCCGCGTATTCCGCGCCGTGGGCCTGGCAGGCGTCCTCTATGACCCGTATCCCGTACTCACCGGCAACCTCCATGATGGCGTCCATATCCGCCGGTTGACCGTAAAGATGGACCGGCATGACCGCCTTTATCCTCCCTGCCACCCCCTTCCTGAACTCCTTACGGAGCCTCTCTTTAAGCCGTTCAGGATCAAGGGTGTACGTATTGGGATCGACATCGACGAAGAGGGGAGTTGCGCCTGACAGGCTTATGGCCGAGACGGTGGGAACTGCCGTGTTGGGAACGGTAACGACCTTGTCGCCATGGCCTATCCCGCAGGCACGGAGTGCAAGGTGGAGCGCGTCGGTGCCGGAACCAATGCCGATACCGTAGCTAGAGCCGCAGTAAGCGGCGAATGCCTCTTCGAACTTAACGCCCCTTTCGCCGAGGACAAACCACCCCTTTTCAAAAACAGCATCAATCGCCTCCCTGATTTCCTCTCTGATTCCCTGATAGTTTGCCTTCAAGTCAAGAAAGGGAATCATCACTCTCCAGGTTCCAGTAGTGTTCCCTGTTTTCCCTGTAGTACTCTACCGTCCTCTTGAGCCCCTCCTCAAGAGAGATCTGCGGCCTCCAGCCGATCGTCTCCCTAATCTTGGTATAGTCGGCGTAGAAGCTGCCTATATCGATTACCTTCTTCTCCGCCGGAAAGGGAACCGCTTTGTACAAGCCATCTCCACAGACCTTTAATAGGAGCTCAACAAACTCCAAGAGGCTGTAGGCACGCTCTCCACCAAGGTTGAATATTTCGCCGTTAGCCTCCTCCATTGCCCCCACCCGCAGAAGGGCGTCCACTACATCATCAACATAGGTGAAGTCCCGCCGCTGCGAGCCGTCACCGAATATCTGTATCTCCTCGCCGTCGATTGCCTGTCTGATGAACCAGTAGACAAAACCCTGGCGGCTGTGCTTCATGAGCTGCCGAGGGCCGTAGGTGTTGGTCAGGCGGATGGAGGTCGTCCTTATGCCGTAGACGTTGTTGTAGAGTATGTGGTACCACTCACCGGCCATGTTGTTGATGCCATTCACGTCGACGGGCTGGAGGAGGTGTTTCTCATCAACAGGTAGGTAGATCGGCTTTCCGTATACCTGTCTCGTGCCGGCATAGATGATCTTAACGGACGGGTTGTTCTTCTTGCACGCCTCGAGGATGGAGAGCTGGCTCCGGCAGTTGATCTCCAGATCTGTGTAGGGGTCGTTCATGCTGTCAATGTGGCTAACCTGACCGGCAAGGTTAAAGATGTACTCCTTCCCCCTGACAAGGTAGTGCATCCCGTTCTCGTCACGGATATCGGCAATGTTGACTGTGACCTGATCCTCAATCCCCTTGATGTTGTAGAGGTTGCCTCCGTAGGCGGGAATGAGGGAGTCAACGAGGGTGATCTTCGCGCCGAGAGAGACGAGGCGGCGGGCAAGATTGCTGCCAATAAAGCCCAAACCGCCGGTAATGAGGACGTTGCTCCCACTGTAGCGGCTCTCAATAGAGTCGGCGTCTCCTCCCATATCATCTGCCACCACTCACCTTCATGCACTGCTCTACCCTCACTTCCTACCCCACCTCTTGCTGCCGACAAGTTCCCACCAGAGCCTTATTACGTCACAACCTACACGAAATACTCTGGGAAAGTTAAAGAACTGGGACTTGCCGTAGGCCCTGAAAAAGTGGTTTACGGGGACCTCGACAAAGCGGAAGCCCCCATCCTGTATCTTCTTCACCATCTCAAGGCAGATAACGCCGCTCGACCTCTCCAGTTTAACCTTGTCAAAGACGGCCCTTCTTATGAGGCGAAAGTCACAGTCTACATCCCGTATCTTTAACCCGAACATCCACCGCATGGTGTTCTGGTAGATCTTTCCGATGATAATACGGTGGATGGGATCGAGCCTCTTTGTCTTGTACCCCTGTGCCACATCGACGCCATCACGGAGGGCTGCAACAAGTTTCTTGACCTCCCGCACATCGTACTGAGCATCACCGTCGGTATAGAAGACAAACTCCTTGGTAGCCGCAGCAAAACCGCTCTTGAGAGCCCCGCCGTACCCTCGGTTTTTCGGATGAAAGACCGTCCTTATCTGTGGGTAGTCTGCGGAAAGCCTCTTTAGTATCGAGCGGCTGGCGTCCGTCGAGCCGTCATCGATGATAATAACCTCATAGTCGTCTGTAATTTCACCCAGAGTGATGAGGGCCACAAGGGCCATACTTCCTATCGTGCCACCGTCGTTATAACAGGGGAAAAAGGCGGAGATGCTTACCTTGGGCGCTCTATTCTGATTCATATCACGTAATCACTCTTCTCCGCTGAAAATATCTGAATCTCTTCTCTCTCTCCACTCGTGACCTTCGATTTCAGACACATTTTTCCATTCTACAGGAGGCGCCTGGCTTTTTCAAAGGATTATTAATAAGATTTGACTATAACACCTCTCTTTGATAATCTTTCGGAACAGTTATGCTCCTTTTTTAACGTGGATAATATGATTCAGGGTTATAAAACAAGAGGGGCTAGAGAGGGTGGTTTACCGTGAAACGCCTGTTTAGTTCGGCGCTATTTGTAACGTTGTTCCTCTCCTTCTACGCGACAGGCGAAGGGGTCGCCGTGGCAAGGGGTAGGGGAGACCTTCGACCGTCCCATGCCGTTCCCGAGACGCATCAGGCAGTGAAGCACTTTAACAGAGGAGTACGATACTCCCTCCGCAAGGATTACGATAAGGCAATTGAAGAGTATAAACAGTCGCTCCTCTACAACAACCGCGTAGCCATCGTCCATAGTAATCTTGGCTTTGTCTATCTCGACAAGGGTGAATACGATCTGGCGATAGAATCGCAAAAGAGGGCCCTGGCTATCGACCCTTCAAGCATTAATGCGTTTTACGGCATTGCGATGGCCTATGAAAAAAAAGGCTCAAAGGAGAACGCCATAAAGAGCTGGGAGCAATTCCTGGAGGTTGCCGATCCACATACACCGTGGTGGAAAAAGGCCAGGGAACGGTTGAAGAGGCTGAAAGCAGAGAAAGACACTTAGGTATACGTGGCTTCCCGGACAACTACGGCAAAATCAAGAAACTCCTCCGTAGGAGGAGGCGGCAAGGGAGAGAGCCCATCGACGGGACGTAGCCTGCTTCAGTATGTCCCGCCCCTGGTGGTCTTTGCCCTCACCTTCTTTATATATATAAACTCCCTAAACAACCCCTTTTACTACGACGACCAGCACTCCATTGCTGACAACTTTGCGATAAGGAAGCTGGAGAATATCCCCCACTTCTTTGTAGATCCCCACGCATTCAGCGAAAGCCCCGGACACCTCATGTACCGGCCCATGCTCCTCGTCACGTACGCCATCAACTACGCCACTGGGGGCAATGACGTTACCAGCTTCCATCTTCTCAATAACCTCCTCCATGCCGCCAACGCAACATTGATCTTCCTGATAGTCGCGCTCCTCATCGGGAAGGGTCGGGGAAAGGGTCGGGGGAAGAGCCGGGGAATGGAGCGGGCTAACGTCGGCGCCGGATCGGTGGAGCTATTCCCATCCATTGCCCCCCTCATTGCAGGGCTTCTCTTTGGTCTCCATACGCTCAATACACAGGCGGTCAACTACATATCAAGCCGCTCTGTTCTCCTTGTCACCCTCTTTTACCTCCTCTCTTTTTACTCCTACATGCGTTTCAGGGAGGCCGGGCGGAGACCCAGGTGGCTCCTCTATTATACGCTGGCCATTATCTTCTACGCCTCTTCGCTCCTCAGCAAGGAGATCGGTATCACGCTGCCGGTGATGCTCATCCTCTACGAGATCCTGTTCCCCGCCCACTCTTCCGGACCGGAGAAGGGGTCAATACCATTAATTGCCGACGTCGCAAGTGCCTTAAAGGCGTCGCTGAGATACCACCTTCCCTTCTGGGGGGTAAGTTTCCTCTATCTCTGGGTACGAAAGCTCCTTCTCTCAGGTTCGCCGGTGGGGATCAGCTTGACGGAGGTCGTTACCCGCACCGGTAATGTACGGAGTGTGGACATTAATGTCCTGACCCAACTGAAGGTGAACCTCCTCTACCTCAAACTCTTCCTGCTGCCAACCGATCTCAGTCTCGACAGGAACTTTCCCGCCGTTCACTCACCGTGGGAGGGCGGGGTATGGCTGGCAATCATCATATTGGGAGCTCTCATTGCCGTTGCCGTGGTGTTGCATCGGAGATACCCCTCCCTTGCCCTCGGCCTGCTCTGGTTCTTTATTGCCATTACTCCCGTTACCATCCTCCCCCTGAATCTCATCTACAACGAGCACCGGAGCTACCTCCCTCTTGTGGGAATGTCCATTGCCGTCGGCCTCCTTGCCAGGATGGCTGTTCGTCGCCGGAAGGCCGCCATTGTTGTCTTTGCCGTTGTTGTAGCCATAAACGGGGTGGGCGTTCTTAAAAGGAACCTGGTGTGGGGGGCTCCGGTAAAGCTCTGGAGCGATGTGGTTGAAAAGAATCCCCTCGCCTACGGCGCCTGGAACACCCTTGGGAACGCCCTTGCCGAAAGGGGCGACTACGACGCGGCCGTCAAGGCGTACAGAAGGAGTATGGCCCTTGCCCCGGAGTGGGAGAGAACATACTACAATCTCGGAATGACTATGAGCCACAGGGGGGTCGAGGAAGAAAAGGTCGAGTACCTCATGGAGGCCATTGGATACTACAAGAAGGCGTTGAAGCTTCACCCTGCCTCGTACCGGACATACAACTCAATAGCCGTCAACTACCTTATCCTGGGTAAGTACGACGAGGCAATGAAGTACATAAAGATGGGGCTGAAGCGTAACCCAAACTTTCCCTACTTCTACAGCAACCTTGGCATTATCCTAGATGAGGGGTTTGGTAGGCGGGAGGAGGCCATAGAGGCGTACAGGAAGGCCCTCTCCTTTGACCCTTCCTGGCAATTACCCAGAGAGCAGCTCAGAATATTAGGCGCAACCCCCTGAAGTAAATGCAGGGTATGACCGATAGAAAAAAGGGGTGTCAACCATGACAGCGAGAAGCAGCAAGGAGACGGAAGTGACAGATTCTATAGATGTAAGCATCATCATACCAGCCCACAATGAGGAGATGAATATAGGCGGACTCCTCGACAGGATCATGAAGATGAAGGAGACGGGGTGGGAGGTGATTGTCGTCAATGACGGCTCCGATGACAGCACGGGCGAGATCGCACGGGAGAAGGGCGCCACCGTCATTACCCACCCATACGCTATGGGAAACGGGGCCGCAGTCAAGGCCGGAATGCGAAAGGCTTGTGGAAAAACACTGATCATGATGGACGGCGACGGACAGCACGACCCTGCGGACATACCCAGATTTCTGAAAGGCATGGAGCAGTACGACATGGTTGTAGGCGCGAGAGACCGGAGTTCACAGAGCAGCGCCCACAGGTGGCTGGCGAACAAGATCTACAACGGGCTGGCGTCCTACGTGGCTCACCGCCGCATACACGATCTGACGTCGGGCTTCAGGGCCATCAACAGAGAGATCGCCCTGCGCTACCTCTATATGCTCCCCAACGCCTTCTCCTACCCCACCACAATAACCCTCTCTTTCATGAAGTCGGGGCACAGCGTGAATTACATTCCAATAGAGGCGGCAAAGAGGGGTGGAACGAGCAAGATAAGGGTTGTGCGAGACGGGATTATCTTTCTGCTCATCATAGCAAAGATCGCCACCATCTTCTCACCCTTCAGGGTCTTCATGCCGATCAGCGTCACCATGTTCCTTGGCGCCGTGAGTTACTACATCTATATCTTCATTACCCAGCACCGCTTTACGAACATGGCTCTCCTGCTCTTTATACTCAGCATTGTTGTCTTTCTCATGGGGTTGATTTCGGAACAGATAAACCAGCTCCGCTACGACAGGACGGAGTGGAAGGATTAAGGGCGCTTCACGATGTCAGCCGCCATACTTTACTGCGGCGGCGGCAATCTCCCCTGCGTCGCTGTCAGATATCCACGGCCCTATGGGGATGCAGATGGCGTGATGGGAGAAGTAGTCCAGCCCTGCCATCTTCAGTCGGCCCCCTGTGTAGCTGTCGGTCACCGTGTAGGCATCGTTCCTTACGTGGACATTTGAGACCTCAATCCCCTCGGCGCGCATGGACTCTGAAAAGTGATAGGGGTCCCTTACGAGGAGCGTATAGAGCCAGTAGGCAGAGCCGGGGCTTGTCTTCACCCGTACTGGAAACTCACCCTCCCCGGAAACCTCCGGAAAGTGGCTGTCATAAATTCCAGCAACAGCCCTTCTTCGCTCCAGGTTTCTCTCAAAATCGCTGAACGAGGCGATGCCGATACTTGCGGCGATGTCGTTCATCTGCCACTTTCGGCCAGCTTCAATGATGTCGTAGGAGGAGTGGCCGAGGATATGCTCTTCTCGTTCGTCTCTCGGTATGCCGAACCACTTGAACGGCTTTGAACGCTCCCAGTGCTTCTTATGCTTGAAGGCGATCCCTCCTCCGTCTGCGGTTGTTATATGTTTTATGGCCTGGAAGGAGAAGCAGGTGAAATCACCGTAGCCGTTCCACCCTCCCACCACCGCTGATTTGCCCCCCTTGGCAGGCGTCAGGGAGCCCATGGCGTGGGCTCCATCCTCCACAATCATGATGCCGTTCCGGTTCGCAAAGTCGCCGACGCCGGCCATATTGATCGTACCACCTCCCCAGTGGACCGTCATGATTGCGGCACTCCTCTTTACGATATCGTGGGGAACAGCTACGAGCGCTTCAGGAGAGAGGAGCCCAGTCAGTGGATCGATATCCACATAGTACGGCCTCAGACCAACATTCAGGATGGCAATCGTCGTAGCCATGCAGGTCATTGGTGTAGTGATGACTATATCCCGCCCTTCGGTGGTCTTGCAGAAGGTAAGGGCCATCTCCAGTGCGGAGGTGCCGCTGTTGACGGCGGTAAAGAATTTGTTGTCAATCCTATCGGAGATAAGTTTTTCAAACTCCTTCACCTTCGGCCCCTCGCCGATCCACCCCGTATCCAGACAGTGGCCGATAAGCTCCATGGCCCTCTCTTTTGGAACGGAGGGTTTGAACATGGGATGCCTGAAGGGGCCGCACAGTATCTTTTCGGAGTACTCTTTACGTTCAGGATGCACTTTTTTTCCCTCGTTGGGTACGTTGCTTCTCAGATATGGTACGGGCCATTTCGTCTGCCAGACCAAAGGCCAGCTTCATACACTGGTCGATGTCCATATAGCGGAAGGCACCGATACGTCCGCATATCCTCAGGTTGGGTTCGGTAGCTATAAATTTCCTGAATATAGAGAGGGACTCCTTGTAGTTGTAGAGGTACATGGGGTAGGCGTATGGGGCCTTTAGAAGATAGAGGGCGGTAACGTCAGACTCTTTGAGTATCCCCTCCTCTTCAAGGTGGGGGAGATACCTCTTGAAAAGCTCCTCCTTGCTCTGCTTCCACCATCTGTCTCCCATATGGCACGACTGTTCAATGGAGAGCATGTTGCCGGTGCGCTGCGCATCGGGGACGAGGGTGAAATTATTAACATCTGTAATGCGATTGTACGGTTTTTCGAGACAGTATTCGTACATACAATTGAGCAGTTTTCTTTTATCGGTTGCCACATAGAGGACCAGCAGCGAAAGGTACTTCAACGCCTGGGCCGCCTCGTACGCCTCATGGGGTATCTTTGGCGTAATCATTCGGGCAAACCTGGAGATGGGTATGGTCGAGACAACATAGTCGGCCTCGAACTCCCGCTCCTCCCCCTCCCGGTTACGAGCCTTAACCAGGAAGCCGCCCCCCTTCAAGCGTCTAGCCTCAGAAGCGCGTAGGCCGGTATGAATAGACCCTCCAGCCGAAGTCAGCCGCTGGGCAACCCTGTCGGCAATGGCGCCAAAACCTTCACGTGGATAGTAGAGGGGAAGCATCTCACGATCCACTATAGATACATTTTCCCTCCTCTTCCTCGGTGTAACGAGCAATTTCAGGGTTCTTGTAAAACTCATATGTTTGTAGGAGGGGATACAGTCGGGGGATAGTTCACTGCACTTTACGTCCCAGAACTGCTCTGTATAGGGTTTGAAAAAGAGCTCGTGGAGCCCCCTGCCGAACTGCCTTCTCGACCACTGTTCCATCGTGGGGCCGCGGGAGCCGTAGTGCGGCGCCTTGCTCATCTTGGTCAGAAGGAAGCTCACAAAGCATCGCGCCGAAGGCCATGCTCCAAGTTTCAGAATAATATCCTCAGCATTCAGGGGATAGCGAAGATACTTCCCGCTCATGTAGAGCCTGACGTCCCTTACTCCGGCGGAGATGCCGCCATCAAAGAGAGTCCGTATGGTATTCAGTATTCTGGGATCCTCGGAAAAGAGCGAATGGGGACCGTAGTCCATGCTGTGGCCGTCCATCCTGACAGTTGCGGCAAGGCCCCCGACAGACTCCTTCGCCTCAAGAACCTCAACGGAGACCCCCTTTTCAGCCAGCTTCCATCCCAGGCTCAGACCGGAGATGCCACCGCCAAGAATCAAGACCTTCGTAGTCACAGGCACAGTTTTGATCGTATCTCTACGAACATCTTACTCCATCTCATGTGATCCCATCTGTATGGATTAACGGTATGATCAGACAGGAGGGGTTCGTGCGTCATCATTTCAGCAGGCATTTTACTACCCAGAAGAATATCATGAAGGTGAAAAAAAAACAACCGCACACCCCTGATCCACCATCAAAAATCATAAAGAAAGCTCCTTGTTCCCATAGAATGTGG
>JBHHTR010000036.1:0-15199 GCA_046753505.1 Thermodesulfobacteriota bacterium
GGATTACATCAATAACCTCAACTTCGATACGGTGGGGTTAATTTGACGCTTACATTAAAGAGTTTTGTAACTCCGGTTTTGAGCAACATAACGTGTCAAATACTTTTTTGTCTTTTTCGCTGAATAGTTACGACTATTTTTTTGTTGAGTGAATCTATTTTTAAGAGTAAGGAGTGCATAATTCATTGCAGGTTACCAGGAGTGACCATGTGTCTAGAGACAGTGTTTGTTGGTTTTTGTTGGTAGGAGGAAGAAAATCACTCCTCCTGCCTTACTTGAGACCTGTTTATCACATGTTTGTTGGCAGGAGGAATCACTATTCGTCAGACTGGGCAAGAATTCTTTCCTTGCAAGGGAGATAGGTGTGTTATCTGGTGTAGCGGTATAGTGAAGTGGGTGCCTTGAAAGAGGTTGTTCTTGTGGGAGTTACAGAATTCTATGCCGTAAAATCCTTAACCACTGGCGTGAATTTCGTTACCTGCTTGCATGATTGCAGCCATCCTTAAAAAACATATCCACTCAGCATCTATGCCATATGATTTGGTGATATCCTCCCTATATCTACAAAGAAACGCAGTAGGGTGAGGTTCTGATTTGTAGATTAATCGTGAGAACTGTTGTATGCATCTGGTAGGAATGGAGGGTGATTGTTCCAGGCAGGCGTTTTGTGCCTTTTCTACCCTGAGGCAGTTGAAGCCACGGGGCTTATTCGCAGATGTCCACCCATGAAGAGGATCAGCTATTTAATGCTTTGATTGTGAGATAGTCTCCTTCAACACATTCAGACAGAAATTATTTAAACTGTCCCCAGATTGCAAAGCACGTATCGCAAGGACTTTATGTAACTCTTTGCCCGTTCTGAGTAAGAATTTGCCAGAGTATTCTTTTCCAGCGGTTTCAGAAGGAAGAGGCTTCCCATCTTCTTTAATAAGGGTAATGTTTTCTTCTACAATTTCACACAATTCTTTGTATACATCGGCTTCATTATTGCCGTGACAACCTCCGTAGAAAAGGCCAGGACAAGTGCCAACATAACATTGGTCATCTTCTGACCACTCTACAATTTTTAAATAACGGTCCGAAGTTTTCATTTTTTTGACTCCTCAATTGCTTTTTTTATCTCTCTTACCTGGTAAGTCATAGCATCATCGCCCAATTTACCGGAAATAGTAACAGGTCGGACAACCTTTGGATGAACAAAATTACGATGACTACCTTTGCCACCACGCTTAACAAAACCCGCCCTTTCAAGGGTTTTGATAAGTTGCTTTATCTTTGGTGGCATAGGCATATAGTACCGTTATGATACCACCATGTCAAGCACTTCGGTAAACATATCTATTCGTCAGACCGGGCAAGAATTCTTTCCTTGAAAGGGCGATAGCTCTGTTATATGGTGTGGGTCTTGAAGAGAAATGCGGATATTTTGGTAGAGCGTGCGCGGTTGCGGTCATCATGGTGAAAGGTATCACGTCGGCGTGGTGTTTGTACGTGCATTTTCTCCTTACCCACGATTTCTATTATGGTAGAGACAACATCCTTTGAGGTCCTCGTTCCTGTGATCGAAAATACAACACTGCCTGTTTCCTATAAAATATGAAGATATTCAACCTCCTCCTGATCAAACCTTCCCACTACGATGACGACGGCTACGTTATCCAGTGGTTGCGCTCCGGCATCCCCTCCAATACCCTGGCTGTCCTTTACGGTCTGGCCAGCGACAGTGCGGAACGCCGGGTATTGGGGGAGGATGTGGAGATACGCATCACCGCCATGGACGAGACCAATACCCGTGTAGAGGTGAAAAAGCTGGTTAGGATGCTCCGCAGGAGTGGAGGGCGCAGCCTGGTCTGTATGGTGGGCGTCCAATCCAACCAGTTCCCCCGTGCCATGGATATTGCCCGTCCCTTCCGGCGGGAAAACGTGAATGTCTGTATCGGGGGTTTTCACGTCAGCGGTATTATTGCCATGCTGCCGGAGCTCACTCCCGAGTTACAGGAGGCCTTGGATCTCGGCATCTCTCTATTTGCAGGCGAGGCGGAGAGCCGCTTCGACGCGCTCATCAGGGATGCATGGCGGGATGAACTTAAGCCGGTCTATAACTACATCGGCGACCTGGCCAATATCGAAGGCGCACCAGTACCGATCATGCCGGCGAATATCATCAAAAAGAACGCAGGCGCCGTGACCAGCGTTGATGCGGGCCGCGGCTGCCCCTTCGTCTGCAACTTCTGCTCCATCATCAATGTCCATGGACACAAGTCTCGATTTCGTACTCCCGATGACATCGAGCGTATCGTCCGCGCAAACAACGCCCAGGGCATCCATCGGATATTTATTACCGACGACAACTTCGCCCGCAACAAGAACTGGGAACCCATCCTGGACCGTCTGATCGAGTTGAGAGAGAAGGAGGGGCTGAGAGCCAACCTCTACATACAGGCCGATGCCCAGAGCGACCGCATCCCACGCTTCATCGAAAAGTGTGTGGCGGCTGGCGTCAAACGGGTCTTCATCGGCCTTGAGAGCATTAACCCCAAGAATCTGGCCGCCGCAAATAAGAAGCAGAACCGGGTCTCCGAATTCCGCCGCAACCTGCTGGCCTGGCGTGATGCCGGTGTCTTTACCGATGTTGCCTATATAATCGGTTTTCCTGACGACACGCCGGAGAGCATCCGCCAGGACGTCGCCACCCTCCATCGCGAACTGCCCATGGAGCGGCTGGAATTCAGCGTCATGACCCCCCTTCCGGGATCTCAGAACCACAAGGATATGTATCTGAACGGCGAATACATGGACCCGGATCTGAACAAATACGATCTCTACCACGCTACCGCCGGACACCCGAAGATGTCCGGGGCCGAGCTACAGCGCTCCTATCAGCAGGCCTGGGCAGACTACTACTCTGAGGAGAACATTATTACCTATCTCAAACGGGCCCGGGCCGGTGGCGTCAGCATGGGCAAGATCCTGGGCTCAACCGTTGTCTACTATCTTGTCGCTACTCTGGAAGATATACATCCCCTGGAAGCAGGCGTCATACGCCGTAAATACCGCAAAGACCGCCGCCCCGGACTGCCCATAGAGAGCCCCTCTCTCTTCTATTCGAAGTATGCATGGACAATCGTATACAAGTATGGCAGCGCCCTTCTGACACTATGGAAGTTCAGTCGGGTCCGCAAGAGACTGGATGCCGACCCTGGGTCGAAGAACTACACGGATAGGGCTATAACGGAGGGAGAGTAGTAGGTCGTAGTTAAAAAAAGGGCGAGGCACGTGTCCTCACCCTTTTCCTACACACCGTTATTACAGCCGTTAGTGTATTTCGTGAAAATGCCGCCCGGCTACTTCCGATGTTTGGTAAAGACGTACTCTGTCCCCTTCTGCGATTCGTTACACTGGAAGCACGACTGGCCGCCGTCTTTCACCACCCTCTCCCGCGTATCGCCCTTGAACGCCTCAAAGCCCCAGCCGCCGGTTGAGGCAAACTTCTTCGGGTCCTTCTGCATGAGGCCGACAAACCTGCGCTCCCCCTCGGTAACTGCGTTCTCCCCGTCTACCGCCTGTAGGAGATCGAAGACGAAGACGGAGCCTTTGGGGTAGGGTGTTCCGCTCTTCAGGGCTTTCAGCGCCTTCTTGTTAGCATAGATGTGGTGGATACCACCGAAGGAGTCGTAGAGTGGGTGCCCCTCCTCTATAACCATCGACTTTACATGGGCCCACTGGCGGTATCCACTCTGGTACCGCACCTTGTACTTCCCCTGCTCCGCCGCCGCTACCGCAACGTCGAGGAACAGAGCCGCACTGAAACAGAGAAAGAGAACGATGGCGAATGACCTCTTCATGGCATTACCCTCCCTTCGTGGCTGTTGGTATTAACTTGTGGTGGAAGTAGGTTAATAGTCCCACGTGAGGATAGAGCTGTCTACTGTCCCTCTGGACAGGGGAGCAAGAGGCTCTACACTTTTTCATGCCATGAAGACGCAGCCGGGCAATTCCCGTTAATAGAGGTAGTATTTACGGTTTAAGGTTGATAAAATTGCGTTTTTACAGGGTAAGCTTGATGCCCTCTTTTGAATATTAAAGGAAGCGTTACTGCCATGAAACTTGATGTTGCACACCATACCAGACCGGCGCCCCGTGTAGTTGTCGCCATGAGCGGAGGGGTTGACTCGTCAGTTGCGGCTGCCCTTCTCAGGGCAGAGGGGTATGACGTGGTCGGCATCACCATGCAGTTGTGGGACTCCTCGGATGGTGAACGGGGACGGCCCGACAGTTGCTGCTCCATTGAGGATATCCACGATGCCAGGAGGGTGGCCGACGCCATCGACATCCCCTTCTATGTGGTGAACCTCGAAGAGGCCTTCATGCGGGAGGTCGTTGACTACTTTGTTCGTGACTACCTGGGCGGCCAGACCCCCAACCCGTGTGTGAAGTGCAACCAGGTCATGAAGTTTGAACTCCTCATGAGAAGGGCCCGTGAGCTTGAGGCCGACTTCCTTGTCACCGGCCACTATGCGCGGATCGAGAAGGATGAGGCCAAGGAAGGCAGATTCCGCCTTCTCCGTGGCATAGACAGGTCGAAGGATCAGTCCTACTTTCTCTTTACGACGACCCAGGAACAGCTCTCCCGCCTCCTCTTTCCCCTCGGCGGGATGACCAAGAGGGAGGTGAGGGAACATGCCTCACGGCTTGGGCTGAGGGTGGCCGACAAGGGGGAGAGCCAGGAAATATGCTTTGTCCAAGACGGCACCTATCGGAGCTTCATCGAAGAGCGTGGGGCAAGTGGAGCAGGAGAGATCGTCGACCGGAGTGGGCAGGCGCTGGGTCTCCACCGTGGCATCTTCAACTACACCGTCGGACAGAGGAGAGGGTTGGGGATCGGCGGCGGCCCCCCACTCTACGTCGTGGATATCGACAGGGGCCGGAACAGGATCGTCGTAGGCAGTGAAGAGGAACTGCTCTCCGACACACTCATAGCGGGTGACTGCAACTGGATAGCGATAGAGGAGTTGAAGGGGGCGATGACGGTTGAGACGAAGGTCAGGTACAGTCAGGAGGGATCGCCATCGACCATCTACCCCCTGGAGGACGGGAGGGTGAGAGTAGAGTTCGACACGCCCCAGAGGGCGATCACGCCGGGCCAGACGGCGGTCTTCTATCAGGGGGAGGTGGTCGTAGGCGGCGGCTGGATCGAGAGAGGGGATAAGCCATCATAGCATGAACGTCTTCATAACCACACTCGGCTGCAAGGCCAACCAGTACGACTCCTTTGCCATAGAGGAGATGCTTGCAAGGGAAGACTTTCAGATTGTCCCCGACCTTGAGGAGGCCCACGCCTGTATCATCAATACCTGTACCGTCACGGGACGAACGGACGCCCAGGCGCGGCAACTCATCAGGCGGGTGAAGCGGTATAACTCCAATGCCTTGGTCATCGTTACGGGCTGTTACGCTCAGGTGTCGCCCGATGAGGTGGCGAAGATCGAGGGGGTCGATTACGTCCTGGGAAACGGGGAGAAGGAGCAGGTTGTTGAGCATCTCCTTATGGGGAGGCCTGTTGGTGCATCCGTTGCTGCATTAGCCTCTCCAAAAGTCACCGTTAGAAATGACGGCAGCGCCATAGGGCTCCGGGCATCTGGCGCACCGGGAAGGACAAGGGCCTACCTGAAGGTGCAGGACGGGTGCGACAACACATGTACCTACTGTATCATCCCCGCCGCTCGTGGTGAGACTAGGAGTGTGCCCCGGCAGACGCTATTTTCAGAGATCGACGTGTTAGTAGAGAAGGGGTATAGAGAGATCGTCCTTACCGGCATCCATCTCGGGAGTTATGGAGAGGAGTTTTCTCCGCCGGAGAGCATCACCGGACTGCTACGAAGCATCGAAGAGCGAAGCTATCCGTGCCGCTTCAGGGTAAGCTCCCTCGACGCCGATGAGATTACCGACGGGCTTGTTGACCTGATGGCAACTGCAGGAACGATATGCCGTCACCTCCACCTCCCCATTCAGAGCGGCGACGATACCATCATAAAGAGGATGGGCAGGGGAGGAGGGGCGGATGTCGTGAGAGAGAGGGTTGAGCGGATTGCCTCTTCCATCCCCGATATCGCAATCGGTCTGGATCTCATCGTCGGATTCCCCGGAGAGGGTGATGTAGAGTTCATGAATACGGTGAGACTCCTCGAAAAGCTTCCCATTGCCTACATGCACATCTTCCCCTTTTCAAAGCGGGAGGGAACCCCTGCGGCCTCCTTCACCGGCCAGGTAGATGGAAAGATAATCAAGGAACGATGCCGGGTACTAAGGAATCTGGACGGAGAGAAGAGGGCGGCCTTCTACGGTAGCTACCTGGGCAGGGAGGTTTCCGCCCTCGTCGAGGGGGCGAGAAACAGGGAGACCGGCCTCATGCAGGGGAGGTCGGACAACTACATCCCCGTTCTCCTCGCTAATTATGATGGGCCGACAAACCGGCTCCTTTCTGTTCGTCTCGACACGGTAACGGAGAACGGCGTGGTCGGCACGGTGGTGACATGATATGGCGATGAGAGAGGAACTTGCTCAATTTCAGCAGAGTATCGCCTACACCTTCAGAGATGAAGGGCTGTTGAAGGAGCTCTTCGTCCATAGATCATTTCTCAATGAGCGGGGCGGAGCGGGGCTGCGAAGCAACGAGAGGCTCGAGTTCCTGGGAGACGCCGTCCTCTCTACCGTCATCAGCCACATCATGATGGAGCGTTTCCCCGATAAAAATGAGGGTGATCTTTCGATGCTCAGGGCGCGGCTTGTGAGCGAGGTGACCCTTGCCTCCCTTGCGCGGAAGATGGGGCTCGGTAACTATCTCCTCCTCGGCAAAGGGGAGCTTCTCGACGGGGGAAGGAAGAAGTCGTCCCTCCTGGCAGATACCTTTGAGGCCCTCATCGCGGCCATCTATCTCGACGGTGGTTTTGCTGCGGCCTTCGATTTCATCGCAAAACGTTTCGATACCATGCTCGACGGTCTCTCGACGGAGACGAAGAGCCGGGACTACAAGACCCTCCTCCAGGAGTATACCCAGGGCCATTTCAAGGCAGTCCCTAAGTACACCGTTGTCGATGAGAGTGGACGGGATCATGAACGCACCTTCACGGTTCACGTTTTGATCAGTGGGAAAGTGTGCGGCGAGGGGAAGGGGCGGAGCAAGAAAGAGGCCCACCAGAGGGCTGCGCAGGAGGCGCTGGCAAGGTATGAGAAATAGAGCGGCCCGGGAAAAGGGTCGTAGCGAACGGTCGAGAAAAAGACGGCTCATCATCCCCATATTCATTCCCCACGAGGGGTGTCCCCACCAGTGTCTCTTCTGCAACCAGACCGATATCACGGGGCGGGGGGGAGTGCCGACTCACACAGAGGTACGTGAGACAATCGCACGCTATCTCTCTACATGGCAGGGCAAGGGGGTTCGAGAGGTCGCCTTCTACGGCGGGAGCTTTACCGGCCTCGGAGATGAGGTTCAGAGAGGATTTCTCGAAACCGCCTATCCATTTATTCGCTGTGGAGCAATAGACGCGCTACGGATATCTACGAGACCCGACTACATCACCCACAAAAATATCACGCTCCTTCAGGAGTACGGCGTTGCAACGGTGGAGTTGGGCGTCCAGTCGATGGATGACGGGGTCTTAAGGATGTCGGGGCGTGGCCACAGCGCCGGGGATACGGTGAGGGCCGTTGAGTTGTTAAAAAGAGCCGGTCTCGCCATCGGTCTCCAGATGATGCCCGGTCTGCCCGGCGACACGACGGAGACTATCCTCGACACCGCGAGGGAAATTGTTTCGCTCAGGCCAGACTTCACCAGGCTCTACCCCACCCTTGTGATAAAGAATACCCCCCTCGAGAAGCTCTATCACAGGGGCGACTACCGCCCGTGGTCCCTTGACGCGATGGTTGAGGTGTGCAGAGCAGTCAAGACCCTCTTCGACGATGCCAACATTCCCGCAATCAGGGTGGGGCTCCAGCCGACAGCCGCTCTTGAGGAGAGCATTGTCGCCGGCCCCTACCACCCCTCCTTCCGCCAACTCCTGGATGATGGCGCATACCACTCCCGCCAACCCCCATCTCCCACGATTACAGCCAACGGAGGGCAGGAGTGACTTTCATCAAAGTGCCGGGCCTGACGGGAAGGGTCTACATCCCGGAGAAGGAGAAGGGCGCCCCTCGAAAACACCACTGTCCCGACTGCGCCGTATGCCAGCTATGCAGCGACGCAAGGTGCCGCGCCTGTCTTGCAGAGAAAGGGACAAAGGGGAAGGGGTGCCCGAAGGGGAAAGAGTGAAGAGGAGTGCATATTAAGAATTCAACTTGCAGAGATAGTGATATCTTATCCGATTACGGCTTTGCCTTGGCCTTCTTCCATGAGTCTCTGAGAGCTACGGTTCGGTTAAATACCGGCTGGCCAGGAGCGCTGTCACGGTCGGCGCAGAAGTAGCCTGTACGCTCAAACTGGCAGCGATAGCCCGGCTCTACGGATGCGAGACTCGGCTCTACATAGCAATCGGTTAGAATGGTAAGTGAATCTGGATTCACATTCTCCTTCCACGTTGCCCCCTCACCAGCAGCAGTCGGCTCCTCACTCGTAAAGAGATGGTCATAGAGGCGCACCTCAGCCTTAACGACATGTTGCGCAGAGAGCCAGTGGATGGTGCCCTTTACCTTCCGCCCGTCCGGCGCGTCTCCTCCGCGCGTCTCGGGGTCGTAGGTACAGTGAACCTCGACGACCCTTCCCTCTGCATCCTTGACCACCTTCTGACAGGTGATGAAGTAGGCGTAGCGGAGCCGTACCTCCCGGCCTGGGGAGAGGCGGAAGAATTTGCGTGGCGGCTCCTCCATGAAGTCGGTCTCCTCGATGTAGAGCACCCGTGAGAAGGGGATCTTCCTCGTTCCGGCTGCGGGATCGCCGGGGTTGTTGACGGCGTCCAACTCCTCCGCCCCACCTTCGGGATAGTTTGTAATCACCACCTTGAGAGGTTTCAGTACGGCCATGACCCTCGGCGCAACCCTGTTGAGGTGTTCACGGAGGCAGTGTTCAAGGAGTTGAATCTCCACGGTGCCTTCACTCTTGCTCACACCGGTACGGTTGCAGAAATCACGGATAGCCTCTGGGGTATAGCCCCTGCTGCGCAGTCCGCTCAGCGTAGGCAGGCGGGGGTCGTCCCACCCCTTGACGTACCCCTCATCAATAAGCTCCCGGAGCATTCGTTTGCTGGTAACCGTGTAGGTCAGGTTCAGACGTCCGAACTCTATCTGCCGGGGGTGATGAACCCTGAGCTGGTCTAGGAACCAGTCGTAGAGGGGGCGGTGATTCTCGAAGCTTATGTCGCAGAGGGAGTGGGTGATCCCCTCAATGGAGTCGGACTGGCCGTGGGCCCAGTCGTACATGGGGTAGACAGGCCACTCACTGCCTGTGCGGTGGTGCTCCTCGTGGCTTATGCGGTACATGACGGGATCGCGCATGTTGAGGTTCGGATGTGCCATATCTATCTTCGCGCGCAACGTCCTGGCCCCGTCGGGGAATTCACCCTTACGCATACGCCCAAAGAGGTCGAGGTTCTCCTCTACCGACCGGTTCCGGCAGGGACTATCCCTGCCTGGCGGCGTCTCCCGTTTTCCCTCTCCACTGAAAACCGCCGTCCCCCGATACTCCCTGATCTGCTCATCATTAAGGTCGCACACATAGGCCCTCCCCTTCTCTATCAGTTCAACAGCCCACGCCCACAGTTGTTCAAAATAGTCGGAGGTAAAGTAGAGGCGCTCTTCCCAGTTGTAACCGAGCCATCGGATATCGTCCTGGATCGCCTCAACGTATTCACTCCTCTCCTTTGACGGGTTTGTGTCGTCAAAACGGAGATTGCAGAGACCTCCATACTCCTCCGCGATACCAAAGCTCAGAGCGATGGCCTTTGCGTGGCCGATATGAAGGTGGCCGTTCGGTTCGGGAGGGAAGCGGGTGTGCACCGTCCCTCCGTATCTTCCGGAATCACAATCAGCGGTGACAACTTCCCTGATAAAGTCGGATGAGCTGTTGTTTTTTTTGTCGGTCATAAGAAGCCTTTCGCGTTACGTTTAATGATGATGACAAGCAGGTAAAGGTTATTATGGATGTGGAGTGATGTCAAGAAGTGAAGGGATTTACCTCCTCGACCCTTGGCCGCTTTTATGATAGAAGTGAGCGGTGGAGTTGCTGATGCTCTTTGATGAGAAGTGATGCCTTCCAGCTCTACCATGGAGCTGACACAAAAGCAGCGGGGTCGCCTATGCGAAAATCATTTATTGTTGTTTCGGCGGTAACAGTCGTTGTCGTTGCCATCCTGTCCTACCTATGGTGGCTCCCTCTCCTCTGGATCATGGTGGTGGTGGGGCCTCTCATTGCCATGGGGTTTTACGACCTTCTCCAGACAAGACATGCCATCAGGCGAAACTTTCCCCTCATCGGGCGGGCAAGATATGTGATGGAGTGGTTTCGTCCGAAGATATATCAATACTTTGTCGAGTCCGATATCGACGGCACCCCCTTCAACCGGATGTTCCGCTCTATCGTTTACCAGCGGGCAAAGTGTGAACTCGATACCAACCCATACGGGACCAGGATGGATATATACCGCGTTGGCTATGAGTGGATGAACCACTCCCTCAACCCCCTCGATGTCTCTACCCTCAACCATGAACCGAGGGTCACGATAGGGGGGCCTGACTGCGCGAAGCCGTACTCGGCCAGTTTGTTGAATATCTCCGCCATGAGCTTCGGGGCGCTCAGCAAGAACGCCGTACTCGCCCTCAACCACGGGGCGAAGCTCGGCGGCTTTGCCCACAACACGGGCGAAGGGGGCATAAGCTGCTATCACCTTGAACCGGGGGGAGACCTGATCTGGCAGATCGGGACAGGCTACTTCGGATGCAGGGAGAGTGATGGCGCCTTTTCTCCCCGTCTCTTTAAGGAGAAGGCCACTCACGACAACGTCAAGATGATTGAGATCAAGCTCTCACAGGGAGCCAAGCCGGGCCATGGAGGCATCCTGCCTGCGAGAAAGAATACCCCCGAGATAGCGAAGATAAGAGGGATAGAGCCGTATACTGACGTCATCTCACCCCCCTCCCACAGGGCCTTCTCCACTCCGGTTGAGATGCTTGAGTTTATCAGGGAGCTCCGGGATCTCTCCGGGGGAAAGCCCGTTGGCTTCAAACTCTGTATCGGTGTGGAGAGCGAATTCCTGGCGATCTGTGAGGCCATGATTGAGACAGGAATAAAGCCGGACTTCATAACCGTTGACGGAGGTGAGGGCGGAACGGGGGCGGCGCCTCTCGAATTCTCGAACTCGATGGGAATGCCCTTCAGGGAGGGGCTGGCCTTTGTCTACGACGCCCTGGTCGGCTATGAGCTAAAGGATGATATCAAGATTATCGCATCGGGAAAGATCATCTCCGCCTTCCACGTCGTCAGGGCCCTTGCCCTCGGCGCGGATCTCTGCAACAGCGCGAGGGCGATGATGATGGCCCTGGGGTGCATACAGTCGCTGGAGTGTAACAAGAACAGCTGTCCTACCGGTGTCGCCACACAAGATTCCAGTCTCATGAAGGGCTTGGTGGTCGAGGATAAGATGAAAAGGGTTGCCTCCTTTCATAGAGAGACACTCAAGAGCCTTGTTGAACTCCTTGCCGCTTCTGGTCTCGATGGCCCTGAAAAGGTTGCCAGGGCCCACGTCTACCGGCGCGTCAGCATGAGAGAGATACTGCGGTACGATCAGCTCTATCCCGTTACGCCGCCTGGATGTCTCTCAAGGAATGAGTGCCCTGTACGTTTTGAGGTACACATGAAGGAGATAGGGAAGGAGTAGGGGACGTTGAAGGGGAGGATTAGGAGGCTCATTAATGGGGGGGGACTGACAGAGGATGGACTCTTTCACGCCTTGTCGTCTTGACTCAGAATATCCACTGTGTTACTCATCACAGTGGAGAGGAACGATGCAGTAATAGTGGACACTTCTCTCAACTATTTTCTGCTCAGAATAAGGGGGTTTAGGAAACAATGCTCGGTAATATCAAACGTTTTTTTGATACAAAGATCAGCTCATCTGCCAGTGTGACCTCTCAGACGGCTACGGACTCTTCCCTCCAGTTGGCCACTGCCGCCCTACTCATTGAGGTTACCAAGGCCGACCAGAACATCAAGAGTGAGGAGCGCGACATGGTGACGTCGGTCGTTCAGCGAACCTTCAACATGACGCCGGAGGAGACGAGCGAACTCATCGCCATGGCAGAGGAGGAGGTGAATGGGGCCACATCCCTCTTCCAGTTCACCCACCTCATCGATAAAAACTTTCCCTACGAGAAGAAGAAGGAGGTAGTGGAGTTGCTCTGGCACGTAGTCTTTGCCGACGCAGAGATGGAGAAACATGAGGAGTACCTGGTGCGAAGGATAGCCAACCTCCTCCATGTTTCACACGGCGACTTCATCGAGACGAAGCTCAAGGCAAGGGAAGAGTCTCGTCAGTAGTGGTAGGGAGAGCCGCACCCTTCACTATCCACCACTGTGCAATACTACCTCTCGTTAACGCTCCAGGTGCGGTAAAGCGCTATCCGCATACATAAGGGGCCTGAAGGTTTCTGCAATCCCGTAATATCCAGCCGAAATAGCCGTTCGGAAGCTCAATATAGAACCACTCTGATGTTGTTCCGTAGACTGTCACAATGTCGCCTTCGTAGAGCTGATCAATGACGCGGTGATTCCTGCCAGGCCGGGCTCTGACGTTCAATGTAGACGCCTCTATGACCACACTCCCGACCGGCCCGCCAGAGCTCTCTTGGGAGATTACCGTATTCACAGGCGGCGCCACAACGACATAACCGGCTGGCACCCTCTGATAGTAAGCGCCACCGTAATAGTAGTAGGATGAACCGCCAACCCATATCGTGTCAAAGCCGAATCCAAGAGACCAGACGACCGCTCCGATGGGCGCATTTACAAGAAAATATCCGTATGGTCCCCTTCGGTAAAAGTATCCGTGTTGATAGTAGTGATCTATCCCTCTCACCCTCACTCTTCTGTGACGGTCATGACGATTGAAAACCATTCTCCTGTCATGTTGACCATAACGGGGTCGGTAAATTCTTCCACTTTTTTTGTGCCGTCTCGAATCCCTTCTCTCTACGTGTCTTTCAATCTTGTTGCGGCTCTCATGACGCTTAACAGCGGCCCTCTTTTTATGGGATCCGGCATGGGATCCAAATCTCCACCCGCCACGGTCGAGGTGTTGTGAAGCGCTCTCCTCTCTCCTCTTAGCGTTTTTGTCATGCTTATGCCGTGCAGCCTTCCCCTCCCCCCTCTTTACCTTCCTCTCATGCTTTTCATGGCCTTTAACCTTTTTCTTGCCTCTATGAGAGTCAGAATCGCCAACATGAACCTTCTTACCCCGCTTGTCCCTGTCAGATGCAAAGGCATCCCCTGTCACCGCGACAGATGTGAAGGCAAAGATGACGGCAAGGAACACGGCAAAGAAGGGAAGAGTTAAACGTGATGTAAACATAAGAGACCTCCTGTAGGTTGTTAACCCGTATTATTCACAAATATGCCCGCGCCCTCGCTAGACTACAGGGATCGGTAGGCGTGGATCGGAGAGCGGGATTTTCCGACCCCCGACCCCCGAGACCCACTGGCACGGCACGCCTGCCAAAAATAGCTGGTACATCCAAACTCTGCGCGATCATCACTGCAATTCATGAATAATGCGGGTTAAGAAGGTTGAAATATGAACGCACATTATAACATAATAGGGTGGTACGAGAAAGGAGCATGGGAATTATGAAATTCTATTACAGCAAGGAAGGTAGAAGAGGCCGATGCGGATAGTATTAACCGCAGCAGTGGTAGCAATCATAGTATGGTTTGCCCAACCGTTGCTGGAGGGGAATGGGACACTCGAGTTGTTTGTATACCTCGGCGCATTTTTAGTTATTTTCATGGTTGCCTTTCTCTGGGACTGGATAGTGGACCGCAGATCGAGATCGAGGCGAAGAGGGGACTGAATAGTTGTTGGATGAATAACAACGGTATCGAAGAGGTCAGGGCAAGATTAGAGGAGGCCCGCTCTGTTGCGGTTCTTACTGGCGCTGGCGTCTCGGCTGAGAGCGGCGTTCCAACCTTTCGGGGGGCCGGGGGGTTATGGAGGAACTACCGGGCCGAAGAGTTGGCAACACCCCAGGCCTTTGCCAGAGATCCGGCGCTGGTGTGGGGGTGGTACAACATGAGACGGGAAACCCTCGCCGATCTCAGCCCAAACTCGGCCCATACTGCCCTGGCTGCGCTGGAGGGAAGGTTGGAAGATTTTACCCTCATCACCCAGAATGTTGACGCTCTTCATGCGATGGGGGGCAGCAGAAGAATCGTTGAGCTTCATGGAAATATCTGGAGGGTACGTTGCACCGGGTGTGGCGCGGTCAGGGAAAATCGTGATGTTCCGATTGCCATCCCCCCCTCGTGCGACAAGTGCGGCGCACTCTTGCGTCCCCACATTGTCTGGTTCGGGGAGGCCCTTCAAGATGATGTCATCGCTGCCGCCTACGCCGCGTTGGAGAGGTGTGATCTGCTCCTCGTTATTGGCACATCGGGAGTAGTCCAGCCAGCCGCCTCGATGGCTGCTGCCGCAAAAGGGGCGGGGGCCTATGTGGTTGAGGTGAATATAGAGGCAACGCCCAACACGACGGTTGTTGATCAAATGATAGTGGGCAGGGCGGCAGAGATGGTTCCCCTCATCGTTGGTGTGAATAGATAGAGTGGCGGCTGAAGAAGGAAAGTTCCCCCCTCACCTCAATCCTCTCCCCGAAGGGGAGAGGAGGTATAAGGATTTAGACGCTTGGCTGTGTGGGCGCAGATTGTCCTTACAAGGTTTCCCTACTCTCCCCTCCCCCCTGCAGCTTCCATTTCAATCTCCATCTCAGTAAGAGCGCCTGGTCGTACTGAGACTCTCTCCCCGACCGGCTCATATCCCTTGCGCCGCAGAGTGATTGTGAGGATGCCGGGTTCTATCTCTATCTCGATGGGGGTGAGGCCGTAGTAGATATCTTCGATATAGAGCTTTGCCCGTGGCGGCTCGGTTGTTATGACGAGGCGACCCTTCTCTCCCTGTCGACTCTTTTCGACAATATCCGTTGTTGGTATTTCCGCTTCAAC
>JBHHTR010000037.1:0-15122 GCA_046753505.1 Thermodesulfobacteriota bacterium
TTTTCATACGCGCATTGTAGCATGTCTTGTTAGCTATATCAATGCCGGGTTAATAGTAGTTGTCGATATAGGTGCGAAGTACCCGGACGTAACCCTTGGCCCGGTTGCCCTTCTCCTGCTCGCTCTTTTTGTCCTGGTACCAGGCCTCAATCAGGGACTCGAAGCGGAATCTATTTACATCGGACTTGACGTATTTCGTGGGGTCGAAGACCTTCTGGTCGGTCTCGTAGCGGATGCCGGTAAGGACCCGCTCGGCGTGCTCATAGCTGGATAGCGGTCGGCCCTGACGGTCTGAGTACAAGACGACCTCGCCTTTGCCTCTTACATACAGCCTGATGCGGTATCTCTTTGGAGTCGTTTTACAGGAAGGACAACTGAGGGGTGCACCGGAGAACCTGCCTCCGCAACGAGGACACTTCTCTTTAGTGCAGATTTTTCCCCTCATTGACAGATTGACTGCCACTTCTTCCATGATACCCCGCCTGATTGCGGGGTGAACGGATATACGCGCAGGCCAACAGTATCACAGTGGCGAGAGATTAGTCAAGAAAAATAGAGAAATTTCTACATCAACAAAAGGGTGCCAAGACGCCCATATCTCTTTGAAAAACTGTGGAATTATGCTAATATTTGAACGAAAATCCTGATATTGGGGAGGCGACGAATGCTACTGGAAGAACTAAAACGTCTCAATAGGATCAAGATCAACGTTGACGAAAACGTCTATCAGTGCCACCACCTCGTTGAATCCAGAGATGAGTCAGTTCAGGAGTGCGAAAGTTGCGGTAAGCTTGACAAGCTATGGTTTCCGGAAGAAGACGCGGTGGCGGGCCTTTGCGACGCCTGCCTTATGGAGGCGTACGGCAAGGAAAATATTGAGGTTCTCCTTAATTTAAGTTAGATTTTTTGGCAAATTTGCAGCAAGTAACAACCGGGCATATCTTACACAGCGGTATTTTTTGTTTACAAACTGAGTGTTTTGCTCCGTTTTTATGTTTGCTTATGCAGCGATTACCTGTACGTGTGCTGCACGCTTTGTCCGAGAACTTTTCTTCTTAATTACAATATTGACATCTCTACCCAGTGCATTAAGGAGATGAAATAGTCTTTCAACTGAAAAGTGGTACAATTGCCCACGTTTTAAAGCGGAGACCTGTGGTTGTGTTATATTAAGAGTTTTAGCCGCATCTGTTTGCTTAAGGCCTCGATGCTTAATAATTGAGTTAATGGAAGCAGCAATTGTTGCCTTAAATTCCAATTCCTCTGGCTTATCGAGACCAAGGTCGGCAAAAACATTTCCACTGCTTTTAGTCACTTTAGTCTCTTTAGGTTCTTTTGCCATTTGTCTTGCCTCCCTCATTTCTTTGTACGTTCTACATGGTCTTCTTCTGCTTGCTTGTATCGTGCTTTTATAAGTTTAATATCAAGCTGCGGCGTTTTGGTACCTCTTTTTGATTTCTTTTGAAAGGAGTGTAATACATAAACAACCCCTTGAAATTTTACGGTATAAACCGCACGATACGTATTGCCGTCAAAATCATCAGCAACCTCTAAAATACCGCTACCGGCCACAATACCTTTCAGCGGCTTTGCACTATCTGCTTTTCCTCCATTTTGGGCAACATGCAGAGCATAGCCCATTACACCTCTAACCTCTTCAGGAAATCTCTTCAAATCCTCCAGAGACGTGCCTACCCAAAATAGCGGTTTTTTCAATATCCTTCATTTTTTAATATATACGTTTGTGTATAATATGTCAAGCAATCTTTTGGGGAGTTTACCAGATATATACTACAGTTGCAAAGTTGTGGATGAGCTAAACTTTTTTTGCTCACTAATTCCCTTACCTAAAAAATGGCCCTTGGTTTGAATGACCTTGGGATTTTATGCTGTCTGGGTCTCATCTAAGGCTACACTTTCCAGAGGTATCATTGCCAATTGAATAATGAGCACGAACGTAAAAAAAGGAGCTTGGTGACGGTTTGGTGACGGTTTGGTGACGGTTTTTTAGGGGGTTTTCTAAAGCTAACCTACTGATATTATTAAGAAATGAGTGGTGCCGAAGGGGGGATTCGAACCCCCACAGGTTATGCACCCACTAGGACCTGAACCTAGCGCGTCTGCCAATTCCGCCACTTCGGCAAAAGGGTGGATGTTTTGGATTGCAACCCAAGGCTTATTAACTTATACTAAGTAACCGATTTATGTCAAGTTATTGTTCTACATGACCGCTCTACACGGTCTATCGGTCAAAGGTGTAAATGGCGCTAAACCCTTAATACCACAACGAACAGCAGAGATGATCGACAATGACCGGCAAGAGAGGATGCCCCATATGACCAACAATAGAGATGCAGTGCTTGGGCTGCTCAAGAGCGAGGCGTCACACCCCATCTCCTACGGGGAGATAGTGCAGAGACTGCGCGTACCGAAGGGGGAGAAGCGGGCGCTGAAGAGCCTCTTGAGCGATCTCCTTGCCGAGGGGAGTATTGTCAAGATTAGGGGTGGGAGGTACGGCATCCCTGCGCGGATGAACCTCGTGACGGGGGAGTTGAGTTGTCACCCGAAGGGCTTTGGTTTTGTCCTGCCCGAAGGGGCAGGTGAAGACCTATTCATCAACCCCACAGGGATGAATGGGGCCATGCACCGCGACAGGGTGGTCGCCCGGGTTGAACGGACGAAGAGTGACGGTAGACGGGAGGGGAGGATCATTCGTATCCTTGAGAGGAGGCAGGAGGTAATCGTCGGGAGGTTTGAAAAGGGGAAGGGTTTTGCCGTTGTCATCCCCTCGGACGAGCGTGTGCTCCAGAATGTGATGATATCACCCAAGGGGACGATGGGCGCACAGCACGGATATATTGTCGAGGTTGAGGTTACGAAGTGGCCCGATTCCTTCAGGCCTCCGTCAGGGCGGGTGCGTGAGATCGTGGGGCATCACGATGATCCCGATGTTGAGATAGAGATCATTGTCAGGAAGCACGGCCTCTCCCGGACGTTCCCCGAAGAGGTGTTGGCAGAGGCGAAGAGGAGCCCCCAGGAGGTTTCCTCCGAGGAGATTGAGGGGCGGGTTGACCTTAGGAAGAGGAGGTTCGTCACCATTGATGGTGAAACCGCCAAGGATTTTGACGACGCTGTTTCGGTGGAGCGCATCAAGAAGGGATACCGCCTATGGGTCTCGATCGCCGATGTGAGCCACTACGTCAGGCCGGGGAGCGTCCTCGATGAGGAGGCGTACAGGAGAGGGACGAGTGTCTATCTCCCCGACAACTGTATCCCCATGCTGCCCGAGCAGCTATCGAACGGTATTTGCAGTCTCAACCCCAATGTCGATCGCCTTGCCTTCACTGCTGAAATCGATTTCGACGAAGAGGGGAGCCAATTGAAGAGTACCTTCTACGAGAGCGTCATAAGGAGCCACGCCCGCCTTACCTACAACGAGGTCAAGAGCATCATCGTCGATGATGATGAGACCGTTAAGTCACGGCGCAGCGATTGTATCGCCGACCTCCTCCTTATGGAGGAACTCTCAGGCAAGCTTAAGGCGAGGAGGGGTAGGGAGGGAAGTATCGATTTTGATCTGCCCGAACCACAGGTGATTATCGATCTCAACGGAAGGATTGAAGACATCGTAAGATCGGAGCAGAACAGGGCTCACCAACTGATTGAGGATTTCATGCTCGCCGCAAACAGGGCCGTTGCCCTGCGTATGGAGAAGGCGCCCTTTCTCTACAGGGTTCACGATGAACCGGACGAAGAGAGGGTAAAAGATTTTCTGGCATTCGTACATAACTTCGGGTATAAGCTGAAGAAGAGGAAGGTCGGGCCCCACCTCTTCAA
Organism: Thermodesulfobacteriota bacterium; assembly: GCA_046753505.1. Classification (GTDB taxonomy): domain Bacteria; phylum Desulfobacterota; class GWC2-55-46; order S146-70; family JAUXIU01; genus JBHHTR01. Next base: position 3,838 of record JBHHTR010000037.1, read on the forward strand.
GGAGCTACTGGAAAAGGCGAAGGGGCAGCCCGAGGAGCGACTCATCAACCACCTCCTGCTGCGATCCATGAAGCAGGCAATCTACTCTGAAGAGAACAGGGGCCACTTCGGTCTTGCCTTCGACCACTATACCCACTTCACTTCACCCATCAGGAGATATTCCGATCTGATTGTTCACCGCCTTCTCAAACTGATGGTTGGCGGAAAGTACGGTAAGCGTGAGCAGACGCGGTGGAAGAGCATCCTACCCGATATCGCCGACCAGAGTTCTCTACGGGAGAGGGGCGCCATGGAGGCGGAGCGGGATGTCGTCGATCTGAAAAAGGCCGAGTTCATGCGAGACAAGGTGGGCAACCAGTACGAGGGACTAATATCGGGTGTTACAAGTTTTGGTCTCTTTGTGGAGCTGGAAGAGTACTTTGTCGAGGGGCTGATACACATATCGCAACTCAGAGACGGCTACTACACCTTTGTGGAGAAGGAGCACGCCCTCGTCGGCGAAGGAAAAGGGAAACGGTTCAGAATCGGCGACCCGGTCAGGGTGGAGATTACCGGCGTGGATATGGGCAAAAGGCAGATTTCGATGGAACTCGCCTCTGAAGACTCTCCCTCTCTGGAGAGAGCTGCTACACCACGGCGGGGCAAGAGTAAGGAAAAGAGAAAAAGGGGGAAGAGAAGAGAGAGATGAGGTTCCACCTCGGTTACAGGAATTTGAAGAGGCTTCGCCAGATCGTTGCCGTCCTCATCCGCCACGGCTTCTATCCCCTCCTGGAGCGGCTCCACCTAACCAGGCTCATCTCCATCTCCGAGCGGCTGAGGGGGAGAAAGGCCATGCATGACGGGGAGACCCTTCCCGATGCGGTACGGTTGAGAATGTCCCTCGAAGAGTTGGGGCCGAGCTTCATCAAGATCGGTCAACTCCTCTCCACCAGGGCGGATATCCTGCCCGACGACTACATCAACGAACTTCTCAAACTCCAGGATAGTGTCCCCCCCTTCGCCTTTACTGAGGTCAAACAGATCATAGAGAGTGAACTCAAGCTCTCCATAGCGGAACTCTTTCAGGAGATTGAAGAGGAGCCGATTGCCGCTGCCTCAATCGCACAGGTACACCGGGCCGTAACAAAGGAGGGGCGTGAGGCGGTTATAAAGGTGCAGCGTCCCGACATCGAGGAGGTTGTCTCAACCGATATTGCAGTCGTCCTCTATATCGCCCGTCTCATGGTGAAGTATATGCCAGAGAGCCGTATATACGGACCTGTTGAGATGGTTGAAGAGTTTTCACAGACCATAAGGAAGGAGATGGATTTCACCCTTGAGGGGAGCTATACGGAAAAGTTCAGAAAGGAGTTCCGCGACGATCCGAGGGTCATGATACCGGAGGTATTCTGGGAGCTTACGAGCGCAAAGGTGCTGACCATGGAGAGGATTAGCGGGATTAAGATTAACAACCTTGAGCGGCTCAGTGAGGAGGGGATCGACAGGGAGAAGATCGCTCATCTCGTGGCGGACCTATTTTTCAAACAGGTATTCGAGTTTGCCACCTTTCATGGCGATCTCCACGCCGGCAATATCTTTGTCCTCGGTCCTAACAGGATCGCCTATGTTGACTTCGGGATTGTTGGCAGAATGGAGCGGGAGATGATTAACAACCTCGCCGACATACTGATAGGTATCGTAAGGGAGGATTTCGAGCTTCTCACCAGGGTCTACATGAAGATGGGGATGATCCCCGACGATATTGATGAGACCGCCTTCAGACGTGATTATCATGACCTACTGCTCCACTACTTCGGAAGGCCCCTCAAGAGCGCAAAGTTCGGTCAACTCCTCATCGAATACATAAAACTCTCTGCCAGATACCAAATTAAACTTCCATCCGATCTCCTCCTCCTCAACAAGTGCATTGTAGAGCTGGAGGGATTGGGGAGGCTCCTTAACCCGGAAAGCGATCTCCTCCAGGAGAGCGAGCCCTACGTCAAAAAGATTATCAAAAAGCGGATCAGCCCTTCCACCATTGCCGGAGAGACTAAAGAGGCCCTCATGGAGTACCGGGAACTGGCAAGCAACTTCCCGGGGCAGATGAACCAGATACTCAAGAAGATGACGAGTGATACCTTCACAATCGACTTTGTTCACAAGGGGCTGGAGGAATTCATGGGAGAGGTCGACCGGTCGTCAAACCGGCTGACGGTGGGGGTCATCATCGCCGCCCTCATCATGGGGACAGCGCTCATCTCCGCCTTTGGCGGCGGACCGTCCCTCTTGGGCTACCCCCTCTTCGGCATAATCGGCTTTATTGTCACCGGATGTCTAGGTCTCTGGCTGGCCTGGCAGATAATAAAATCGGGAAAATTTTAAGGGGAGAGGTCTACGTTGCAAGTTATAGAGCCGGATAGAGATTACACGGCGCGGAAGGCGACCATTGTGACGCTGGGCAATTTTGATGGCGTCCACATCGGCCACCAGAAGATACTCAAAAAGGTTGTCGAGCGCGGCGAAGCATTGAACCTTCCCTCTCTTGTCTATACCTTTGAACCCCATCCGCTCACGGTTGTCGCTCCCCACAGAAGCCCTGTCCTCATATCCACCCGCCGTGACAAGACACGCCACATCGCCTCCTTAGGTATAAGCCGTCTCATCCTTGCCAGATTCACCATCGAGTTTGCCGCCCGCCACCCGACCGAGTTTGTCGAGGAGGTGATAATGGGGCAGCTTAAGGCCAGAGAGGTGTGGGTAGGTCACGACTACAGGTTTGGCAGGGGAAAGGGTGGGACAGTGGAGCATCTGAAAGAGCTTGGCAGGGAGTCTGGTTTTGCCGTCCATGTAATACCGGCCCAGAAAAAGAACGGCCATATCGTAAGCAGCTCCATCATTCGCCGATATATCCAAGACGGCAAGGTCAGAGAGGCAGCCCAACTACTCGGCAGATCGCACTCTCTCTCCGGGCCTGTTGTCAGAGGGGATGGACGAGGCGCAACCATCGGTTTTCCCACCGCCAACATTGCCTCCGACGGAAACCTCATGCCGAAGAACGGCGTCTATGCCGTCTATGTTACAATAGGCAGAACTCGGCGCCTCGGCGTTGCAAATATCGGCCTCGCCCCAACATTTAACAGGGAACGCCCCTGCCTGGAGGTTCACCTCCTCGATTTCAACAACTCCATCTACGGCAAGGAGCTTCGCATAGAGTTTGTGGAGCGGCTGCGGGGAGAGAGAACCTTCGAGAGCGCAGACGCCCTGACACAGCAGATAGAAAAAGATATCGAGACAGGAAGGAGAATATTATGACCTTTATTGGCACAACAAGAATCATAGGCGTCTTCGGCTACCCAGTGAGTCACTCCCTCTCACCGGCGATGCATAATGCAGCCATAGAATCGGCGGGGCTTGACATGTTATACCTCCCCTTCAGCGTCGAACCTTCAGCGCTCAGTGAGGCGGTATCGGCCATCAGGGTTCTCAATATGGTTGGCGTCAACCTGACCATACCCCATAAAGAGAGTGTCATGGAGTATCTTGATGAGATATCCGATGAGGCGCGCATCATCGGAGCGGTAAACACAGTTGTCAATGACAAGGGACAACTCATCGGTCACAATACCGATGGAAGGGGGTACCTCCAATCGGTGAGAGAGGAGGCCGGATTCAACCCTGAAGGAAAGTCCATAGTTATCATAGGGGCTGGCGGGGCGGCACGGGGAATTATCAACGCCATTGCGGGAGCGGGGGCAGCCTCTATCGCCATCGTCAACAGAACCCTTCCGCGAGCGGAGGGGCTGGCAGAGGAGTTCAAGCCCCTCTATCCCGCAGTCGCCATCACCCCACTCCCCCTCGAAGGAGAGGAGCTGGGGAGAACGCTCCAAGCCGCCTCTCTCATTGTTAATACCACCTCACTCGGAATGAAGGGGAAGGGGAGTGTGGATATTGACCTTGAAAAGGTGCCGAACCATGCCATTGTCTCCGATATCGTCTACAATCCACGAACAACCGACCTCCTCAGAAGGGCCGCCGACCTCGGACTGGCCACACACGGAGGTCTCGGTATGCTCGTCTGTCAGGGCGCCCTCGGTTTTACCCTCTGGACCGGTTATCCAGCGCCGGTCGCCGTCATGCGGAGCGCCGCAGAAGAGGCCCTTGGTGCAGGTGAGTGAAGGCCGTATTTGTCGGAGACGCCCACCTGAAGGGGCGTAACGACCCGAACCAGACACTCTTCTGCGCCTTCCTTGCTACGCTTGGCGATCTTGACCGCCTCTTCCTCATGGGAGATATCTTTGAGTTCTGGGTAGGGTACAACGAGACTATCTATCAAAACTATGAGCCGGTAGTTGCTGAACTCATGAAGCTCACCAGGAGAGGGGTCCAGATCACCTACATCGAGGGCAACCACGACTTCTTCCTTGAAGCCTTCTTTCACAGGAAGGTTGGCGCCGATGTTTACCCCGAGACGGCGGAGATAGACTTGGACGGCAAGAGGATGCTCCTCGCCCACGGAGATCTCGCAGAGAGGCGGGGGAGTTCCAGATTTTGCAGGTGGTTTCTCAGAAGCCCCATCTTCCGCCTCATTCACCACGTTGCCCCGCCACCATTCAGCTGGGGGGTTGCCATGAAGCTATCGAGAAAGAGCAGGCCCATGATGGGCAGGGGGGGAGCTATCGCGGTGTTCATGAAAGAGTTCGCCCAGAACAAGATCGGAGAGGGGATTGACCTCGTTATCATGGGACATACACACATTGCCAGCATCACTAACGAAGCAGTCAGCGGCAGGGAGGGCATATACGCCAATCCCGGCGACTGGATAACAGACCATACCTACCTTCTCTACGAGAAGGGCAAGTTGGAGATAAAATGCTTTGAGTAACAATAGAGGCACCTGCCGCGAAAGTATCCCCCCTCACCCCTGCCCTCTCCCCAAGAGGAGAGGGCAGGGGTGAGGGGGTGATGGAACAATCAGGGATGTTCCATTCTTATTGAAACCGACTAATATCATTGTATATCGCAATTTTTACTTAGCCATCTCACAACTTTTTTCGAGGGCGTCAAGTGTGGTTTTGCCCAGAACTTTCGGAAAGTCTGCCCCATATTAGTTTCACTGTTTAGCCTCAATAAGCTGATGGCGAAGCGTCTCAAACAGGAGTGACTTGTCACCAGAAAGCACAAACTACTCTATGCAATCGAATATAACCTTAATCGGTATGCCCGGCTCGGGTAAAAGCACGGTAGGGATAATCGCGGCAAAGTATCTCTCCCTCGGTTTCATTGACACCGACGTACTCATTCAGGTAAACAGGCACAAGTCGTTACAGCAGATAATCAACGAGAGCGACCATCTCACCTTAAGACAGATTGAGGCAGAAGAGATACTAAAGCTTCGGCTTGAAAAGCACGTTATTGCAACGGGCGGCAGCGCTGTCTATAGCGAAGCGGCAATGGCCCACCTGCGGAGGATATCGACGGTCATCTTCCTCAAGGTGGAGTACGCAGAGCTTAAAAAGAGGATTCACAATTTCAAGACGAGGGGGATAGCAAAGGCGAAGGGTCAGACATTCCGTGAGCTCTTCGATGAACGGCAGGCTCTCTATAATAAATATGCCCATATGACGATTGAATGCGATACACTTGACCAGGAGGATGTTGCAGAGATAGTAGCAGAGAAGGTACAATAGCCGTCTCACGACTTTTACGAAGGCGTCGTCATTGAATCCCATGATAAAACTGGTTCCAGAAAAACTGTTCGACCATATGGTGCGTATCAGGCGGCAGATACACCGCCATCCTGAACTTGCCTATAAGGAGCACACAACGGCGGCCCTCATTGAGGGGGAGTTGAAGAGGCTCGGGATTGAGGTGACCACCGGCATCGGCGGGACGGGGATGGTGGGGAGGATCGATTCACCTAACGGTTCCGGTCCCGTTGTGGCCCTTCGGGCGGACATGGACGCCGTTGCCATTGGTGAGGCGACGGGGCTCGAATTTGCCTCTGAAAATCCTGGCATCATGCACGCCTGCGGACATGACGGCCATATGGCCATGCTCCTGGGAGCGGCAGCGCTCTTGAAGGAGTCCCTTGAAACGGGGACGGTCCTTCTGATTTTTCAACCTGCTGAAGAGGGCGGGGCGGGCGCTCTCAAGATATTGGAGTCGGGTCTCCTTGAGGGGGTGGAGGCCATATTTGGATGTCATCTCGACAGACATTTCAAGGTTGGCGAAGCTGTTGCACAGGAGGGGGCTATCTCCGCTTTTACCGACAGGTTTGAGATATCGATACAGGGCAAGGGGGGCCATGCCGCGCAACCCCACGATGCGGTGGACGCAATTGTTGTCGCATCTCTCATCGTGATGTCCTTACAGACCATCGTCTCCAGAGAGACCAACCCCGCCCATCCTCTGATCGTCTCAGTTGGAAAGTTCGAGGGGGGCTCCATACCAAACGCCATAGCCGACAGCGCAAAGATGCTGGGCACCATACGGTCGACCGAACTGCATGTGAGAGAGCAGGTGATTGCCGGCATCAAGCGTATCGGGAGCGCTGCCGGCCTGCTCCACGACGCTCAGGTAGAGGTGAAGATTACAGGCGGTTATCCATCGGTTATCAATGCAAAGGATGAAACGGGCATCGCCCAATCGGTCCTCAGATCACTCCTCGGTGACAGCGCTGTTACCGATTCGGGCTATATCAATATGGGGGGCGAAGACTTCTCCTTCTATCTGCAAAAAATACCCGGCTGTTTTGTGAGGATAGGCGCGCAGAAGGAGGGGCTTGAAAATGTGCCCGCCCACAGCGCCCACTTTGATATCGACGAAAGGGCCCTTGCCGTCGGAGCCGCCTATTTGGCCAAGGTTGCGAAGACGGCCATAGAAAGCCTCAGCAAATAGATTGTTCTTAAAGCATAGACTGCTCTCTGATAGACTCCTCACTCCACCCGTACAGTTTTATTAACAGAGAGAGCGTACGAGAGAGTATAGGGCCAGGGCTGAAATATCATTTATTGACAGCAGTAACCGCGCAAAGCTCAAAGCGCAATGGGAGAAAAAGAGGGGGAAACTACAAAGCGGAGAGGTTAAGAATGACCATTCGCTCCCATTGCCTCATTAACCCTTTCCATGTTACTCTCACGCCATGTCGGAGCTGCGGTTAAACCTTGTCACCCGGACGTGGGTTATCATTGCCAAGGAGCGTGCCAACAGGCCGGAGGAGTTTAAGAGGGTTCGTTCCAGCGAGGAGATTCCAACCTACAAGGGTGACTGCCCCTTCTGTCCCGGCAACGAGGGGATGACTCCACCTGAAGTGTACCGTGTCGCCGGAGAGGATGGGTGGAAGATACGGGTGACGGTCAACAAGTACGGCGCTCTCTCCCAGACTGGCGCCAGGGTGCGCTGCACCGACGGACTGAGGAGGTCGGTGAGCGGCGTAGGAACCCATGAGGTAATTGTTGAGACCCCTTGCCATAATGGCGCCATGGCGCTCATGGATGTCCCTTCAATACGGGACATCCTCTCGACATACAAAAACAGATTCTGCGACGCCTACAACAACCCTAACGTAGGTCATGTCATCCTCTTTAAGAATCACGGCGTCGGGGCAGGAACCTCTCTCCAGCACCCCCATTCCCAGTTAATCGGTTCTCCCGTCACACCCATACAAATACGGGACAGGATGGAGGCGTACGTCCACTTCTACGACGACACGGGCCAATGTCTAATCTGCATGATGACGGAGACGGAGGGGGATGATCAGAGCCGGGTCATCCTGGAGACGGATGAGTTTCTGACCTTCATCCCCTACGCAGCCCTTTCGCCATTTCACATCTGGATCTTTCCGAAGAGGCACACCGCATCGTTCATCGGCATCACCGACAGAGAGTTGGACGACCTCGCGACCAATCTTAAGGCCACCCTCGCAAAGCTCTATCACGGCCTGGAGAATCCCGACTTCAACTTTATCATCAGATCGAACAGGCCGAAGGACGCCGATTCGGAGTACTTTCACTGGTACATGAGCATCATCCCACGGGTCACCATGATGGCCGGTTTTGAGCTGGGGAGCGGGATGTATATCAATACCGGAATACCCGAGGAAAGTGCCAGCTTCTTGCGAAATGTTGCAGTTGACTGATGAGGCGCTGAATGAGTTATCTCTACCATATCAAGCTGAATAGAGCGGTGATTCCTTCAGAAAATACACTATCAGGCAACTCCGTGGAGCGACCGGGGAGTGGCGGAACCTTCATGTCCTGAATTATGAGATGGAGTTGGCAACGCTCCTGCCCATGACCGCCTCCATGGGGGCCTCAGCGGTGGAGCCATCACGGGTGTTGTCAACATGGCAGGTGGCAGGGCTGTCACAAAGAGGGAGCTCCTCTGTGGAGAACATAACGTCATCAAGGTGGCTGTGGCAGCCGTTAAAACTCTCTTATTAATTGTGCCGCCACATACGCATACAGGATCTTATGGCAATCGTCCCATTGATAACCCGTCTCTTCCTCTTTACGACGCTGCTCCTTCTCTCCATTCCATCTGTAAGCGGGGGGAGTGAGCAGCCCGTAGACGACACTTCTCAGCAGGAACAACCACTCTCAATCGGCGCAGCCTTTAACGGTGAAAGCCTCCACTACCGGCTGAGCTTCTGGTGGTTCAAGTATGCCGCAGACAGCCATATCGCTCTCTCGCGGGATGGAGACAACTTTCTCATCACCATGTCAGCAGAGACGGCCGGCTTTATCGGTTGGGTTACAAAACACCGTAAGGACCGCTACCGCGTCTATGTAGAGGAGGTTGAAGGGGGCAGGAGGTTCAAACTCAAGCGATTAGAGAAAGAGGTGACTATCGGCGAGAAGGTGCGAAAAAGCGTCATCACTATGGATTACGAAAAGCGTATAATGACCACGAGAAGGTGGGGGAGAGGGAAGAGTGAGCAGCGCAGCGAGGAGCCGATCCCGGAGGATACCTACTACGACGACCCACTGACGGCCTTCTACAACTTTCGGTTTGGCGCATACGGTCCGATAGAGGAGGGGAGGGAGTACCACATCACGACCTTCCCGAAAAACGGTGTCTCAACAATGTACCTGAGGTTGGCAACCGGTGAGGAGAAGGTAAGGAGGAGAACGAAGATAGACGCGACAGAGTACCTGGCCGATATCACGATAGAGAGGGAGATGTTCGGTTCCCAAAGCGGCAACATCGAAGTGCTTTTTTCAAAGGAGCTCGTCCCTCTGGAGGGAGTGGTCAAGGATATTATCCTCTTCGGGGATGTCAGGGGAGCGCTAGTGGAGCGGGGCAGGAGCCGCAAAGTCGGCCAACTCCAGCGTACCGATTAGTAACAGACGCTGTTCCACTTTGCGATGAGGAGGTTACGGCAGTCCCAGTATTTGCACGCCATCCTCCAGTCATTGCAACTCCTGATACGATCCCTCATTATTTTGTAGAGAAACCCCCGGTTGGTATATGCCTTGGGATTTTTTGGGGAGAGTTCTATCGATTTGGTATAGTCAGCAAGGGCCTCGGTGTACCGCCGTCTGTTCTTATGGAGATTGGCCCTCTCAAAGTAGGCATCGGCAAACCCTGGATCTATTTCGATAGCACGGTTGTAGTCAGCCAGAGCCAGGTCATCCCTCCCCTTCTCATAAAAAGCCATACCACGTTTGTAGAACGCCTCGGCGCTCTCCGGCTCTTTCTCTATTGCCGCGCTTTCCTCATCTATTGCACGATTTGCGTCGCTAATCTCTTTGGAGAGAGCCTTACGCCTCCTGGCTACCTCGCCATAACCGGGATCCAATTCAAGGGCGCTGGCATAGTCTTTCATGGCAAGGTTCAGCGTATGTTCTTCCTCATATACAAGGCCCCGTCTGTAGTAAGTCTCTGCGTCACCGGGCTCTATCTCCAGCACCTGTGTGTAGTCAGCGATGGCACGGTCCGCCATGCCCTTATCCGCATAGACAAGTGCGCGATTATAGTACGCCTCTCCATAGCGGGGAAAGATAAGAAGCGCTTTGCTGAAATCCTTTATTGCACGGTCTCTCTGACCTTGCTCATAGAGGATGGCGCCTCTGCTGTTGTATGCCTCGGCGTAACGGGGGTAGAGGGCGATGGCCTTCGTCAAATCGGCAATCGCCAGAGTGTGGTCGCCCTTTCCATCATAGGCATTCCCCCGCTTATTGTATGCCTCAGCGCTGTCCGGAGCCAGTTCGATGGCCCTTGAGTACTCTGTAATCGCACGGTCATAGTCGCCTTTTTCATAGTGGGCATTGCCCAGGTGGAGGTAGGAAGGAGCGTACTCCGGGTTGATTTTGATTGCCGCGCTGAACTCTGCAATCGAGTTCTCTGCCATCCCCTTATGTAGGAGGCCTATCCCTTTTAAGGTATTGAGGGCTGTATCCGGATCGATAGTGTTGTCCAGAGCATCCTCTATCGCCCTGAGCCCTTCCGCCGCAGGCAGAAAATGAGGGAAGCGTACAACACTATCTTCAAGTGTTGCTTTTGCCTTCAGGAGTTGTCCCTCCGTCGTATGGCTTATGGCAATATCATAACTCTCTTCAGCAGTAGGCTCGCCATGTGAAAAACCAGCCGACAGAAAAAGTAACAAAATGGCGATCAAACATCTATTTATCGTAACGTTCAAACTATGCCCCACTTGAATAGTAGCTAAGCTCCAAAAGCGGATATTATATATTAAAGGGTTCTCTTCTGTACACTATTTTTTGTAGTTGCTCTGGGGAATCCCCTTACAGAAAATGGGGTTGTGTCGTTCAAGGTATACCGCCCTGGTGCTGTCTGTTTCAGGATAATACGGCAACTGTTGCTGTCGAGCTGTTGTTCCTTCAAGCAGACGGCGCTGTTTTGGTAGCGGAAAAAACTTGGTAGTTTCCCATAAAATAGGTCTGTTGTGAAAATTCCCATCGATCGGATGTCTCTTCGGTTAGTGTCCCTGCCGGGTCAAAGGCGTCCCACATCTCCCTCGCGTAAGGCTCGAAGACCTTGAAGAAGAGACTTCCCGATGCCCTGAGCAATAATGGGCCAGGTTTGTGGAACCCCCCGAAAATAATTTTGCCCCCCGGCTTCAAGACCCGCGCCGCCTCCATCAAAACCCGCCCCTTCAACTTCAGTGGCAGTTCATGGAAGAGGAAAAAGATGACAACGTAATCAAAAGAGCCATCCCTGTGGGCAATCCTGTTCCCATCCTCTATGGTCAAGAAGCACTTATTGTCAAGGGAGCATCTTGCAAGTTTTGTTCGTGTATGCCGGATCTCATTGGGAATAATATCGCAGATGACCACCCGCTCTGC
>JBHHTR010000038.1:0-15100 GCA_046753505.1 Thermodesulfobacteriota bacterium
CAGCCACCGCTGGAACGTCTGGTATTTTGAGTGACCAGGATACCGACCTCTGGGCCGTATACGCCGAGATCAAGGCTATTCCAAACAATCAACTCGACCTCTACGCCCTCCTCCTGAGGGACGGTGCTACCGGGGCCGGTTTAGGTGCTGCGCTTACTCCGAACAAGCCGGACTCACTCTACACCATAGGCGCAAGGCTTGCCGGTAAGGTGCCTGCCGCTAACGTAGACTACACCGTTGAGATTCCCTTCCAGTTTGGGGACACCGGTACCCAGCTTGCAGGAACCGACGGTTCCTATGGCGGTTATGCTATCTTCGCCAAGGCCGGTTACACCATTCCAGGAGCAACTAAGGTCAGGCTAGGCGCCGAGTATAACTTCATCTCCGGTGACGATCAGAACACAGGTGATTCAGACCAGGATGCATACATCAATATGAAGCTAGGCACGGACCACATGAACTACGGTTACATGGATATCAACAACCCGTCCGGTGCGCTTGGCAATGGTGGTAAGTCTCTCTGGAGTCTGAATGCCAAGGCGCAGGTAACTCCTGATCTGAGTCTGTATGTTGCATACTGGAACGCTACCATTAATGAGGTGACAACCGGTGCCTCTGATGACAATGGCGCAGAGATCGATCTGCAGGCCGTTTATAAAGTCTCTACGGGCACAAAGCTTGTTGCCGGTTATGGTAACTACTCGCCTGGCGACGCTCAGAGAGTAAACGGCGACAACCAGGACTGGGCATTCCTGATGTTGAAAGCCGCATTCTAAGAACAGCATCACTTGAAGGAAAAGCCGGGCCGTCACCGTTAGTGTGGTGGTGGCGGCCCGGCCAACCTTCAGTTGTTAAGAAACAGGTTTCAGGCACGACAAGGTTTTACCTCTGCACGATCTTAAACAATAGTTCTATCGAGTACGATTGACCGGGGGATCTGAAACATGGAGAGAGCCCGTAGGCGTCTGAGCCTTGTACCACTTACGGCATGCGATGACGCGGCAGTTGAAGCAAGATGTTGTTCTTCCTTTTACCAGCTTATCCCTGGGGGCGGAGATGTTCCGCGTCCATAAAAACAGGAGGTGTCAAAGATGCATCTGTTAGATTGTTTTAACTGGAGGAGGCTCAAGGTCTGGACGGTGGCTGTGGCGCTTGTCGCACTGCTGCCCATGTCTGTCCTTGCAGCCGATGTTGCCGGTTCCGGCAATTATAAGGCAGGGGAAGGCCTGTTCAAGGGACAAACCCGCTTCACAAATGGCGGCCCGCCGTGCATATCGTGCCACGACGCTGGTGTGGGCAGCCTCGGCGGAGGGAGTCTCGGTCCCAACCTGACAAAGGTATGGGAGACCAAGTCCTTCTTTCTCGATGTAAACTGGGTAAACGGCGGGGGCAGCCCTGTGATGGGGCCGATCTTCTCGAAGAGGAATATAACCGAAGCGGAGATGGAGCATCTGAAGGCCTTCTTCAGTGTCCAGGCCCAGCAGGCATCTGCGTCGTCAGGTTCCGGCAAGTTTGTCGGCATCGGCTTTATCGGTTTCATTGTCATCCTGATTTTCTTCAGCATCATCTGGAGCGGCAGGTATCGGAACAGGGTTTCGGGCACCGCCCACGAGGCGCTCTGGAGAAATTACGGCGGAAAGGGAGGGAAATAACATATGTCTACATGGATACAGGATATAGTCGATCCCGCCAAGAGAGGGTGGGAGGAGTTTTACAGGAACAGGTGGCAGTATGACAAGACCGTCAGGAGCACCCACGGCAACAACTGTACCGGCGGATGCAGCTGGATGGTCTACGTCAAGGACGGCGTTATCACATGGGAGCTCCAGGCCGTTGATTATCCAAAGCTCGAAGAGGGCCTTCCCCCATACGAGCCGCGCGGTTGTCAGAGGGGCATCTCGGCATCGTGGTACGTTTACAGCCCTGTCAGGGTAAAGTATCCCTACATCAGGGGCATACTTCTTGATGCGTGGAAGCAGGCCAAGGCGAAGCACAACGACCCAGTTGAGGCGTGGAAGAGCATCGTAGATAATACGGAGCTTCACAAGAAGATAAAGTGGTCCCGTGGTAAGGGCGGCTACCGCAGGGCAGACTGGGATACGGCGACGGAGCTCTACACAGCGGCCCAGATTCATACCATTAAGAAGTACGGCCCCGACAGGAACGTCAGCTTCTCTGTTATCCCGGCCATGTCCCAGATCAGCTACGCTGCGGGCGCCAGGTATCACCAGCTTATCGGCGGCGTCAGCATGAGCTTTTACGACTATTACACAGACCTTCCCCCCTCATCTCCTGAGATATGGGGCGAGCAGACAGACGTTGCTGAGAGCGCCGACTGGTTCAATGCCGGTTATATGGTCATCATGGGCGCCACGCCGAACAGGACGAGGACCGCTGACTGCCATAATGTCGCTGAGTCTCGTTATGGCGGCGCAAAGGTTGTTGTCATGGCTCCAGACTACTCTGAGGTTGCTAAGTATGCCGACCTCTGGATCCCTGTTAAGACTGGTTCCGACGGCGCCTTCTGGATGGCTGTCAACCATGTCATCTGTAAGGAGTTTTATGTTGACAGGCAGGTTCCGTACTTCGTCGAGTATAACAAAGAGTACACAGACATGCCCCATCTCCTCAAGTTCGATAAACACAAGAACGGCTATGAGATGGGACGTTATCTGAGGGCATCCGACCTTCCTGACTATAAGGACACGGACAACCCGGACTGGAAGTTTGCAATGTGGGACCCGAAGGCAAATAGGGCCCGCATCGTGAACGGCGGCATGGGCTACCGTTACCCTGAGAAGGAGGAAAACCACGGTAAGTTCAACACCCTCATCAGGGACGGTGAGTCCAATGAGGATTTCGATACAACTCTGACCCTCCTCGACTCCATGGATGAGGCATTCGAGTGTACCTTCTACGAACTCGATACGGGCGACATCTACAAGAGGCAGGTTCCCGTCAAGTACATTGAATCTGTAGAGGGAAGGATCCCGGTAACCACCTGCTTTGATATGCAGATGGCTCAGTTCGGCGTCCAGAGGCCTGGTCTCAAGGGCGACTACCCGACAAGCTACGATGATGACAAGGGCTTTTCGCCAGCATGGCAGGAGAAGTACACCGGCATCGGTCGTGACACGGTCATCCAGGTGGCCAGGGAGTGGGCGAACAATGCCGAGGTGACCAACGGAAGGTCGATGATCATCTGCGGCGCCAGTATCAATCACTGGTATCATGCAGATATGATCTATCGAGCCTTTACTGCGGCCCTCATGCTCTGCGGTTGTATTGGTAGGAACGGTGGGGGCATGAACCACTATGTTGGGCAGGAGAAGCTGGCAGCCTTCGATTCATGGGGGAGTGTTGCTCTCGCCCTTGACTGGCACAGGCCGCCCCGTCTCATCAACACGCCGAGCTACTGGTATATTCACACCCAGCAGTTTAAGTATGACGGCAAGATCACCGACTATCATGTTGTGCCGGATGCCGATCGCCTCGAGTACGAGCACACGGCGGACTATAACGTTCGTGCGGTCAGAATGGGTCACCTGCCGTGGTATCCACAGTTTGATAAGAGCCCGCTGGCCGTGGCGGAAGAGGCCCAGAAGGCCGGCGCCAAGACGGATGCGGAGATCGTTGATTACACAGTCAAGCAGATCAAGAGCGGCGCTCTCAACTTTGCAATTGATGATCCCGACGCGCCGGAGAACTGGCCTCGTGTCTGGACTATCTGGAGGGCTAACGCTCTTGGGTCGAGCGCCAGAGGGCAGGAGTATTTCTTCAAGTTCCTCCTTGGCACTCACCATAATGTGGGCGCAGAAGAGGTTGCCAAGCCGTACCTCAAGGAGCTTCAGCATAGGGAGTCTCCCATGGGCAAGATTGATCTCCTCATCGATATCAACATGAGGATGAACACGACGCCGACCTACACCGACATGGTGCTTCCGGCGGCTCACTGGTACGAGAAGGAGGATTTCAACACGACTGACCTTCACTCCTACTTCCATCCCATGGGCGCGGCTGTTCCGCCAAACTGGGAGGCAAAGAGTGACTGGGACGCATTCAGGTTCTTCGCTAAGAAGTTCTCCGAGCTGGCTGAAAAGCATCTTCCTAACCCGGTGAAGGATGTTGTCTCTGCGCCGCTGGCCCACGATTCGCCCGGCGAGATCGCACAGTCGGCGTTGAAGGGTATTGCAGACTGGAAGAAGGGCGATTGTGAAGCCATTCCGGGGAAGACCATGCCGAGCATCTCGGTTGCTACTCGTGACTATAAGAATGTCTTCAAACGTCACCAGTCGTACGGTCCTCTCTGTAAGAAGAACTACGGATTCCACGGCATCATCATTGATGCGGCTCCGCTATATGAAGAGTACATCAACAAGAAGCATGTCCGGACGACCGAGATCGACGGTGAGAAGTATATATCCATGGAGACGGCCAAGGAGGCATGTAACGTGGTTATGTTCTTCTCCGGTGTCACCAACGGTGAGGTATGCTACCAGCAGTGGAAGATCGAGGAGCACCACACCGGACTTATCGGTGAGCCCTACGAAGCGGCCATGAAGGCGGTTGACAAGCTCTATCCAGACGATCCAAAGAGGCACGAGTTCAGGAACTCTCCTGAGGCAGCCGATGCGGAGCCGACGGTCTATCACGGTCTGGCAGAGGCAATTGGCGGCGGCACCAGGGATAATCGGGTGACCTACGACGATATCGTAGCTCAGCCGAGAAGGGTTCTCTCGAACCCGCTCTGGACCGGTGATACCAGGAAGGGCAGAGCCTACTCTGCTTACTGTCTCCAGATTGACTACAAGCTTCCATGGAGAACAGTGAACGGAAGGCAGTGCTACTACATGGATCATCCCATGTTCCTCGATTTCGGTGAGGGGCTTGCCACTCATAAGTACAAGCTCGATCCGAAGAAGATGAATGAGATTGAGAAGAGCGACAAGACAGGCGCCCTTCATCTTAACTACATCACTCCACACGGTAAGTGGCAGATTCACTCCACTCACTATGATAACCTGAGGATGCTTACCCTCTCACGAGGCGGTAACTCGATGTGGATTAACGACAGAGACGCCGAGAGTGTGGGCATCAGAGACAACGACTGGGTAGAGGGTTACAACGATAACGGTATCTTTGTTTGCAGAGCCGTTGTCAGCGCCCGTATTCCTACCGGCGTCGCCTTTGCCTACCATTCACAGGAGAGAACTGTGAACGTGCCCAAGGCGCAGCAGAGAAACAAGATCAGAGGCGGTTTCCATAACAGCCTCACGAGACAGCGTCTTAAACCGACTCTGATGGCCGGCGGATACGGTCAGTTCTCTTACGGCTTCAATGCCTGGGGACCGATTCCGATTATCAGGGATACAACCATCTTGTGTAGAAAGATGAAAAACCAGGAGGTGAAGTGGTAATGGATGTCAGAGCTCAGCTTTCAATGACGTTCCACCTTGACAAGTGTATCGGTTGCCATACATGCAGTGTTGCCTGCAAGAATGTATGGACCACACGTCAGGGCGCGGAGTATATGTGGTGGAATAATGTAGAGACCAAGCCGGGTGCGGGATATCCCCTCACCTGGGAGGATCAGGAGCGGTATAGAGGCGGCTGGGAAGTGAGCGGCGGCTCTCTGCGACTGAAACTTCTGAAGGGTCCCGGTAAGTTCAGGACACTGGCGAATATCTTCTTCCAGCCCAACCTGCCGACAATAGATGATTACTATGAGCCCTTTACCTTTGATTACGATAACCTCTTCAATGCCCCGGCTGGTGATGACCAGCCGGTGGCAAGGCCCAAGTCGCTCATTACGGGCGAGTTCATGGACAAGATCGTCCTCGGGCCGAACTGGGATGATGATATGGGTGGTTCTCCCATCTATGCAGCAAACGATCCCAACCTGAAGGGGCTCTCCACATCACAGAAGGAGCTTCTCACAAAGTTCCACAAGCTCTTTTATTTCTACTTCCCGAGGATCTGTAACCACTGTCTCAACCCTGCCTGTGTTGCCTCCTGTCCTTCAGGGGCCATCTACAAGCGAGGTGAGGACGGCATCGTTCTTATCGATCAGGATACATGCAGGGCCTGGAGATTCTGTGTCAGCGCATGTCCCTTCAAAAAACCCTACTACAACTGGGGTACGGGTAAGTCTGAGAAGTGTATCTTCTGCTATCCGAGGACAGAGACGGCCCAGCCTAACGCCTGCGCTCACTCATGTGTCGGCAGGATCAGGTTCGTTGGAGTTGTTCTCTATGACGCCGACAGGATAGAGGAGACTGCAAAGCAGCCTGACGACAGGATCATCGAAGCTCAGAGGGATATCGTGCTTGATCCCTTCGATCCCAAGGTTATCGAAGCTGCCATGAAGAACGGTATCGAGGATAACTGGATTGCTGCCGCTCAGGATTCACCATCCTACAAGATGTTCAAGAAGTGGAGGATTTCCCTTCCACATCACGCGGAGTTCAGGACCGTTCCAATGAACTTCTACCTCCCGCCCCTTTCACCGATTCTTCATCTGGCGAAGGGCGACGAGGGAGGCACCTACGATCCGGAATCTGCCGAGTTCTTCAACGACATCGACAAGATGCGGATACCGATCAAGTTCCTTGCGAACCTCATCGGCGCCGGCAATGAGAGCCTTGTTCTGGAGTCCTTGAAGAAGCAGATGGCTGTCAGGATCTACAGACGTAACAAACGTATCGGCGATGTAGGCGACGCAAAAGTAAAGGCCGTCCTCGCTGATGCCGGTCTTACTGAGGAGGATTGTGACGAGATCTTCAAGCTTGTTGCCCTTGCTACCTATCAGGAACGGTTCGTTATTCCTGAGGTTCATCGTGAGGCCAAGACCTCTGTCGATCCAAGGACCGTATACGAGAAGCGCGGCACCATCGGCTTCGGCGCAAAACGTATCGAGTGGCCAAGGAGGCAGTGGTAGTTGCAGCTGATTCTTGAAAAGGGGCTCTATTCGCAGTTTGCGGTAATGCTTGAATATCCCCATGAGAATATCGTCGGGCTTATTAAGGGGTGTATCAAGATGATTGAGGACGCCCCTCAATATCCCCCCCTCGCAAAGGAACACATGGAGGCATGCCTGGAGAAGGTAGAGGGCATGTCTCTTGACGACCTGCAGGGGATATTCTCTTATTCATGTGAGATGGCCGCTGATACAACTCTTGAGCTTGGATACTACATATTTGAGGGTTTCAAGAGGACAAATAATCTGGTAAACATCAAGGAGATGTATAAGGATCAGGAGTTCCCCTTTGAGGAGATAGCAAAGGGTGAGCTTCCCGATCGGCTCCCTATTGTTCTCCGGTTCCTCGATTTCTGTGAGCCCGAGGATCTGAAGAAGGATTTCAGGGAGAGTTTTGTCTTTGTGGGGCTTGAAAAGCTCAAGAAGAATTACGACAAGATACGTAATAACCCATACGGCGATATTGTCAATGCCCTCTATGAGGTTATTGTTAAGGACGTACAAGGGGTGTAACTTTGACCCATGCCTGAGCGACAGGCATGATGCTTTAGAACAAAAGGAGGAAGTGGTTATGTGGGATTACATATTTTTTGGACAATTGCCTTATGTTTTGATTGCAATAGGCATTGTCGGAACGATCTACAGATACGCGGCGAACAGGTTTTCCTGGTCGAGTCAGTCGTCTGAGTTTCTTGAGAACAAGACACTCTTCTACGGCTCATTTCCATGGCACTATGGGATACTTATCATTCTCCTTACCCATATTGTCGTAATCTTCATACCTGGCGCCATGTTGGCGTGGAACAGTTCGCCGGGAAGGCTTTATGCCTTTGAGATTGTCGGTCTTGCCCTCGCATTCCTGGCACTCTTTGGTCTTCTTATGCTCTTTTATAGAAGGCTCACCAACAGTCGGGTCAGGGCCGTCACCACCTCGTGGGATATCCTGCTCCTCATCATCCTCATTATCCAGGTTGTGACCGGTATCGGCAATGCCATTCTCTACAAGTGGGGTTCCAACTGGTACGCCGCAACAGCTGTGCCATGGATCTGGTCGGTAATCACCTTCAGACCTTCCGTTGCCAACGTTGCGAATCTGCCGTTGAATACGAAGATCCACATCTTTAACGCGATGCTTTTCATCGCTGTCATTCCATTCACGAGACTGGTCCACTTCCTTGCGTTTATCAATCCTCTCAAGTATCTGACCCGTGAGTATCAGTTGGTCAGGTGGTATTCCAGGAAGCCGAGGACGGATGCCTTGAGGCAGTACAAGTAAAGTAGAACTTTTATTTCTCATCTCTAGCCGGGGGAGCTATGAACGCCCCCGGTTAGATGGGAGGTAAGGCCGTTCAATAAAAGAAGTATTGGTGAGCGAAACTCCTGTAAGCGGCAGGTTCCAGGAGCTAGCTCAATATGGGTGTGAAAGGGTCATAATAGAGCTTTAAAGAAAAAGGAGGAAGCAAAAATATGTCGGATATAACTGAATGGCGAGTAGAAGACCCCGATTTTTGGGAAAAAACGGGAAAACATGTAGCAAACAGAAACCTCTGGATATCCATCCCGTGCCTCCTGAACGGATTCTCCACGTGGCTCATGTGGGGTATCATCGCCGTTCAGATGGTCAACCTTGGATTCCCATACTCTAAGCCTGAGATGTTTACCCTCGGCGCCATCGCCGGTTTTGCCGGTGGCACGCTGAGGATACCGAGTACCTTCCTCATCCGGATCGCGGGTGGGAGGAATGTTAAGTGGTTTACCACTGCGTTATTGATGGTGCCGGCTCTCGGGGCAGGCATATTCCTCAGATACCCCGATACACCGCTATGGGTGTTCCAGCTGATTGCATTGTCTTCCGGTTTCGGCGGCGGTAACTTTGCATCGTCCATGAGTAACATAAGTTACTTCTTCCCGAAGAAGGTTCAGGGACTCTCCCTCGGCCTCAACGCGGGACTTGGTAACTTTGGTGTGAGCATCATGCAGTTCCTTATCCCTGTAGTCATGACCATGCCGCTCCTGGGCGCTCTATCCGGCGATCCCAGACCGTTGAAGATAGCCAGCGGAACATTTGTCGGAAAGATCCCGGCAGGAAGTATGACCTACCTGCAGAACGCGGGACTCGTATGGCTCCTCTTTCTGATACCGCTCTTCTTCCTGAGCTTCTTCTTCATGAACAATCTGAAGGTGCCAGCCGTATCACCTGACATAGGCGGCCTCGGTAGCTCTGTCGGTAAGATCATATTCATGCTCTGCATCGGCCTGGTAACTGCGTCTGTGGGCCTCTACCTCATGCTGCCACCTCCGGTTGGTATAGGGTTGCTTAGTAAGTATATTGTTCTACCCCTTACTATATTCGCTACTATGATGCTCCTGAAGTTCATAACGCCCGGAGCGGTGCGTGAGAGCCTCAAGAGACAGTTCAGGATATTTACCGACCCTGAGATGGCAAAACATACTTGGGCTATGACGATCATCTACACCATGACTTTCGGATCGTTCATCGGGTACGCGGCTTCATTCCCATTGTCCATCAAGGTCATCTACGGATTTCAACACATCCTGGACCCGGCAACGGGAGTCTGGGACCACAGCATGTCAAACCCTAACGGTCCAAGCGCTCTGACCTACGCATGGATAGGTCCCCTCATCGGCGCCCTCATCAGGCCGATAGGAGGCGTCATCTCCGATAAGACGGGTGGAGCTATTATCACCGGTATCTGTGCGGCGGGTATGGTGATCTCGGCGGTCATCGTTGGCTATTATATGAAGCTTTCATACGCTCTTCCGAACCCCGAGGTTCACTTCATGAAGTTCTTCATCCTCTACCTGCTCCTCTTTGCCTTCTCGGGGATCGGTAACGGATCGACCTTCAGAACTATCGCCGTCTCCTTTAACGAGGAGCAGGCAGGGCCGGTTCTCGGGTGGACTTCCGCCGTTGCCGCATACGGCGCTTTCATGATACCCAAGATCTTTGGTGAGCAGATCAAGGCTGGTACGCCAGAGAAGGGGCAGTACGGTTTTGCCGCTTTCTATCTACTCTGCTTTATAATCAACTGGTGGTTCTATCTGAGGAAGAATGCCTACATCAAGAATCCTTAAGAACCGCTGTACCATTAAATAGAAGCACAATATTTACCGTGTGTGACGAGAAGGGCTTTTCTAACGGAAAGCCCTTCTCCTACATGGGGGTAGATTATTTTAAACAAAACGTCTCCACTCCCAAATAACTTGAAACATGAAGGAAGCTATTGAAGTACATGAAAAAACCGAATTCACGTACTATCTTAATGACCTTCATGTTCTTCATGGTAAAAAATTGCATTTAAGCAGCAACAGGTAAGAAGGTTGTCCTTCTGGAACAGGTGAGAGTAAGCTGGATACCTTAGTAGCAAGAACTTCTCACCATGAAGGTCATGAAGAACATGAAGAAGTACCTTGTTCGGATTGGGGATATCGAGCAGTTTTGCTTGCTAAGCAAGAGCAAAACTTAAGTAAAATAACGATAATAAAGATATGGAGTGCTTTACGTGAGTTGGTTAAAGCCGGGATGGATTGAAAAGTGGAACCCCGATGATGATGGGTTATGGAAGAACAGTGGGAGCAGGGTTGCATGGAAGAACCTCATAATATCGGTTCCCGCGTTACACCTCTCATTCATCACATGGATGATGTGGAGCGCCATCGTTGTCAATCTCAACAACATCGGTTTTAACTTTACTGTAGGACAACTATTCTGGCTTACCGCTCTTCCCGGTCTCTCCGGAGCAACACAGCGCATACCTCACTCTTTCCTCGTCAGCACATTCGGAGGCCGTACAATACACATCTGGAATGTGGCGACGATGATTGTACCGTGTGTATGGGCTGGCTTTGCCATAATGAACAGGGAGACCTCCTATACGACCTTTGTCATAATTGCCCTGCTGAGCGGTTTCGGCGGCGGTAACTTTGCCTCATCCATGTCCAATATAAGCTCATTCTTTCCAACTAAGAAGCAGGGTGTTGCTCTTGGGATCAATGCCGGTCTTGGCAACCTCGGTGTAAGTACCGTTCAGTTTCTAGTGCCAAAGATAATATGGGGCGGTACGCTGGGCGCTCTCGCGGGTGGGGCGCTGCTCTGGCGTCCAGGTGGCTTCAAGGGGGGAGAGTGGGTCCAATCCGCCGGTGGCGCCGCAAGGGAGATCTGGCTTCAAAATGCCACGCTAATCTGGATTGTGCCACTCATAATTGTACTTGCTGCCGTCATACTCCTTATGAACAATCTCCACGCTTTCTCGATTCCCTTTTCAGAGCAGAAGCGTATATTCAAGTTTCCCCATACATGGATTATGACATGGCTCTATATTATGACATTCGGCTCTTTTATAGGTTTTTCTGCTGCTTTTCCATTGACCATCAAACTTGTATACGGCTCCCTTCCAGATGCCCCTGCCGGACTGGCCCTCAAGTACGCTTTCCTTGGCCCCCTCGTTGGCTCTCTCGCTCGTGTTGTCGGTGGCTACCTCTCTGACTGGTGGGGTGGGGCTAACGTCACCTGCGCCTCTGCCATCGTCATGATTGGCGCGGCCATAGGGGTAACATTCTTTACACATCCAACCGACATGTCATCGTTTCCAAGCTTTCTGATCTGCTTCCTCCTCCTCTTTGCGGGTACGGGAGTCGGCAATGCCTCAACATTCAGGCAGGTCGGGGTAATAAAGCAGTTCACCTTCCAGACCAGGGGTATTGTCCTCGGCTGGACCTCTGCTATGGCTGCCTACGGAGCATTTATTATCCCAATGGTCTTCAAGGGATCAATAGAGAGAACCGGTTCACCGGACTTTGGACTCTATCTCTTTGCCGCCTACTACATCTTCTCCCTCCTCCTCAACTGGTTCTTCTATCAGAGGAAGAGCGCGCCCGAATACGGCTGCTAAAACACTCCTCCACTACAAAGTTACACTCCATCGGGGAGTATTTTTATCTTGACATGCATGGCAAAGGGAGTATGCTTTAAGAGTTAATCCCCTGAAAACTAAATAGACACCACAACAAAAGGAGGTCTGCCATGACAAAGTTCAGTGACATGGACGCATTTGGTGTTGAGAGTATGAGTGCGGAGGAGCACACGAGGAAGCAGTCCCAGGTCGTCGAGAGTTGCAAGTGTCCGACCTGTCCCACCTACGTGGAGGGTGATTCCCCCATCGGCTACTGTTTCCCCCTCATCGGCACAAGCAAGAAGATTCAGTGGGAGAAGGATTGTATCTGTGCGACCTGCCAGATTTACGAGGAGTATGAGCTCGATCATACTCACTACTGCACACGGTGCTCCCAATTCTGCCAGACATTCAAGACAGAGGTCGGTGGAGGACACGAGTAGAGCGGCACCCCCCTATCGCCCGCACGTAACATATCTCCCCCTGAGAGCAACTCGCCATGAGGCGGCTCTAAGGGGGATTTCATTATGGTGACTACACAGGCGTATAGACTGAAGGCTGAAGTAAATCAACCTGAGTAGTGATCAATCTTTTTCTAACAACTTTCCGCCTGCTCACGTGATTGCAGCGAATCCAGAGTGCAAATAGCTAAAAAAAACTTGACAGCCATCGCGATATAGGATAAAAGAGGTCTCGTATCTCCATTAGCCTATGTTTAGATTAAGTAAAGCAGCGGATTATGCGATCAGGGGCCTCGTCTACCTCTCTATGAAGCCGACAGATGAGATGTTGGGCATAGAAGAGATAGCAAAGGCTAGGCATATACCTCAATCGTACCTGGCAAAGCTCTTTCAGGCCCTTGCAAAGAAGGGGTTTGTGAGGTCTTTTAGGGGACCGGAAGGGGGGTTTGCACTCGCCCGTTCTCCCGGAGAGATAAACCTTCTTGAGGTGATTGAGGCGGTAGAGGGGCCGATCTTTTTGAACGAGTGTCTCATACAGCGCGGCTACTGCCCCCAGAACGATGTCTGTACGGTCCACGACGTCTGGCGGGAGGCGCAAAACAGATTCCTCGACTATTTAAGATGCTGCAATCTGGAGCAGCTCGCCGAGGCAGAGGTTGTAAAGAGTAGCAAAAACAAGGTTGTATAGTGTTTGATGGTGTGGTAGAAGCAGGTAATAAAGAATAACTTAACAGGAGGTGAAGGGTATGTCAGATCACGCACATCCACTGGATTGGGAAACGAGCCCGTGGCCGCTAATAGTGTGCATAGGGATCCTTTTATTTGCTCCGTTGGCGTTTTCGTTCAGTTATGTTTACGAGATGCCGTCGGCGGCTACCGTATGTCTCGCCCTTGGCGGGGGATTGATCTTTATATCCGTTATAGGATGGGTAAAGGACGGTCTTGAGGATAAACACGGATGGGGGGCGGGCTACAGCTTTCCGGCAATGCCATTCTTCATCCTGGCGGAGGCCTTCATCTTTGTGGCCCTCTTCGCCTCTTACTGGCTGATGAGGCTCAAGGCGCCAGAGTGGCCCCCTGCCGGTACGCCTCATATCTCGATGATAACCCCCATTATAATGACAATCATCCTCGTCTCGTCCAGTGTCACCATCCATATCGCGGAGATGAGACATGAAGAGGGCAACAATGGAGGGTTTCTGACGTGGCTATGGGCCACCATAATCCTCGGATGCGTATTCTTCGGATTTACCATGAATGAGTGGGGCCACCTTCTCCATGAAGGCTTCAATATGAGCACCAACGCATACGGGACAGTCTTTTACTCCATAACCGGTTTGCATGGGTCACACGTAGTTGTCGGTGTCGCGCTCTTTATCTGCATACTGATACCGGCCCACATGCGAAAGACGAATACAACCTTTATCAAGACGGCCAGCCTCTACTGGCACTTTGTTGATGTTGTCTGGTTCTTCGTTGTCTCACAGGTCTATTTCTGGCTTTAAGTGGCGGCCCACTTACCCGGATGGAGGAGAAAGAGCAAAGTGAATGAGAGGGATATGAAAGAGAGGGGTCTCATTGTTTTAGCAATACTCATGGCGGCCTATCTTGCTCCGGCGAATGCATTTAGCCAATACGGCCTCACGCCGGAGTCTGAGGTTGATCCTGAAATAATGAAGGTCGATGAGGATAAATTCCTTGGTGTGCCGGTAGCCACCGACTATAGGTTGACTGCTGGAGATGGCAGCAACCTTCTCCTTGGCGACCTGCTGGTGGGGAAGCCCCTCATTATCCTCCTCTCCTACTACCGGTGCGACGGCATCTGTTCCACGGTGAGCAGAACATTCCGTGACCTCGTAGGGGATATGAAAAAGGTCAGGCTTGGTGATGACTTTCGTGTTCTCTCCCTCTCTTTTGACAGGAGTGATAATCTCGATACACTAACGACCTTTAACGATAAACTCAGTCTCCCGGAGTGGATGGATGAGGGGTGGACGACGGCTCTCTTTAATAATGAAGAGGATATCAAGCGGCTGACCGATAGCGTTGGGTACCGCTTTTTCTGGTCTGCCAGGGACAAGATGTTTCTTCATCCTAATGTTTTCATATTTCTCTCGCCCGAGGGACGGGTAGTCAGGTATCTCTACGGGGCCACCATCGGTGAGCAGGACGTGGAGCTGGCAATAAACGAGGCCGCCTTTGGCAAGAGCGGCAGGTCAAAGGTTGAGGACATAAAGGACTTCGTACTCCTCGCCTGCTACAGCTACAACTATAAGGAGGGGAAGTACTCTATCAACTACCCCCTCTTTATAGCTATCGGTTCGCTTCTTATGGGTATTTCAATAGCTGTAATATCATTAATCGTAGTTAAGAAAAGGGTAAGGAGGTAAGGTTATGAGGAGGAAAATATATGCGGCGGCAGTTGCCTTGATGACTGTCATCTTGGTTTCCGTGCCGGCTATGGCAAGAGATCCGCAACTTGAGCCGGGACATACATTTCCTACAGGTTCATCGGTTGGTCATGGATCCGAAGGAATCCCCCATATTG
This sequence comes from Thermodesulfobacteriota bacterium, assembly GCA_046753505.1. GTDB lineage: Bacteria > Desulfobacterota > GWC2-55-46 > S146-70 > JAUXIU01 > JBHHTR01. Next base: position 14,899 of record JBHHTR010000038.1, read on the forward strand.
TTGACGGGTGGAACCACCTGTGGCACGAGGTGCTGATGGATATTACCGTTATGGGCATCATCTTTGCCGCGATTGCCATCTATTTCATGTTCAGGTACAGGAGGAGGTTCCCCCAGCAGGAGGGGAAGCAGGCAAAGCTGAGCTATGCAGGGATGATGCTGTGGGCCCTCATACCGGCCTTCATCTTCATGGCGGACGACCT
>JBHHTR010000039.1:0-14516 GCA_046753505.1 Thermodesulfobacteriota bacterium
ATTGCATGGATGAACGAAGGCTAAGGCAAGTGACTTTCTGAGGAAACTCTAAGTAACAGTATACGGCGCATTTTGACATAATCTGTAGCAACATCTTTGCCTTCCATGCCTCCCGGCATGGCTAAGTAAAAATTGCTGCGACAAACCGGCTGGCCAGCGCCACTACCACGGCAGACCGGACAACCCATGTGCTACAATACCGGACAGTTTACGTGTTCCTAACACAGATTGAAAGACAGACTGGCGATTTGGCGATTTGTCTTGACAGATTCGCGTCATCTGTATACAGTATACGCTGATTTTGGCAGTTCTTGTCGTATCATCCAGAAAGCACTACAATCGATCATCTTAAACAGCAGGGGGATGCAATGGGCCGAAAGAAGATTACTGTCGTTGGCGCCGGACATGTCGGGGCTACTGCCGCTATGTGGGCGAGTCTCAGGGAGTTGGGCGATATTGTCTTGATGGATATCATTGAGGGGGTTCCCCAGGGCAAGGCCCTCGACATGATGGAGACCTCCCCAATAAAAGACTTCGACGTTAACGTTACCGGAACAAACGACTACGCCGATACTGCCAACTCAGATGTTGTTATAATCACCGCCGGTCTGCCCAGGAAACCCGGCATGAGCCGGAGCGACCTCATTGCGAAGAATACTGGGATTATCAAGGAGGTTACGGAGAACATTGTCCGCCACTCTCCCGACGCCGTTATCCTTGTCGTTACCAACCCCCTCGACGTTATGGTCTATGTGGCGTGGAAGGTGAGCGGTTTTCCGAAGAACAGAGTGATCGGCCTCTCAGGCGCCCTCGATGGGGGCAGGTTAAGGGCCTTTATTGCCATGGAGCTCAATGTCTCCGTGGAGGATGTGAAGGCCATGGTTATCGGTGGCCACGCTGACGAGATGGTGCCACTGCCGCGCTACTCTACTGTCTCCGGCATTACCATTACCCAGCTCATGTCAAAGGAGAGGATTGACGCCATAATGAAGCGGACAAGGACGGCGGGCGGCGAGATCGTCGGTCTGTTAAAGACTGGGAGCGCCTACTACGCCCCCTCTGCCGCCGTAGTCGAGATGGCCGAGGCGGTCATCCGTGACAAGAAGAGGATCATCCCTTCGGCAGCCTATTGTGACGGTGAGTACGGCGTCAATGGGATCTTTATCGGTGTTCCGGTGAAGATTGGCTCGAAAGGTGTTGAGGAGATCATCGAGATCGAGTTGAACGAAGAGGAGAGGGAACGTTTTGATGCGTCGGTCAAGGCGGTCACGGCGATGGTTGATGAGACCGGCCTGTAAAGTTGTAGCGTTACAGAGGCAGGAGAGGTAACAGTCTTATGAAGATAACCCTCGGACAGAAGAAGCTCCAGAGCGAGTTTGTACAGAAGCTCGAAAGGATCAGCGGCGAATCGCTGGCCAACTGCTATCAGTGTGGCAACTGCACCGGCGGCTGCCCGGTCTCCTTCGAGATGGAGTACGGTCCCAGCCAGATAATCAGACTGCTCCAGCTTGGCGAGGAGGAGACGATCAAGAATGCAAACTCCATGTGGGTCTGCGTCGGCTGCCTCCAGTGCTACTCGCGGTGCCCCAAGTGTGTGAGCGCGGCCAACATTCTGGAGGCGTTGAGGCTCATGTCGCTACGGAGCGGCGAGGACCGGGAAGAGGTAGAAGAGCTTCCCATGCCGTTGCTGAAGAGGGCGCCCCAACAGGCGGTTGTATGTGGTTTTAGGAAGTTTGTTGCCTGACGGCATAAGATTTATTTTTTTACTGACCAGATAACAGATTTATTTATTAATAACTTATGATAATTCCCTACTATCCAGGATGCACTTTAAATACCGTCGCTAAGGTTTTTGAGACCTCCGCGATGGAGTCGGCTCGCTCCCTCGGTTTCGAGCTTAAGGAGCTCGACCAGTGGAACTGCTGTGGCGCGTCTTTCCCATTGACACCCGACAATATTATGGGCCTCACTGCGCCGACAAAGGTGCTCTCCAATGCGCGCCGTGAGGGTGAAACGGTAACAACCCTCTGTTCCGTCTGTTACAATGTGCTGAAACGGACAAACGGTGTGGTGAGGAACGATAGGGAGAGAAGAGGCGTCCTCAACGACTTTATGGAGGATGATTACGACGGCAGCATCAATGTTGTCCACTTTCTCGAAATCCTCCGTGATACGATAGGCTTTGATAAGGTGAAAGAGGCGGTCAAGAGACCCCTCAAGGGGATCAAGGCGAGCGCCTACTACGGCTGTATGCTGCTGAGGCCCGAAGAGGTGAAGATCGATGATGTTGAGGCGCCGACAATTATTGAGGACCTCCTCAAGGCGATGGGGTGCAAGCCGGTCGACTTTCCCAACAGGATCGAGTGCTGCGGCGCCCATCTGGCCATGGGGAACGAGGACGTGGTGGTGCGCCTCTCCGGCAATGTCATGACCTCCGCCGCCGACGAGGGGGCCGAGATGATCGTCACGAGCTGTCCTCTCTGCCAGTACAACCTTGAAAAGAGCCAGAAGAGGCTCATCAAGGAGATCTCCGGGTACAGGGCGATGCCCATAGTTTACTTTACGCAGATACTGGGCCTTGCCCTCGGTCAGTCAGACGAGGTGGTCGGCTTTGATGAGAATGAGTGGGATGTAAGACCGCTTTTGAAGGCGAGGGAGGTCTGAGATGTCGAGAATAGGGGTATTTGTCTGTCAGTGCGGAAACAACATCGCCGATACCGTTGATACCGAGAAGGTTGCGGAGGAGATGAAGAAGTTGCCCGGCGTTGTCTATACGAGTGACTACAAGTTTATGTGCTCTTCACCCGGTCAGGAGACACTCAGGGGCATTGTAAAGGAGCATGAGCTGGACGGTGTTATCGTTTCGGCCTGTTCCCCTCATATGCACGAGAAGACCTTCAGAAAGGCGTGTCAGTCGGCGGGTCTGAACCCGTACAAGTGTGAGATCGCCAATATCAGGGAGCAGTGTTCGTGGGTTCATCCCGACAAGACGAAGGAGACGGGCACCCTCAAGAGTATTGACCTGACACGGATGACCATTGAGCGGCTCAAGAAGAACAGGGCCCTGACGAAGGTCAGGATTCCGGTCAAGAAGAAGGCCCTCGTTATCGGCGGCGGCATTGCAGGCATACAGGCGGCCCTCGACATCGCCGACGGCGGGAGGGAGGTCATACTCGTAGAGAAGGAGCCCTCTATCGGTGGTAATATGGCGCGACTCTCGGAGACCTTCCCGACCATGGACTGCTCCCAGTGTATCATGACGCCAAAGATGGTCGAGGCCGAACTCCATGAGAATATCACCATCTACACATGGAGCGAGGTGGAGAAGGTGGACGGCTACATCGGAAACTTTACCGTCCAGATACGGAGGAAGGCCAAGTATGTGGACGAAGACCTCTGTACCGGCTGTGGCGCCTGTGTTGAGAAGTGCCCCTTCAAGGCTGAGAGCGAATTCGAGCTTGGCCTCACTAAACGTAAGGTCATATACACCCCCTTCCCCCAGGCTGTGCCTAATATCCCCGTTATCGACGCCGCCAACTGTGTAAAGATTCAGAAGGACAAGTGCGGCGCCTGTGCCATCGTTTGCGGCCCCGACTGTATCGACTTCAAGCAGGAGGACAAGATCGTCACCGAAGAGGTGGGGGCCATCATTGTTGCTACAGGGTATGAGCTGATGCCGAATGAGCGGTTCGGTGAGTTCGGCTATGGAAAGCTGAAGGATGTAATCAACGGCCTCCAGTTCGAGCGTCTCGCATCCTCCTCCGGTCCAACCGGCGGTGAGATAAAGAGGCCATCAGACGGAAAGGTGCCGCAAAACGTCGTCTTTATCCAGTGTACCGGGTCGAGAGACGAGAAGCGGGGGGTGGCCTACTGCTCCAAGACGTGCTGCATGTATACGGCAAAGCACACCATGCTCTACAGGCACAAGGTGCACGACGGCCAGTCATACGTCTTTTACATGGACATCCGATGCGCCGGAAAACGGTACGAGGAGTTCTCCAGACGCGCCATCGAACACGATGGGGCGATGTATCTGAGGGGCCGCGTCTCCAGGGTCTATGAAAAGAACGGCAAGCTCATCGTGCAGGGCGCCGATACCCTGAGCGGCAACCAGGTTGAGATCGAGGCCGACATGGTTGTCCTCGCTACGGCGATGGTGGCCAGAGAGGGGGCCGATAAGTTGGCCCAGAAGCTAGGGATAGGGTACGATAAGGACCACTTCTACAACGAGTACCACCCGAAGCTCCGTCCAGTCGAGACCGTTACCGCCGGTATCTTTCTTGCCGGAACCTGTCTCGGTCCCATGGACATACCCGATTCGGTCAGCATGGGGAGCGCGGCGGCCAGCAAGACCCTTGCCCTCTTCTCGGCAGACGAACTGGAAAGGGAGCCCATAACGGCCACAGTCAACAAGGGAACCTGCAACGCCTGCTGGGATTGCCTCAATGCTTGTCCCTATACCGCTATTGAGCGGGAGGGTGTAAAGGACAGGCAGGGGAATGTGATACACCTCCTCGCCAAGGTGAACGACGGCCTCTGTCAGGGTTGCGGCGTCTGTGTTGCCGCATGCCGGAGTAAGTGTATCGACCTTCAGGGGTATACTGATGAGCAGGTCTTTGCGGCAATAAACGCATTTTAGGAAGTTACTGAAAGTTAAGTAGTGACAGCAAGTTATAAGCATTAACTAGAATAAGCGGCAGGTTAATTAATATGGCAAAAGAGGTAGCAGTAAGCGAAGATCAGGGGCAGGTTGCGAAGTGGGAGCCGAAGATAACGGCCTTTGTCTGCAACTGGTGTACCTACGCCGGTGCGGATCTGGCGGGCACGAGTCGGATGGAGTACCGGCCCAACGTGAGGATCATAAAACTTCCCTGTACAGGACGCATCGACCCCCTCTTTATTATCAAGGCCTTTGAGCGGGGATCAGACGCCGTTCTCGTCTCCGGCTGCCACCCCGGCGACTGTCACTACACGACAGGGAACTACCACGCCCGAAGAAGATGGATCGCCTTTAACAGCCTTATGAAGTTTGTCGGCATCGATCTGCGTCGCCTCCAGTTCTCGTGGGTCTCGGCGTCGGAGGCGATCAAGTGGGTTGACCTCATCAATAATATGACCACAGAGGTGAAGGCTTTGGGTCCCTTTGTTGACTACAAGGCGCTATAGAGGAGTTATGGAGAAGGCGTTACGAGAGAAAGCGAGAGAACTCCTGGAGAAGGGCGAAGTCAAGGTTGTTATCGGCTACGGCTGGAACAGGAGGAAAACCGTAACTACCCCGGTCTTTATCACCCGTCCCGACGATGTGGAGAGGCTTGTCTTTAACCCTCTCTGCGTCAATAACCTCTCACTCTACCTCACAAGGCAGTACAAGGACATCCAGGCCATGGGAAGACCGGCTATTGTTGCCAAGGGGTGCGATATCAGGACTATTGCCGTCCTTATCGCTGAGGGGCAGGTGGCCAGAGACGGCATCGTCATTATCGGCGCTGCCTGCAACGGAGTTGTCTATAAGCAGGAGCTGTGGAAAGGTGAGTTGACGCCCGATATTATGCCGACCAAGTGCCACAACTGTGACGTGAGAACTCCCCATATTGCCGACCATATAATAGGCGATACGGCAGACTTTACGCCGCCAGAGGAGCCTGCCGGCATGGTCTACGACAAGATAGGGGAACTCGACAGACAGGGCGATGGAGAACGGTGGGAATTCTGGATGGATCACTTTACGCGCTGTATCAAGTGTTACGCATGCAGCAAGGTATGCCCCCTCTGTTACTGTGAGCGGTGTATTGTCGAGAAGAACATGCCCCAGTGGATAGATACCGCCGCCCATCCGAAGGGGAATCTTGCCTGGAACCTGACGAGGGCGATGCATCTGGCGGGCCGGTGTACCTTCTGCGGTGAATGCGAGCGGGCCTGCCCCGTTGATATCCCCCTTAATCTTGTCAATCAGAAGCTGGCGTCCGTCATCGGCGACGCTTTCGACTACAAGTCAGGGTATGACGAAAAGGAGCATCCGCCCCTCATTGTCTACAGCCCCGACGATGAGGATAACTTTATAAAGTAGCCTTCTCCACACTTTTCGGGAGAGAGAAGAAAGAGCTTGTATGTCACAGAAATATCTAAAAAAAGAGAACCTGAGTAAGTTGATCGAATCCTTCACTGGCGGCGGAGGGGTTTTTATTGCCCCCACCCTTGACGGCAGGCAAATCTTCTACAAAGCCGTTGCCTCCAGTGAGGAGATTACCTTCGACTATATCGTTCCAAAAAACTCCCACAAGGATGTCCTCTTTCCCCAGACCGAGGTTGTCGCCAACTATACGTTAGGGAAGGATTCAGTCGATGTGGAGGGGGTGACGATAGAGCCGCCTGAGACGGTACTCTTCGGCATAAGGCCGTGCGACGCCGCGAGCGTTGCGTCACTGAGATCGGTATTTACCTGGGACTTTATCGACACCTTCTATACAAAACGTGAAGAGAAGACGATCTTTATCGGTGTTGCCTGTACGGCGGCTGATGACAGTTGTTTCTGTACCACCGTCGATGTAAAGCCCGACAGCCCCGAGGGGAGTGATCTCCTCCTGAAGGAGACTACAGAGGGTGACTACCTGGTCGATGTTGTGACGAAGCGGGGCGAGGAATTTGCCGGGCGATTCAAGGAAATCTTCACCGACCTTTCAGAAGGGGGGGAGGGGATAGAGCCCAAAAAGATTGTCGATGTTGCGCCCCTAGAGGGGATCAAGGGTGATAAGATAGCTGCCTTTCTGAGCGACCCCGAGCACTACGAGAAGGGTGACCTCTGGGGTGAGATGGCGAGGAAGTGTATGGGGTGCGGCGCCTGTACCTTCGGCTGTCCTACCTGCCACTGCTTCGATATCATGGACGAGGGTTCGATCACTGGCGGTGAACGGCGGAAGAACTGGGACGCCTGCCAATTTGACTTCTTCACCACTCACGCCGGGAGTGGACATAACCCGAGAGATACCCAGTACAAGAGATGGCGAAACCGCTTTATGTGCAAGTTTAACTACTATCCTAACAAGTTTACATCGAAGGGTTGTGTCGGTTGCGGACGGTGCATACGTGTCTGTCCCGTAAGGCTCGATATCACAGAGGTGATGGAGGAGATTTCACAACTGTAGGGCTCTTTTCGTTCAATAAATGAGAAAGAAGGATTAGCAAAGATGGCAATGGACAATCTTTATCTTCCCTATCTGGCCACCATAGAGGATATCTATGATGAGGCACCCGATATCAGGAGCTACAAGCTCGTCTTCAAGGATCCCAAGGTGCGGGACACCTTCGACTTCAAGACGGGCCAGTTCGGTCTCTACTCGGCCTTCGGCGCCGGTGAATCGACCTTCTGCATCGCCTCCTCTCCCACACGTAAGGGGTATATCCAGTGCACCTTCAGGAACGTGGGGCGGGTCACATCCGCCCTTGCGGACCTATCCATCGGCGATACTATCGGTTTCAGAGGGCCCTACGGCAACTGGTTCCCCATCGAGGAGTGGGAGGGAAAGAACCTTGTCTTTATCGCAGGTGGAATAGCGCTCCCGCCGGTACGCTCCGTCATCTGGAACTGTCTCGACGAGAGGGAGAAGTATAAAGACATTACCATCGTCTACGGGGCTAAGGCGGTTGCCGACCTGGTCTACAAGAACGAACTTGCCCACTGGGAGGAGAGGTCGGATATCAACCTCATACAGACCGTTGATCCCGGCGGCGAGACGGACGATTGGAAGGGGAAGGTAGGTTTTGTCCCGACAATCCTTGAGGAGGCGGCTCCATCTCCCAACAACACCATTGCCATTACCTGCGGCCCTCCCATAATGATCAAGTTTGTTCTCAATGTGCTCGGCAATCTCGGCTTTTCAGACGACCAGGTCTATACGACCCTTGAGAACAAGATGAAGTGCGGCGTCGGCAAGTGCGGGCGGTGTAACGTTGGTGATATCTACATCTGTAAAGAGGGGCCTGTCTACACCTCCGGAGAGGTGAAGAGGATGTATAACGACTTTTAGGTGGTTTCAACGTAAAGGAGTTTTGCCATGGCAGACAAACCGATAAAACCTCTGGCGACTGGAGATACGACGATTACGCCTAAGGATGCAAAGATGATCCCCATACACATCATGGGGAGGGAGTATCTGGTGCCAGAGTCTCTCACCATCCTGAAGGCAACCGAGTACGCCGGTTACCGCTACTTCCGTGGCTGTGGCTGCCGTGGCGGCATATGCGGCGCCTGTGGCACCTACTACCGCTTCCTCGGTGACTACCGCTTGAGGACGGGGCTCGCCTGCCAGACGGTAGCGCAGCCGGGTATGGTCATCGTCCAGTTGCCATTCTTCCCGGCAAACAGGCCGGAATACACACTTGATGAGATGACCGGCGATCCCCATGAGGAGTTGAGGGGGCTCTATCCGGAGGTATTCAAGTGTGTCGGTTGCGGCACCTGCTCACGGACCTGCCCCATGAATATCGATGTGATGGACTATATCGCCCTCATGAAGAGGGGTGACCTCAAGGGGGCTGCCGAGGAGAGCTTCGATTGTGTCTTGTGCGGTCTCTGCGCGAACCGATGTCCGGCACAGATATCACAGTTCACTGCCGCCATGTTTGTGAGACGCCTCTACGGGAGGTACCTGGTTCCCAAGGCCGAACATCTCAAGAAGCGTGTTACAGAGGTGAAGGACGAAAAGTACAGCAAGGTGTTGGACGGCCTCTCGTCTCTGAAACCGGATGAATTGCGGAAGCTCTACGTCGAGAGGGAGCGTGAGCCAGACATGTCGGAGCCGGGCAAGTGGCTGCCCAATGATAAGAGCAACCTCTAAAATTGAACAGTGAGGTGATGGAGGCGTGATGGAAGGTTATCTACCGGATTTAAAAGAGCTTATTAAAAAAGTTGAAGCGACCAGACCGGCACGGGTAGAGCAGGCGAAGAAGAACGAGAACTTCCCTGCTCTCACCATGGATCAGCGTACTGAGTGGCTTTCAAAGTACCACCCCGACTATAAATCGGAAGGACGAAGGGCGGTCAGGGTCGGTCCGAATAAGGGGGACATATTTCCCGAAGAGGTCTCCGACCTTCTCGAATCGAAGAGCAGGATCAATGCCCGTAAGGTCAAGTTGTCTAAAGCGGACTATGAGACCGACGTCCTCGTCATCGGCGGCGGCGGTGGGGGAACGGCTGCGGCGCTGGTGGCCCAGGAGGCGGGGCACAAGGTAATTATCTCCACTAAGCTGAGACACGGAGATTCCAATACTGTAATGGCCGAGGGTGGCATCCAGGGCGCGGATCAGGAGTGTGACTCACCCTACTACCACTACCTTGACGTCATAGGTGGAGGTCACTTCAGTAACCAGCCCGAGTTGGCCGCTGCTATGACCAACGACGCGCCTGTAGTTATCGAGTGGCTTGAGGGGCTGGGGATGATGTTTGACAAGCACCCCGACGGAAGGATGAAGGTTCGTCACGGCGGCGGAACGTCGCGGAAGAGGATGCATTCGGCTGGAGACATGACGGGCGCTGAGATAATGCGTGTGGTGAGGGATGAGGCAAGGAACCGTTACGCCGATATAAAGGTAATGAAATATACCCCCGCCGTTGAGCTTCTCCTCGATGACGATGGCAACTGCGCCGGGGCGATCCTATTTAACCTGGAATCTAAGGAGTACTACATCGTTAGGGCAAAGGCGACGGTCCTCGCCACCGGCGGTTTCGGCAGACTCCACATACAGGGATTCCCCACGACCAATCACTACGGGGCGACGGCGGACGGCGTCGTCATGGCCTATAGGGCCGGTGTTTCTCTTCAGGATCTCGATTCAACCCAATACCACCCTACCGGCGCGATCTACCCTGAGCAGAATGTTGGCCTTCTCATTACCGAGAAGGTGAGGGGGCTGGGCGCTCAGTTGCTGAACAGTGAAGGTGACCAGTTCTGTTTCCCCCTTGAACCGAGGGATGTAGAGTCGGCCTGTGTCATCAGGGAGTGTACCGAAATCGGCAAGGGGGTTATGACCCCCGTCGGGCGCGTTGGGGTCTGGCTCGACTCCCCCATGATCGACCTCATCCACGGCGAGGGGACGGTACGGAAGGAGCTTCCGGCAAAGTTTATACAGTTCCAGCGGTACGGCATCGACATCAGCAAGGTTCCCATGCTCATCTATCCGACCCTTCACTACCAGAACGGCGGCGTCAAGATAAACGGCAAGGGCGAGACGAGTGTTGGGGGACTTTTTGCTGCGGGCGAGCTTACCGGCGGCGTTCACGGCAGAAACAGGCTCATGGGCAACTCCCTTCTCGACGTCCTTGTCTTTGGTAGACGGGCAGGGTCAGGCGCTGCTGCCTACGCAACGAATGGGAACGGCAGTAGTGGAAAGGCCAAGATGAGCTTGAACCATGTGGTGGAGTTTGAAAAAAGGTTGAAGGATGCCGAGATCAAGAAGCCGACTGTTGGACCAATACTCCTACCCGACTATACACCGGACCATGTAAGGGAGAAACGGTGGGAATAGGCGCACCAGCCGCTCTTTTTCATCGCTACAGGCCAGTGTTGAACGTTACAACAGGATAGGACTCGCCCCACTATCACATCACATCGTTAAGGAGGTTACCCCATGAAACGCCTCTTTATCTCTTTTGCTCTCCTTGCGTTCCTCCTCTCTGCCGCCTCCCGTGCAAAGGGCGAAGGGGAGATCGTTACCGCCGTGGTGGGTAGCGATGGCGTGCAACATGTCGAGATACTTGCAGAGAGCTATCTCTTCAAACCCGATCATATCATCGTCAGGATTAATATCCCCGTAGAGCTGTCGGTAAGAAAGAAGGGGGGGATTACCCCTCACAACATTGTGATAGATGCGCCGGAATCGGGTATTGAGATTAAGAAAGCGCTCGCTGCCAGCCCCATGGCGCTCCGCTTTACCCCAAGCAAGGCGGGCAGTTACGCCTACTACTGCGATAAGAAGCTCCTCTTCTTTAAGAGCCATCGTGCAAAGGGGATGGAGGGAGTCCTCGAAGTGAGAGAGTAGCCGTGACGCTCGTTGCCGCCCTTCTTCTCGCGTTGGCGCTACAGAGTGGCGACATCATCTCGACGGCGATGGCACGGTACGACGCCGTCAAATCCTACCAGGTTACGCTGCGTTCAGAGAGCAGAGATTCATCCGAGGTCATCCATTACTTCTATAAGAGACCCGGTTTTGTGAGGATGGAGTTTGTCACCCCTCACAGGGGAGCCGTCCTGGCCTATGACCCTTTAAAGAAAGTGGTTGCCCTCCGCCCCTTCGGTTTTCTTAAGCCCTTCGTCCTGAGACTCAATCCCGACAACAGAGTCGTAAAGAGCTCGAAGGGACACCGGGTAGACCAGTCGGATATCGGTTTCCTCCTCCGTCTTGCACAGGAGCTTGAGAGAGATGGCGTCACCGAGGTGGTGGGAGAAGAGGCGGTAGGCGACAGAGGGGCCATCCATATTCGGGTAACGGGAGAGGGCGGCACCGTGGTGAGAGGGGAAATAAACGGCTACTCCCTCTGGCTCGACAGAGAGCTGCTGCTTCCGATAAAGGTCATATCCTACGATAGCGCCGGTGGAGTGATAGAGGAGGTGGTGATGGACGACCTTGAGGTTAATACAATCATGGCCGATGACCTCTTCGACCTCTGAGACAGTTTTTGAAGCTTTGGATCATTTGGAACATCAACTCATTCACTGACAAACTATGCAGATTGCCGTAATATCCGACATCCACTCCAACCTTGAGGCCCTCACCGCCGTTCTTGACAGAATCGACTCCTTCGGCGTAGATACCATTCTCTGCCTTGGCGATATCGTTGGCTACAACGCAGATCCGGACCGGTGTGTTGAGATAGTGCGGGAGCGGGAAATACAGTGCGTTCTAGGCAACCACGACTCCTGGGTATGCGGCCTTGAAGGGCTGGACAATATTAATTATCCCGTCCGTCGAACTATCCTGTGGAGTCGTGAACAACTCTCCCCCAAAAACCTTGATTTCCTGAAGAGGCTACCACGCAAGCTCTCCATGGATATCGGCGCACTGGCCATACACGGCTGGGTCAACAACACCGACAGGTACATCATCACTACCGGAGATGCACTGATTAACTCCGAACTGCTTGCCCAGGAGCCCCACTCCCCTCGGCTCTGCTTCTTCGGTCATACCCACAAACCGATAGCCTACTCAACCACGGAGAGCGCCGTACTCGTACACAGAGATGAACTCCTGATACTTAAGGAGGGGAGACGACACATCATCAATCCCGGCAGCGTGGGACAGCCACGCGACTTCGACAACCGTGGGGCCTTCCTCATCTACGATAGCGAAGCGGGTGCGCTCCGCTTTCACCGCGTCGAATACAACATAGATGCGACCTGTCGAAAGATCATCGCCGCCGGTCTCCCGGCGACCTTTGCGGAACGACTCAAGACGGGGTGCTGATCGGCGGCTGACACAACACCACTCTCTCAGTTGGCGTCAATAGAGGAAGTCTAATCGTCGTAGTGGTAGCCCGACCCCTCCCAGTAGTAGTCATCGGTGTAGTAGTTGGCATTCGGGTCATACCCCTCCATATAGGCGCCTGAACCGCCGCTCTCACCACCCAATTGAGACCGCTGTTCCGCCTGCTGCTGTTTCTCGAACTCATCGAACACGGACACCCATACAGCCTGGTTCCGCTGGTACTCCGCTTCATCGGCGTACCACTCCTTCAGTTTGCCTGTCGCCTTGTCGAAGATCATGTAGTACGGCACCCACTCCTTCCAGTATTCGTGGAGGGAGTATTTCAATATGGCCTTGTCGCCGGTGAACTGGACCGACTTGGGTTTGCCCAGCATCTTACAACATCCTCGTGCATCATGCCGGGGTGGAGCTGAGCGGTCTTCTCCACAGTGCCGAATTCAAGAGGCGCTCCCGCGCAGCCAAGGAGCAGCAGTGTCAGAACCAGCGTGCCAATATACGATAAGAGTCGCTTCTTCATAATTACCTCCTTAATCGATATGGTCTTTAAGACACTAGTAACATCACGGATATTCATAGGCCCCTATATCGCAGGCGCCGTCGGAGCGGGCCACGCCGCGCTGGTCGGTGGCCGGGCAGTTCGCGTTGTCGCCCGCGTCAATGGCCGGGCTACCCGCCTGCAGGGCGTGGGTCTGCGTCGGGCCGCCGTTGTAGCCCGCACCGGAAGCGATTACCGGACTGATGGTGCCGGGCATATCGCCTGCTCCCGAAAGCCCGCAGGAGTTGTCGTCGTCGATATTGTGACCGTCAGACTGAAGCGTCCCGACGCCCGCGCAGTCCGGACCGGTATTTGCGGCGAGTATCGAATTAACCATGGGAATCGTCGTAAAACCCAGATGAAAGCCGCCGGCCCCGCTGCTGCCGGTGTTGCTGGTTATCGTTGAATTGACGACGCCGTTTCCCCCGCCAAAATAGACAGCCCCGCCGAAAGCGGCGCTGTTGCCGGTTATCGTGCTGTTTTCGATCCATCCGCCGGAGGCCATATTGATTCCGCCGCCGTTTATCCCTGCCGTGTTTCCTGAGATCACGGATCTGTAGAAACTGCAAGAGCCACACTCCACGCCGCCGCCGTAGCCTGCCACTGTAATGTTTCCTGATATTGTCGAATCACGGACTGTGAGACTGCCTGCCTCAATACCTCCACCGCCATAGGGGTCTACCGTACTTGAGGTATTATTGGAAACAACAGAAGTATCCACAGTAAGAGCCACGTGGTTATTGATCCCGCCGCCGTAGTAGGGGGTTGAGTTGCCCGTCACCTCGCAGTTCGAAAGGCTCATGGAACCGAAAGGCGCGGTCGCGGCAAGGACGCCTCCGCCTCCCGGCCAATCGGAAGCGTTGCCGTTTCGAATCGTAAGTCCAGAAAAAATGACCGGACCGTTGGCCAGACTGTGAAAAACCCGGTCATTGCCGTTTCCGTCGACCACCGAGGCTCTGTCCGTCCCGGAGATAGTCAGCGGCGAGGTGATGTCCAGGTCCCCCGTTGCCGCCGCGTCCTCGCCGGTACCGGCAACGGACAGATTGTAGATCCCGGCAGGGATCTCGATGAAGTCGGCGCCGTTACAGGCGTTTGTCTCCTGGATCGCCGCCCGGAGGGTACAGCCGAAGGCGCCGGCGCAGATCTTGTCGCCGATATTCAGGTCAACCCCATCGGCTGTGGTGTTGACCGTGATGATCCCGCCGGTGCAGGTCGCGGGCACTACGGTAACAGATGCGGTGCCCGCCGTGGTCCCGTCGGCGTCGCTTACCGCGCTGATCGTCACCGTGGCCGGTGAAGGCGCACTGGCGGGCGCCGTGTATAGACCGGTCGCATCAATTGTCCCCACCGTGGCATTGCCGCCGGCCACACCGTTGACCTGCCAGGTGACGGTAGTTGTTGCGGAACCGGTGACGGTTTCGGAAAACTGTTTTGTGTTGCCGACAAGCACATTGGCGGTCGACGGAGAGACCGACACCGCGACCGCGCCGCTGCACTGGGCCGC
>JBHHTR010000040.1:0-14429 GCA_046753505.1 Thermodesulfobacteriota bacterium
CGGTAAAGAAGATCACGGTGTGGGAGTCCGATAGGGCCGCCGCGTCGTACTACGAATGATGGCGTTCCAGAGTATCTCCCATACAGTTTTACGACATTCTCCCAGCAACTCTGCATAGCAGATACCCTCCTAACAACCATAGAAGGAGAAAAGTGGAATGAGTAGGGCGTTGAAGAGCCTTGAGGATACACAGAGCCGACCCGATTACCGTAAGGTGGATATCGACAAGGTGGGGGTAAAGGATATACGCTATCCCATCGTTGTACTCGATAAGGCGAATGAGACCCAGCATACGATTGCATCTATCAATATGTATGTCGATCTCCCCCATCAATTCAAAGGCACCCACATGAGCCGCTTTGTCGAGATTCTCAACGAGCACAGGAAGGAGATTACCGTTAAAAACTTCTCGACCATACTGGAGAGGATGCAGGAGCGGTTTGAAGCGAGGACGACCCACCTTGAAGTGGAGTTTCCCTACTTTATAGAGAAGAGGGCGCCTGTAACGGAGGCTAAGGGGCTGATGGAGTACATGTGCAGGTTTTCCGGTTCCGTTGGGGAGAGGAAGGAGTTCATCCTGGAGGTGACGGTTCCTGTAACAACCCTCTGCCCCTGCTCAAAAGAGATGAGCGAGAGGGGCGCTCATAACCAGAGGGGTGTCGTAAAGGTGGCAGTAAAGTTTGATGGCTTTGTATGGATAGAGGATATTGTGCATATTATAGAGTCGTCTGCATCCAGTCCCGTCTACTCCCTCCTCAAGAGACCCGATGAGAAGTATGTAACGGAACAGGCCTACGACAACCCGAAGTTTGTTGAGGACATCACCAGAGAGGTGGCCTTGAAGCTTGAAGAGGTGGATGATATCACTTGGTTCAGTGTGGGTTCCGAGAACTGGGAGAGCATCCACAACCACAGCGCCTACGCCTACCTGGAGAGAGATACACGCAGGGCCGTAACACCTCAAACGTAGTAGCACCCTTGTGGTCTCTCCGTGCCTCACGGAGCGGGATCACGGTTTACATGCCTTGCGAAGTCTAAAGCCTTCGGTTACGGGAACGGGGAGATGGGGGGCAGAGTAGCAGGGTTTTGGCAGAGCCTTCCTCGTTTTAATGCAGGGGGCAGTCAGTCCTTGAAGAGGAGTTCATTGATCTTGGCCTTGAGTTCGTCCGCCCAGAATGGATTACCCTTCTGGACAAAGCCCTTTACATTGAGATCGAGCCACTTGGATTCCATGATGATGTCATCAATGAGCTCCTGACCGGTGGTAATGATGGACGGTATGGTGTAATTCAGATCCTTGATTTTCCAGAGGAGTTCCTCACCGTCCATGTCGGCGTGAGGGTCTTTGGGGTTCTTCAGGTGAAGGTCAACAACAATAAGGTCGATGGAGTTGTTCTTGAGCATATCAAGGGCAACGGTGCTGTTTTTGGCCAGCAGAGGAACCACCTCCGACTCCAACAGCGCCTCTTCCGCCAGCTTCCGTATCATATTATCGTCATCAACAAAGAGTATCCTGTCCTTTCCATTTGCATCTTCACCATCGCTGAGTAGCGAGACCTCAAAGCTGCCAGACTCCTTCGCAATAGAGAGAGACGCTCTGCATGAGATACAGCCCAGCTGGTGTCCGGCTTCCCAATCAGGGATAAGATGGAGAGGGATCCAGAGCCTGAACCTGGTGGAACACTTGGGACACTCTATCTCTACGGCTTCCTTCTTGTTACTCATTATACCTGCCTCAAGAGTGAAAAAGTGATGGACACTGCATAAGAAACCTCTGAAAAAAATCAGGAGTTCCTTAATACCCAATTAATAAGTGGGAAAAACATGGAAATTTTAGCCTAATAGAGAGTATGTGTCAATCACTCTGTTATCAGCGCCATCGAGTTACGTTGTACGGTTCCATCTTCCTTGACAGGGAACGCTGATTTGATATAGTGCCACCGTGGGTGTCTGCGCAATCATACCTGCCCGTTACGCATCAATCAGACTTAAGGGAAAGCCCCTTGCCGATATTGCCGGAAAACCGATGATAGAGTGGGTCTACCGTGCGGTCGAGAGGGCGAAGAGCATTGACGAGGTTATGGTTGCCGCCGATGATGACAGGGTTGTGAATGCCGTTACCGGTTTTGGAGGGAGGGTTGTTTTGACCTCTACGGCCCACCCTTCCGGAACAGACAGGGTGGCTGAGGCGGCCAGGGGTGTGGAGCACGAGATCATCGTTAATATTCAGGGCGACGAACCGCTCCTGGAGCCGGAGGCTATTGATGAGGCGGTGGCTCCCCTTCTAGCCGATGAGGATGTGATTATGGCCACCCTCAAGAGGCGGATAGAAAACCGGAACGACCTTGAGAATCCGAATGTTGTAAAGGTGGTGACCGACAGGGATGGTTTTGCCCTCTACTTTTCGCGGCATCCCATCCCCTATGTGAGAGGTCATGGTGATGATGGCAACGCTACACCACGGACACACTATAAGCATATCGGTCTCTACGCCTACCGGAGTAAGTTTCTCTTCTCCTTTGCCGCCATGCAGCCCACCCCTCTGGAGGAGGCAGAGAGGCTTGAGCAGTTGAGAGCGCTGGAGAACGGTTACAGGATTATGGTGGTGGAGACCACCTGCGATTCGGTTGCGGTAGATACGGAGGCGGATCTGCAACGGGTGAGAGATATAGTGGCCGGGCTGAAGAGGTCCGATTAAGAAAGATACCCTGCAATTGATAATTAACAATTGACAATTGTTAATTGAAAGGGGCCTGACCATTTGCTCTCCCGTAGTCGAAAACTTTAGCCTTTGCGGAGCATGCGAACCGTGAAGGGTTTGGCTACTTAGAGATAAGAGGTTAAAGTATCTATGGGGCACAACTTGAAGGAGATGAGGCAGCGTGGCAAAAGATAGGCGAGCAGAGGAAGATTTATTTGACGGTGAAGTGAGATGACGGCAAAGAGCAGAGAGACGAAGACAAAGTTTATCTTTGTAACGGGGGGCGTCGTGTCATCCCTCGGGAAGGGGCTTGCCGCAGCCTCACTGGGAACACTCCTTGAGGAGAGGGGTTTGACCATCACACTCCAGAAGCTCGATCCCTACATAAATGTCGATCCGGGAACCATGAGCCCCTTCCAGCATGGCGAGGTCTTTGTCACCGACGACGGTGCAGAGACCGATCTCGACCTCGGTCACTACGAACGGTTCATCTCCAGCCGAATGACGAAGAACAATAATTTTACCACCGGTCAGGTCTACGATACGGTGATTGCCAGGGAGCGGAAGGGAGACTATCTTGGCGGGACGGTTCAGGTCATTCCCCACATCACCGATGAGATAAAGAGGAGGATACTCCAGATAGGGGATGGCATTGATGTAGCGATCATCGAGATAGGCGGGACGGTGGGCGATATAGAGAGCCTCCCATTCCTGGAGGCCATACGGCAGATGCGCTCCGACCTTGGCCGCGACAATGTTCTCTATATCCACCTGACCCTTGTTCCCTATATAGCCACGGCGGGTGAGCTGAAGACAAAACCGACCCAGCACAGTGTGAACAAGCTGCGAGAGATCGGTATCCAGCCCGATATACTCCTCTGCCGGACGGACAGAACCCTCTCGCCGGAGATAAAGGGAAAGATTGCCCTCTACTGTAGTCTGGAGAAGGAGGCGGTCATCACGGCCCAGGATGTGAGCTGCATCTATGAAGTGCCCCTTGCCTTCCATGAGGAGCGTCTCGATCACATGGTGGTAAAATTTCTTAATATCTGGACGAGATCGCCGAAACTCGACCGGTGGGCCAGGATTGTGAAGAAGGTGTCGAAACCGAAGTACGAGGTGCGTATAGGGGTCATCGGCAAGTATATCGACCTGCAGGACTCGTATAAGAGCCTCCACGAATCGCTCATACACGGCGGCATAGCAAACAACTGCCGTGTGCAGCTTGACTATATCGACTCAGAGGAGGTCGAGAAGCAGGGTAGCGCCGTCAAGCTGAAGGGCGTAGATGGAATACTCGTTCCGGGAGGGTTCGGCAACAGGGGGATCGAGGGGAAGATAGCCGCCGCGAAGTACGCCCGTGAGAAGAGGATACCCTACTTTGGCATCTGTCTCGGAATGCAGGTTGCGGTCATCGAGATGGCGAGGGGGTTGTGCGGTCTCGACGGGGCCAACAGCGCCGAGTTTGACAGGGAGACGGCCCACCCGGTGATCGATCTCATGGAGGAGCAGAAGGGGGTAGGCGGACTTGGCGGAACCATGCGGCTTGGCGCCTACCCGTGCAAGCTCCAGAAGAACACACTCGCCCATAAGGCGTACGGGAAGATCGACATATCGGAACGGCACCGCCACCGCTTCGAGTTCAACAGTGAATATATCGACTCATTCGAGAAGGCGGGGGCAGTGCTGAGCGGTCTCTCTCCAGACAGGGGATTGGTGGAGATCGTGGAACTGAAGGGACACCCGTGGTTTCTCGGCTGCCAGTTCCACCCCGAGTTCAAGAGCAGGCCTCTCATTCCCCACCCCCTCTTTGTCGATTTTATAAAGGCGGCCCTCCGTGGGAAGGGCAAAGGGGGGAAGGATAAGAGGAAGGGAGGCAGGGGGTAAGGCAAGGCCTATTAGCTGTTTAGGCTGAAGACTGAAGCTGTTAGCCTTATAACCTTCAGCCTATCCACCTGAGTAGTTACCTTTATAATAAGCTATGAATCAGATAAAAATTGGTGAGATAAAAATCGGGGGCAATGCCCCCTTTATACTTATTGCCGGTCCCTGTGTTATTGAGGACGAGACGGCGACGATGGAGATTGCCGGTCGCCTAAAGGCGATGGCGGAGGGTGTCGGTGTTCCCCTCATCTTCAAGGCGTCATACGACAAGGCCAACCGGACGTCGATACACTCCTTTCGCGGTCCCGGTCTTGAGAGGGGACTTGAGATACTGGCGCGGGTAAAGGAGGAGTACAACCTTCCCCTCCTTACCGATGTCCACACCACTGAAGATGTGGCGGCTGTAGCCAAAGTGGTCGATGTCATCCAGATACCAGCCTTCCTCTGCCGCCAGACCGACCTCCTGATAGAGAGTACAAGGGAGGCGGCGAAGCGCGGAGCGGTGGTCAATATAAAAAAAGGACAGTTCCTGGCCCCCTGGGATATGAAGCCCCTCGTTGAGAAGGCGCGGTCGGCGGGGGACGGAAATATCCTACTGACTGAACGGGGCGCTACCTTCGGCTACAACAACCTCGTCGTTGACTTCAGATCTATCCCGGTTATGAGAGAGACAGGGTGTCCCGTTATCTTCGATGCGACCCACAGTATCCAGCTCCCCGGCGGACGTGGCGATTCGTCGGGAGGGGAGAGAGAGATGGCCCCCCGTCTGGCGAGGGCCGCAGTGGCTGTAGGGGTTGACGGTCTCTTCCTGGAGGTCCACCCCGACCCCGACAAGGCGCTCAGCGATGGAGCCAACTCCCTCTCCCTCGACATGGTGCCGGATCTCCTGAGAACGTGCAAGGCTATAGACAGGGTGGTTAAGGGGGCAGGCAGTATTCTCTGATGTTCGTGTCAGGGGCCTTCCCCCAAGAGCCTCTTCTCACCCCTACCCTCTCCCCGGAGGGGAGAGGGGGGTACCTTGTTGCAGGGGCGGTGGCGCTTTGAGGATGCTCCACCCCATGGAGCTCCTTCGTAGTCGAGGGGCTTCAGCCCTCGTAGGGTTCGGCTAATGTGATCTGTCTGCCTCTCCATTGAATATGGGTTGCCCCGCTTTACTGATGAGTGTGTCTGCGTCTCGACTTTTGAAAAGAACCCATGGAAAAAGAAGACGCTCACTACCTGATTTTAACTCTCCTCTTAATCCTTTCGCTCTTTCTTAACCTGGGCGCTCCGCCCCTCTATATGGAGGAGCCGAGAAGGGCACTCATCGCCCTCGAGATGCTCTACTCGGGGGAGTATCTCACCCCAACCATAATGGGTGAGTTGTACTTTGCGAAGCCACCTCTCTTCAACTGGGTGATACTGCTATCGGCAAAAATCTTTGGCTCATTCTCCGAGATGGCAGTCAGGTTCCCGACAGTTGTCTCGCTCCTCCTTACCGGTCTGGCCAACTACCTCTTTGTAAAAAAATATCTCAATAAGAAGGTCGCCTTCTACTCCTCCCTCTTTTTCATTACCTCAGGAAACATATATCTCTACTTTTCGCTACTCGGCGAGATAGACCTCTTTTACGCTCTCCTTGTCTACCTGTCGATCATATCCATCTTTTATTGCCACCGTGAAGATAAGATCGTCCGCCTCTTTATCTACTCCTTTGCCCTGGCCGGCATGGGCTTCCTGACCAAGGGGTTCCCGTCTATCGTCTTCCTCTATGTTTCATTAATAGTATTCTTTGCCTTTGAAGGATGTTTGAAGAGATTCTTTTCCCTCTACCATCTCCTTGGGATAGCCGTATTTCTTCTTATCACGGGGAGCTATTTTTTCCTCTATAGCCTGCACAACCCGATAGGGCCGTTTCTGGGGCACCTCTGGTCTGAGTCGAGCGGCAGGACGCCCCTCTTCAACAGGATGGGCACACTTCTCATACATCTGATCCGCTTTCCACTGGAGACACTACAGTCGATGTTGCCCTACAGCCTTCTTCTCGTCTTTACTCTGAGAAGAGGTTTTCTACGGGAGATATTCTCCACACCTCTCCTGAAGTTTTCATTCCTGATCTTCTGCGCCAATTACTCCGTCTACCTCATATCGCCGGGGGCGAACCAGCGTTATATCTACATGCTCTATCCCTTTGCGATGGTAATCTTTGCCCATGCCTGCTTCCGGTACGCCTTGCGAGACATCAAACGCAAGGCACTCCTGGGGTATATGACCATCGTGGCGGTGGCGCTTCTACCGGTGGCGGGTTTTCTGCTGCCGATCCTTGATATCAGCCGAACTTTACCGCACGTTTGGCTTTTGTCGGCAGCGGTGATTACAGCATCTATTCTGCTTTTATACCTCATTGCAAGAAAGAGGGAGCCCATCCTGCTCTTCTACCTGATTGCCCTCATTGCCCTCAGATTGACCCTGGATATGGTTTATCTACCCCTTCAGGGGATGGGCAGCCTGACCGAGAAGGAGAGCAACGCGGCCCGGATAGCGGAGATAACGGAAGGTGGCACACTGCTCTCCTACGGCGTTCTGGACTACGGGTTAATATTTTACCTGGAACGACAACGGGGGGAGGTACTGAGACGGGGGATGTTGGATAAAGAGAACGGATACATTATTGCGAAGGATTCCAGCCTGTCGGGCGGGGAGGCAACAGAGTACTATGCGTTTGATCTCAAGGGAGAGAAGTACCGGCTGGTCAGATTTCGGAGTGAGCGAGAGTCCCTGCCCCCAACCTCCCTGTTGCAGGAGTGAGCCGTAGTGTGATATGTATTTCCTGCTCGATCACGATTGCTTAATCCATAGGGAGTAACTGATTTATGAAAAATGTGGCTGTTAAAACTGTACAGATAGCAAAGAGGGTTCTCGACATAGAGGCCGAAGCCGTGGCCGATCTTGCCCGGAGGGTGGGTGAGGAGTTGGCGGAGGCAGTTGAGATAATTCTCTCCGCGACGGGGAGGGTGGTGGTTACCGGCATGGGAAAGAGCGGCATCATCTGCAAGAAGATCGCCTCCACCCTTTCATCGACGGGGACCCCCGCATTCTTCCTCCATCCGTCCGAAGGAGTTCACGGCGATATCGGGATGCTCATGAAGGACGATGTGGTCATCGCCATATCCAACAGCGGCACAACCGACGAACTTATCAGGGTTCTTCCCATCATAAAGAGGATGGGGGTGAAGATGATTGCCATGACGGGAGACTCCGGTTCTACCCTTGCCAGGGCGGCCGACGTTACTCTCGATGTGGGGGTGAGAGAGGAGGCGTGCCCCCTCGGTCTCGCCCCGACTGCCTCAACTACGGCAGCTCTTGCCATGGGCGACGCCGTAGCCGTAGCACTTCTGGAGAGGCGCGGATTCCGGGAAGAGGATTTTGCCTCTCTTCACCCGGCCGGCTCCCTCGGCAGGAAGCTGCTGAAGGTAGCAGACCTCATGCACACCGGAGAATCTCTCCCCCTCGTTCAGGAGAGCGCATCGATGGGGGAGGCGCTCAGAGAGATGACGGCGAAGCGGTTGGGCATCACGGGGATTGTCGATGGCGGTGGCGTTATCATCGGAGCCGTTACTGATGGAGATTTGAGGAGGTCCCTTGAGGATGGTGGGGATATCATAGCAAAGATGGCTGTAGATGTGATGAGCACAGGACCCAAGGTCATAGGAGAAGACCACCTTGCCGAGGCCGCCTTAAAGGTTATGGAGGAGTTCTCCATAACCGCCCTCTTTGTCACCGCTCGCTTAACAGATGAAGTCGGCCATGGTCAGGGGGGCGAGGAGGAGAGGAGGGCGGGGAGAGTCGTCGGGATCATCCACCTCCACGACCTCCTGAAGGCGGGGGTGGTTTAGAAGAGTTCAACGCTTACTCCAGTATCGCTAACTTTTTTCTGCCTACCGCAAAGAGAGCGCTACCCCTTTTTCATCCCTGCATACTGCTCCTGGTAGTACTGCCTGTATGCCCCTGAGGTGATTCTCTCCCACCACGGCATGTTTTCTATATACCACTTAATCGTCTTCCCTATCCCTGTTTCAAAGGTTTCCACGGGCTGCCACCCCAGCTCCTTTTCAAGCTTTGTACAGTCTATGGCGTATCTCTGATCGTGGCCTGGACGATCCTTTACGAAGGTAATCAATTCCCTGCGGCTTCCTTTCAAGGGGAAGGCACTTTTCAGTTTGTTGTCTTTGGCAACCATTTCATCTACAAGGTCACAGAGAAGATGTACAATATTTATGTTTTTCCACTCATTGCATCCACCGATGTTGTAGGTCTCGCCCATCCTTCCACCTTGAATTACGGCATCGATGGCCCGGCAGTGATCTGCCACATAGAGCCAATCACGAATATTCAAACCGTCGCCATAGACAGGTAGCGGCTTGCCCTGCAGGCAATTGATTATCATTAGGGGGATAAGTTTTTCAGGAAACTGATAGGGACCGTAATTATTGGAACAGTTGGTCGTGATGACGGGGAGGCCGTATGTATGGTGATAGGCCCGCACAAGGTGGTCTGAGGCGGCCTTGCTGGCGGAGTAGGGTGAGTTGGGGGTGTAGGGAGTTTCTTCTGTAAAGAACCCCTCAGCCCCCAACGAGCCGTAAACCTCATCGGTAGAGACATGGAGGAAACATCTTCGCGCTGGCCCGGTCGGCATAGGGTTATCAAGCCACTGTTTCCTGGCAACCTCAAGGAGGGTAAAGGTGCCGTTAATGTTGGTCTCTATGAACTCCTTCGGGCCGAGGATGGATCTGTCTACATGGGACTCGGCGGCAAAATGAACCACAACATCGATCCCCTCTTCCTGAAAGATGGACTCGACAAGCTTGAAGTCATTGATATCGCCCTTGATAAATCTGTAGTGAGGATCACCCTCCATGCCTTTGAGGTTTTCAAGGTTTCCTGCATAGGTGAGTTTATCAAGAACGACGATACGCTCTTCAGGATGACTGCTTCGCCAGTGATGGATGAAGTTACTCCCGATGAAACCTGCTCCGCCTGTAACAAGAACTCTACTCATTGCCACCTCCATGATATTCTTTTATCATTCTTCGGAGCGATGCCCTCCAGTGGGGAATGGTTAGGCCGAAGCTCCTCTCAATCTTCTCCGTATCTAAAACGGAATAGGCGGGGCGCTCGGCAGGCAGCGGGTAGTCGGCAGTTGGTATGGGCTCGACGGTTTTGCACTTAAGAGGAATCCCCGAAGCCTCAGCCTCTTCAATTATAGCAGCGGCAAAATCGTACCAGCTTGCCACGCCATCATCTGTAAAGTGGTAGACGCCTGGTTGGGCCGAACCCTCCCCATATCCCGTTGCAATCTTGACCAGCGCATCGGCGATATCACCAGTCCATGTTGGTGTGCCTTGCTGGTCTGACACCACCCTTAATACCTCCCTCTCCGCAGCCTTGCTGAGTATGGTCTTGACAAAGTTATTGCCATGTACGCCGTAGGCCCAGGCGGTCCTCACGATTATATGGTTGGTGAGCCCTTTGGCAACGGCCTCCTCGCCGGCAAGCTTGGATCTGCCGTATACACTGAGAGGGTTCGGCTCATCATCTTCCTTGTAAGGTGCATTCCTGGCGCCGTCAAAGACAAAATCTGTGGAGATATGTACCAAGAGGGCTCCCACATGGTCGGCGCTCTCCGCAAGTATGGCCGCCCCGTCTCTGTTGACCCTGAATGCTCTTTCAGGTTCACTCTCAGCCTGGTCCACCTTCGTATATGCGGCGCAGTTGATGATTACGTCAGGTCTCTCCCCTTCTACGGTTTTAGCGACCACCGCTCTCTCTGTAATATCCATAGCAGCGGAGTCGAGGTAGAGGCTCGTGAAGTCGGCCCTCTCCAACCGGGGTTGAAGATCACGTCCCAACTGCCCCCCGGCCCCTGTGACTAATACCTTCATCTTTCCGTCACTCTACCTTGAAGGGAGAAGAAGCATCATTTTCGTAACGGATTTCGTCTATGGCCTCTCTCTTGTCCGGCCCCATGAAGAGACGATTGGGACAGTTGATGACAAGGCCGCCCGTCTCGCCTCTGTTTTTGTAGGCATGGACAACCCCTTCGGGGACAATTACAACGGACGGTTGATCCTCTCCTGCCACGAATACCATCCTGTTACGGTATGTCGGCGATGCGCTTCTATTGTCCCATAGGAATATTCTGAAATTTGACGGACCGGCAAAGCAGAAGTAGTCGGTCTGGGCCACATGTTCGTGAGGGCCTCGTGTTACGCCAGGTTCTGTCATTGAGATATAAGTCATGGCAGGGAAGAGTGATTCATCGATCTCATCCTTACGGAACAACTCCATGAGCCACCCCCGCTCATCTGCATATTTTCTTAAAGGGCGTATCTCCACGCCGTCAATGGGGCCGTCCTTAAACATTGTTACACCTCCACAATTGATTCATGACATCTCCTGACGTGACAGTCGTACACGTCATTACTTCACGACATAGAGCATCAACGATACTGGCATTGACAGGAAATCGACGATAATTACAAGGCTTTGTATTGCCATTATGCCTGGAAAATATATCCGTCGAAGTATATCATAGAATCAAAAGAGCGCGAAACCTTAATGGGGAAGGTCTGATTGATGCAGACCTTCCGCGATACATAAGAGGCCACAGCCACCGTCGAAGGTGGTGCAGTCCGATTGTACGTCCATTCAAGCGCCTCGGAAGGTTCTTTAGAAACTGGTGGCATGGAGGGCGCAGTATGAAAATGAAGGGCCGTAAGATTACGGATAGAGCGGTTAACGTAAATGATAGCGGGTACGCTGCTACCGTCTGCCGCCGTAGATCGCGACCATCCCGTATTTGTAGTAGCAATCTACATCGCGGAAGCCCGCCTCCTTGAGGGCGGCCAACTGGTACTGGAGTGTATCGAGGTTCCTGTAGTGGGACTCCTCTCTGTACTTTGATATGAACTCGTCATAGTTGCTATCAGCCCCAAGGCGCTTCTTCTGTTCATCGATCCACTCCCGCCAGAGAGCAACATACCACTCCTCCGCACTCTCGGTTGGTGATAGGGTGGTGTCGATGTTGAGGAAGGCGCCCCCCTCCTCAAGGTGGGCGTGGATAAGTTCAAAAAGTTCCCTCTTCCCCTCCGTTGGGAGGTGGTGGATGGCCAGAGAAGAGACGACAAGGAAGAGGGCAGTGGGCAGAGTTATTTTGCCAGACAAGATCTCTTGAAAGCTGGCCTTGACGAATGTGATGTTGTCGCAACCACTCAGGCGTATCCGCGCCTTTTCCACCATCTCCTCCGAACCGTCTATCACGGTTGCCGAGATGGAGTTGTCGATGCCCATGAGTTCTTGGGTGAGTATTCCGTCGCCGCATCCGAGATCGAGGACTCTTCTCTCTTGCCCCCCCATTATATTGTGTCGATAGAAGGATTTGACAATCTCCATCATCCTTCGCCGCTCAATGACAATGACGTCGGCAGCGTCAATGTATTTGCCGGAGTACTCCCCCTTGGACCATCTCGTTTCGTTAAATTTCGTCATCTGCTCTCCTCTGATGCACCTATTCCGTAATGTCTCACACACCCGCCAGCAACTTCTTTACCCTTCCCTCGATGAGGTCGCGAATGGCCCGAAACTCATCGAGGGGTAGCGCCTTAGGGTCGGGTATCTCCCACTCCAGACGCTCCACTGCCTTTATTTGTGGGCAACTGTCGCCGCACCCCATCGTTACGACGATATCAAACTTATCATAAGGGAGGGCATCCGCTGATTTTGAGTGGTGTCGAGAGAGGTCGTACCCGATCTCTCCCATTACCTTGATGGCCCTGGTATTGACCGTTCCAGATGGGGCCGACCCCGCGCTGTACGCCTCTACCACTCCGGCGCCGTGGATCCGCGCAAAGGCCTCCCCCATCTGACTCCTGCACGCATTTTCAACACAGATGAAGAGTATCCGTTTCATCGATCCTCGACTCTCTCACGCTCTCTGGCGCCGGTCCATCTCCGCTCTATCGCCGCCGACATTTTTCACAAGAGTACCCCAGATAAAGTGAAGACGCAATAGCCCCTCTGCTGTTACAGAGTTGAAAAAGTGCCGCAACTTGTCAAAAGTATGCCGCCGGTCGTAACTGCTCTCCCTTCTGTTGTCCATCCCAACTACCTGTTAATAGAGGAAAGTTTGCAGCGCTGCTCATTTTTTCCTATAACTCACCCCACTTTGTGCCGATAAAAGAGGTGAGAGCCGGGACTAAGGCATATGGCACATAAAAATACCACTGGAATTAGGCAGTTATATGGTAGAACACCTGGCATACAGCTTGCGTATGTATAGTAAGTAGAGAGACAACCAGTGGAGGTGGAAGAGATGTCACATGTAATTGAAGGGCTTGAAAAGCACAGATACTCTCCTGGGAGAGATGAAGAGGCGCTCCTGCCGCGCTATACGGATCTTGTTGGCCGCGAGGCTATTCGCAACATGGAAGAGTACAGGGAGAGGTTCAGCGGAAAGATCGTTCATGTCAACTCTACCTTTGAAGGTGGCGGCGTTGCCGAACTGCTCGAAAGGGAGGTGAGGCTCTCTAACGAACTTGGTATCCAGATGGAGTGGTTTAAGATCCTCGGCCACGGTGACTTCTTCGATACCACCAAAGGGTTCCACAACGCCTTGCAGGGGAGGAGTTCCGATAATGCGCTGACCCTCATAAAAAATTACAACCACTTCTACAACAACGGTGGCCGTGAATTGAACAGCGCCCTCATCGGATACCTCCAGACCCTTGGCAAGGATGACGTGATAGTGATTCACGATCCCCAGCCCCTCTACCTGATCAACTTCCTTGAGGAGGTCAAGGCCCTCAAGCTGTGGAGGATTCACATAGACACAACGGCCCCCGACGCACGGACGATGGAGTATGTCGTCAGCCACGCAACACGATATAACGGGATCATCTCCACGATGGCGGGATTTATCAAACCACACGTCGGAAGTTATGAGCAGCTCTTTACCCTTGCCCCCTCTATTGACCCCTTCAGCGATAAGAACAGCGCTATGGGGAGTGAGGAGATCACTGAGCGAGTGGAAAGACACGGCATCAGGGCGGGAGTACCCCTCCTGGTGCAGGTATCGCGCCTCGACCCGTGGAAGGACCCAGTCGGAGTCATCAGGGCTTTTGATATGATGCGTGACAGCGGGCAGGAGTGCCAGCTCGCCCTCGTCTACAACTCGGCCAGCGACGACCCTGAAGGGGCAGCCATGGAGAGCCTTGTAAGGGAGGAGAGGGCAAAGAGCCTCTACCATGAGGATATCCACCTCATCCTGGGAGACGACCCCCGCGACGTCAACGCCTTCCAGCGTTACGCGAGTATTGTCATTCAGAAATCGATCCGCGAGGGCTTTGGCCTGACCGTTACCGAGGCCCTCTACAAGAAGAATGTCGTTGTCGCAACGGAAGTGGGTGGCATCGCCCTCCAGGTGCAGGACTGTAGAACCGGCTATACCATCGCCCCTTACAGTGTCACCGATGACGGTAGGCCGCGCTCGTCCCGTGAATACAGGGAGCATATCGCCGCTCTCGCCGAGCGGTGTAACCGTATTCTTAATCGCCCGGACGACTCCGTGGAGATTGGAGCACATGGGAAGGAGCGGGTCATGAAGAATTTTCTCGCCCTATCGGCGTTGAAAAACCTCTACGACATATTCATCTCTTACAGACAGTGAGGACGACTCGTCGTGTCAGGAGAGTTGATAATTTAACAGGGATGGTTTGATGGGCAATATTCTATTCTTTTTTCTCGATACATTCTATGATGCCATCGTAAAAAGTCATTCGTTCCATTCAGGCTCAAGGTAGTGGTAAAC
>JBHHTR010000041.1:0-14333 GCA_046753505.1 Thermodesulfobacteriota bacterium
TCCTCCATCAGGCCGGAACCCTTCCCGTATCTGCTGGCGCTATCCATAATGGGGGTGTAGAAATTAACGCGCATGAACTCGGCCATTGCAATCTCTTTCACCTTAAAGGTCTTTCTCGTGAAGTCTTTCATATCAATAAAGAGATAGGCGTGATCCTTCAACTCAAGCCCCCTGATAAAGGGAATCCTGTCACTCGCAAAACGGTAGAGTCTGCCCCTCTCGTACTCGCTCTTAAGAACGTCGCCGGAAAATTCATCCCTCCTCTCTACGACCAGACTTCTCATCAGGTCAACATAGCGGCCAATTTGAACGTCCAGTGTATAGGCGATAAAACCGCCAACCAGATCCCTCAACAACTCTTCACTATTCACACGCCTTCCGGCCAACCAGCCGAGCATCGAAGGTTTCCTTATAGCCGCGAGGTACCCCTGTATCTCCTCAATACCCTCTCTTCTCCCCCTCTCCTTGCCATACCGCGCCTTCAGTTCGTCCAGGCTTCTATTGAGCTTGCCAACCCTCTTCGCGTTACTGATGAGACTCATGAGGAGCCTGTCGTTCTGGCACATCTCCTGAAGCTCCTTGTGAACGTCAATGGCATTACTGTCGTAGCGCAACAGATAGCCCATTATCTTCTCTCTGAGACCTATCACCTTTGCTACGGTCATGAGTTTGCCGTGGAGCTCTGTATCCTTCATCACCCCCTCCATCATGAGATCTATACGATGCGAGACAGCGCCCGCCCCTCCATCCCTCGTCATCTCAAAGAGGGGAGTCAGGAGCGTTACAACCTCCTGTGTTATTCTGTAGGGATTCATCGTATGGGCCAGTAGAGTGAAGGGAATGAGCACAGTTGAGCCCGGCATGAGGGCAGAGAGAATGAGCCCCTCAGTCTCACTGCCGGTAGAGGACGCCGCTCCATCTCTCTGCCGACGGATCAGTTCACTGGCAGCCTCCTTTAGCAGGAAAAAGTGGGCAAGTCCAACGATCATCTCAAGGCGCTCATAGCTGATCCCCTGGATAGGAAAGAGCTTCAGGAACTCCTTCTCACATCTCGTAGTGTCTATTAAAGCTAGTAGAGCCAGGTAGATGGTTTTCTCACCTTTTTCGCAGCCAGCCTCTTCCCTTGCAGCCTTTTCAAGAATAGTTAGAACCATATTGAAATAATCCATGCCGTGGCCGTCGATGATCAACCAGCTTCGCAGGATGCCGCTGTCAAGAAAGGGGATCTGCTGGACCATCTCCGTGGCAAGCCTCTTTTCAATTGAGTTGGATATGAAGAGGTCTGTCTTGAAGGTTTTTTCTGAAAGGGGGGTTTTCAGCTCAACTCTGGTGGTATCAACAGGCTCACTCTCCTCATCATGAGCGTGCTCACCCTCCATCCGGTAACGCAATAGAAGGGCCAGACTCAGTATCGAATCCCCTATGCTCTTCCTGTCATGAGCGCTGACAGTACAGGGGATAGTCAATTCGCTGATTGACTCACCGAGACTGAAACGGAGGTGGGCAGGATCCAGAATCCACGGCTTTCCCTCCACCACTTTAAGGAGACCATCTTCCATGAGTCGGTCGAGGAGCTGAAGCCGCTCTGCACTGTAGCTTGAATGCATGATAGTCGTACTATATAGGAAGATGAGTGTTAAATCAAGGCGTTAGGGAGAGGGAGGAAGTCACCTTTGCTGGTTTCGTAAAAAGTAGTGCTCTGGCTAAGTAAAAATTGCGATATACAAGGAGTAGTGGTTTTTCAGATGGGAAGGCATACATGTGGTATGTCGAGTGTCTGAAAAATTGCTCGGCCCAGCAGATCGGACTTTTTACGACGCCTTCAGACCTTGACTATATGTACCGCCCCTACCTGTTTAACGCCGCCGTTGAGGTCGCCCGCTCCCTCTACGATGGTAATGGTCTCTTCATGGGAGACAAAGCCCCGCCTGTGCACCTCTTCAACAAAGGCAGGGATCATCATGTCAATCGGCAGCCGCTCCTTGAAGATGATTGCAATCACGCCGTGCATGAGGCACGACTGGCGTGCCACCTCTGCCGAATCGGTAATGAGGAAGAGGACCCGGTTTCGTATCCACTTTGAGAGGTGCCGATAGAAATCGCCATCAAAGTCGATGATAGCAATGGCCTTTGAGTCTGCCAGTGTTGTAGCGGCGGTAATACCTGGATTAAGTGTCTCCTGCCTGATCATTCGCTGCCAGTCGTCGGGGCTCAGGAGATTGTCTTTCTCCTCTTCTGCAATGATGGACGACATGGTGCGGACCACATTAACAGGGTCCACCCCGGCGGCTGTCTCACCGGAGAGCATGACGGCGTCTGTTCCCTCACGGATGGCGGTGCTCACATCGGTAACCTCCGCCCGTGTGGGACGGTAGTTTGTCGTCATAGAATCCAACATCTGGGTGGCTGTGATGACCGGCGTGTTGCTGTTCCAACATTTTTGAATGATATTGCGCTGAATCCCCGGCACACGCGAGGCTGCCAGCTCCACTCCCATGTCCCCTCTGGCAATCATGATGACGTCCGCCGCCTCAATGATGGCGTCAATGTTCTCTACAGCCTCAGGCTTTTCTATCTTGGCAACAACGCTCGCCTTCGACCCTTTCTGTCTTATTATCTCCTTTATCTCAAGCACCTCGTCCGCCTCCCGGACAAAGGAGAGGGCGACAAAATCTACGCCGTGCTTCAGCCCCCATGCCAGGTCCCTCCTGTCCTTCTCTGTCACACTGGGCATGTTGATCTTCGTCTCGGGGAGGTTCATCCCCTTGCTGGATTTGAGGAGTCCCCCGATAACCACTCTGCAGACAACCTCTGCTGCCCCCTCCTCTTCAACAAGGAGCTGCATGAGACCGTCGTCAAGCAGTATGGAGTGGCCGACCCTCAGGTCGGCAAGGATGGATGGGACAATGGTGGAGAAACGCTCCGCTGTTCCTTCTACCGGCTCTGCCTGAATTGTAACACTCTGGCCCGGCACAAGCTCAACCCCGTCACCCGCCATCGGGCCGGTTCTGATCTTGGGGCCGCACAGATCCTGGAGGATTGCCACCGTTCTCGTCCAGGTAGATTCGGCCTCCCTGATTGAGCGAATGTTGGCAAGGTGCTGGTCGTAGGTGCCGTGTGAAAAGTTGAGACGGGCAACATTCATACCGGACAGTATCATTTGACCGAGGGTTGCCGCGTCATTACAGGCCGGTCCCACTGTGCATACGATACGGGCCAGCTTGCGGATGGTCTGGTAACTCCTCTTCGAAATGGCGCCCACCGCATCCCATAGCTTCTGGGTATCGCCCGATTTCGAGAGGATAGCGACAACATTCTCATACCCCTCCAATTGCCTCTTTACCTCCTCTGTCTCCATAGAAGAAAAGACAATTATTGGAAGGTCGGGACAGACCGTATCCATGGCCTGTATGAATTTAGCGCCGTCCCAGTGGGGCATCATCATGTCGGTGAGAAAGAGGTCAAATATACGGGAGGTGGCCGCCACAAAGCCCTGCTCCCCATTCTCGACCATAACAACCTCATGGCCGTCCCGTTCAAGACGCCCCTTTAGAAACTTGCTCACGCTGACTGTATCTTCCAATACCAATATTCGCATTCCTACCTCCATCCCTCTGGTCGTTCTTGCAGGGCCTACCTTAGTGCCGTCTCCACCATATATCGCACTTACCCTCATTTGCTAAAGGTTTTATACTCACATAAGACCGGAGGATAGCACTCACCAGCTTTATTCACAAATGTGTTCACGGACCGTTCAAGAAGAAAAGGGTAGAAATGAGGATAACTTTATAGTAGATTCAAGCAGTTCCTCTCTCAATGGGAACTCGACAAAACACTGCATCGGCTCCAGCACTACAGGAGTGGAATCTGTGTAATCGGCGCTATCAAGCAGCCTGAGATGGCTACTGTCACCAGCCGTACCTGTTCCCATTTATGCAAAAAAGAGTTACCACTAAGAGTATCACCAAACGCTCCCTGCCGAGGCGGATTGTTCTCATCCTTCTTTGCCTGACTGCCGGGATTTTACTCTTAAGCGCCACGCTCTTCTTTTTCATCCCTACCAACCTCATTGAGACGTGGATCGTAGAAGGGGCGCGGAAGGAGGGCGGCATTGTGCTGTCGGGCGAGACCTTCCAGAGAGCCCTCCCCTTCGGCTTCGCCTTTAACAACCTTTCCATTCGTCAAGTGGAGAGTGGTGAAGAGCTCTTCGCCTTCGACAGGCTGGCGGTGAAGCTCCATCCACTCTCTCTGGTGACGGGCAAGGTTAAGCTGGATATGAGTGGAACCACAGAGGGTGGCGATATAGCAGGCACGGCTCTTATCGGGAGGCGGGGTATCACAGCCCACATTGATGGCCGGAATATTACTTTACATGCTCTCCCAGGCCAGCCTCTACAGGGGATGATAACCGTCGGTGCCTTCAAAGCCGACCTGTCCCTTGCCAATCCTTACGATCAATGTCCAACCGGCGTCCTGACGGCACGAGGGGTGGAGAGCGCCACTAATGGGGTGACAATCATGGGCTTCCCCTCCCCGCTGGGGGATATTGATGATGTGGGTCTCAAGACGAGCCTGAATGATTGTACTGCTCATATTGAAAGACTCTGGCTGGAAAGCCGGAACCTAACGGCACGACTCAAGGGGAGGATCAACCTTACAACACCGCTCCGGCAGAGCCGCATAGATATGCTTCTGGAGGTCATACCCAAAGAGGAGCTTCTGGAAAACAGACTCCTTGCGGCGCTCATGAGGAGATACCGCAAGTCGGCCAACTACTATTCTGTACCGATAAGGGGCACACTTGAGCGCCCCCTCCCGGCAAGGTAGCAACGCCGTTGCTGCACTAAGGAGGGGGGGCTCCACCCACGCGCCCTACAGTTCCTCCTGTATCGCCTCCACCGTCTTTCGCGCCTCCTCGGCGCCATCATAATCGCCCTTTAACATTATTTGAACTTTGACGCCCTGCGCTCTTGGCGCAGAGATTGGATTTGCCAGCGATTTTTGGCAGACGTGTCGTACCAGTGGATACGGCCAATTGAGAACAAATGCTCTGGTGAATTCAGGATCAAGCGCAGGTATGAGCACATTTATGAATAATGCGGGTCAATGAGAATCTGTACCGGTGCTCCGAGTAGAGGTCAATAAAAAACGCCCATCGACGCAATGGCCGATGGGCGTTTTACTCGCTGCCTTAGTTGTTCTTAAGAAGTATTAGCCGTTCATCCTCTTCCTGCCGAAGAGACCGAGACCAATAAGACCGGAACCGAGAAGGAGCAAGGTGCCTGGCTCGGGAACATCCATAGCAGCATCGAAGGTGGTATGTCCGCCACTAGCACCGTGCACAATGGTCATGACTATCTTCATGTCGTATGGACCAGCCACCGGCGCCATTGAGTTAAAGACGTGATCGGAATAGCTTGGCCCATTTAACGGCCCCATTACGGCCAGAGCAGTGCCATTAATAAAGGTATCCATTGAAACTGTGTTCCCAGCCTGCGCCGTGCCTCCAAAGGAGGAGAGTATTCCTGCTGCCAGTGGTCCCATATCTGCCGTGTAGGTATCCTCGAGAGTTATCACCAAAGTTCCAGGACCACTACTGTTATTTGCTGATGACCCCAGATCAAGCGATGGCATTGAGGGGACGCCAATTTCCGGCAACGACTGACCAGTTTCAATGTTTAACGTGAACGCTCCCACGTTCCCCGCAAAAAGGATAACGCCGTCCATTGTGCCGGCCATATCTCCTACACCGTTGTCATCAACTGAGATTGAATCCAACCCCGACGTCATAGTCATCGTTAATGCATCCGCCTGCCTTACCCCTGCCGCCGTTAACGACATGAAGATAACCAGGGTGAGAATTTTTACAAACTTTTTCACTGCTTCTACCTCCTTTTTGTTGTTGAGACCGTTATTTTTTATTTTAAATCGACCTTAATATAAACATTGCCTGCCTTCTGCCAAACATTATCTTTTACGACTCTCCCCTCTATAGCACTCCATTGTCTATTATTCTGCACTCCCTTGCGTTACTGGAGGATAAATGCAACTACTGTGCCAAAAACCAGCAGGACTAACAACATTATCATAACCCACTAATTTCTTTAACTTTATACTGCCATCCTTCACAGCCTACCACGATTACCATCTGCTGATACAACTGTGTGTCAAGAAATGTGACACTTTTTGAGCCCCTTTTGGAGGTAATAATTGGGCGAAACAGGGCAAAACTTACTGTTTGTCCTTATACTACAAATAGTTAGGGGCCTTATTATGGTGACAAAATAAGTGACACTTTAAAGGGGCCATATTGCACCAAAAGTGGCGCCTAAACCTCAACTATACGCCTATTGTCCTTGAGAAACAATAAGTTACCACTCTGTCTATGGTGTCATCTATATTGACAATATTCGCGACACCCACTCTTCTACTTTATTCATATTCTTTACAGCAGAGCGTATCGCTTTTCATGACCGGAAAGAGCTAAGT
The DNA here is from genome assembly GCA_046753505.1 of Thermodesulfobacteriota bacterium. Lineage (GTDB taxonomy): Bacteria > Desulfobacterota > GWC2-55-46 > S146-70 > JAUXIU01 > JBHHTR01. The sequence continues at coordinate 6,490 of JBHHTR010000041.1, forward strand.
AGCTATAAAACGTGACATAACCGCGTCTTGGCATGTCATTTCCAAGCAATCTTTTGACTATATGATCCGAGCTACCCTTAATGAACAGGCAATAAAGAGGGGCATTCATCTACTTATGACTGCCTCCATCCCTGCATACGCCTTAACATATTGAAATCTCAGCTTTTTATTCATCTTCCAATCCTACACCACCTTCAAAACCTTAGCGATCGTCGCCTCCGTTGCAACATCCACCACTGGCCTTAAACGTAGAGATATGAACCTACATAGAAATAACCGTGCAACTTCAAGGAGTTACCAAAATAAGGAGCCAGTCCTCTATCTTTTGGCATAATGATTGCATTAGCTGAGTGCTGGCTGCTGTATAGGAACGGGGCGCGCAGAGTCATACGATTCCCCTGAAGCGCTGAAGCAGTTTCAGAGGCTTACCGCCACTGGAAATAGCGGCACACCCATTCAACAAGGCAGGCATGAATAAATCAGACCTGCCTTAAAAAAATTGACAATGGTTATCTGGATGTGTTATCTAGAGAAGGCATACTGTGAATCCAGCGGTCGATAACAAGGAAGTAGATTAAAGGGGTCTATACAAGATGGTTCAAAGCACATGCCCGAAATGTCAGAATAAATTTTATACAGAGAGTTCGGAACTTGGCGCCTCCTGTCCCTTCTGCGGATTCTTTTTTCAGCTTGCCGATGCACACTCCAAGAGAGAACAGACGCGGGCTACTCTGGAAAAGAGTTGTGATCTCTTAAAAGGAGAGGCACGTCTCTCCGGGCACACTGTTGATATCTCCAGGTCCGGCATAGGGGTGGCCTTAACTGACTCGACGGTTATCTATAAAGGAGATACTCTGCACGTTGTTGTAAAAGAGATCGAGATCGATTCCAGCGCACAGGTAGTATGGGTAGAGAATTTCAGCGGTGTCCAGACAAGGGTGGGTCTGAGGTTCTGCTGATGGCTGCCTCCTCCATCTTTTACCGTAACCTGTTACGAAGCTTCCAAGCCTTGACAATGTGCTCGCGCCTGCACTTGTGCTTGAATCCACCAAGGCATTTGTTATCGGTTGACCGCAACCACCTATAACGGTGTACCCTCGAAAAATAGCTGGTAAATCCAATCTCTGAACCTGCCGGTGCGTGTTATTGCCCCTCACCTATACTTCGATGTTATGCTTCTTGATCAAATGGTGTAGGGTCTGTCGCGCAAGCCCAACCTCCACCGCCGCCTTACTGACATTATTCTGGTGCTTGAGAAGGGCCATCGTAATATATTTCAGTTCAATTTCTTCCTTGGCCCTTTTGATGTCAAGGTTCTGCCTCTCATTAGGCAAGGGTTTGTGGACCAACTCCAGGTCGGCAGGGGTGATTTCACTGCCTTCAGCAAGGGTAATAGCCCGGCGTATCTTGTTCTCCAGCTCCCTTACATTGCCAGGCCACTCGTAGGCATAGAGGGCGTCGATAGTTTCATCACTCAGTGATTTCAAGCCTCCCTGGTCGGTCATGAAACGCTGGAGGAAAAACCTTGTCAGCAACAATATATCATCCACCCTCTTTCTGAGAGGCGGCAGTTCAATGGACACTACGGCAAGCCTGAAATAGAGATCCTCTCTGAACTGGCCATCGGCGATCATCTGTTTGATATCCTTATTGGTTGCCGCAACAACCCTGCAATCCACATCAGTTCGCTCCCGCCCCCCAACCCTTTCAATGGTATGGTCTTGAAGAAAGCGGAGTAATTTTACCTGTAACGATAGGGGCATTTCTCCCACCTCGTCAAGAAATAGTGTGCCGCTTTCCGCCAGTTCAACGCGCCCCTTTCTACTGGAATGAGCCCCTGTAAAGGAGCCCTTTGCATGGCCGAAGAGTTCGCTTTCCATCAGATTCTCAGGTATAGCTCCACAGTTAATGGCAACAAAGGGCTTATCACACCTGATACTTTCATTATGTATAGCCTTCGCCACAAGTTCCTTGCCAGTTCCACTCTCACCGGTTATTACAACAGGAACATCGGTTGTTGCCACCTTTCGAATCACCGAAAAAACCTTTTCCATTTCGGGACTCGTACCTACAATCGAGCCGAATGAATGTTGGCCCATCTGTTTCTGAAGCCTATGGTATTCCGATTCCAGAGTATGGACATAGAAGGCACGTTTAAGAATAGACTGCAATTCACCAATATCAATGGGTTTGGAAAAGAAGTCGTGGGCGCCGAGTGAGATCGCTTCAAGGGCGGCAGCCCGCTCAGGATTCCCTGTCACAACAACTACCTTTGTTGTTGGCTCACACTGCAAAAGCCTCCCCAGGAGATTCAGTCCCTCCTCCGTGCCCTCCGGCTGAGGGGGAAGGCCAAGATCCAGGGTGACCAGAGGAGGACGTTCACGCTCCATTAATTCCATAGCCTTATCGGCATCTGATGCTAGAAAGATATCGTAACTCTCAATGAGAGCCCACTTCATCTGTGTTCTAATCCCCTCTTCATCCTCTACGATTAAAATCTTGGGCTTATCCATCATTTCTCCTATACGTACAGCGTGATAAAAAGTATAGCACTCTCTTTGCAACAGCGGGCACTATAAATAATGAACCCTCAAAACAGCACCTTTCATTCTTACATAGAGAGGTTGTTATTTGCAAAAAAAAAATCATTATACCAAACCCACCTTTTACACGTTGATGAATTTGCTCTCCACATATCTCCTTGACATGATATATCGATATATATAAATATATCTATCTGTACTTAGAAGAACGAGAGGTTGTGATGGACGAAAAACAGTTTATGCAGGTCGCCAAGGCGCTGGCCGATTCGAGGCGCTTTGATATTCTCAGGGCGATTTCCGAGACCAATGAGATGTCGTGCGGCGCCATTGCCGAACAGTTCCCCATCGGCCAGTCGACCGTCTCTCACCACCTGAGGCTCCTTCTGGACGCAGGGATTGTGACGGTGCGCCGCGAGGGGCAGCACGGATTCTTCTCAGCGAAACCGGCAGTGCTTGAAGAGTACATCTCGGAGTTACAGAAGAGGGTTATTGCGCCCCGTTCACAAGCCCATCCTGATTTTAGCTAAGGGGTAGAGGAGAGGCGCCCCCTCTCTGTAACGGTGGGCGCAGGGAGTGGTAACCGGCGTCGCTGACATGTGCGGCGCATAACGCACATTAAGATTGGAGGAATTTATGAAACTCGCAGATGAGATAGAGAGGGCCCAGGAGGCGATGATACCGAATATTCCCGCCGAGGCGCTCAGCGCCATGATGGCCGCCACGGAGAAGCTGGTGGAGAGCGGCATAGCGGATAAGGCAAAAAAGAGAGGGGAGCAGGCGCCGGAGTTCACTCTGAAGAATGTAAAGGGCGAAGAAATCTCTTCAGCGGCGCTCCTCAGGGAGGGACCGCTCGTGATCAGTTTCTACCGTGGCGCCTGGTGCCCCTACTGCAATCTGGAACTAAAGGCCCTTGACAATGTCACGGGAGAGATAAAGAAACTGGGGGCGAACCTTATCGCCGTCTCACCGAATCTGAGAGAGAAGTCATCGCAGTTAGTCGCGGAAAACCCCTTCTCCTTCGAGATACTCAGCGACGAGGGAAGCAGGGTGGCAGAGCAATTCGGCCTGGTATTTACCCTTGCCGAGGAGCTTCGTCCCATATACAAGGGGTTCGGCATAGATTTAATAGAGTATGACGGCAACGACAGCTTTACACTCCCCATCCCGGCCACATATGTTATTGGCCGGGACGGAATCATCGTCCACTCCTTCGTGGACGCCGACTACACGAAGAGGATGGAACCCGATGAAATAGTCGAGGCCCTTGGAAAGCTGAAGGGTTGAAGCGCTTTGAGATGGGTTTTATGAGAGTCGAATCCGAGGCGTTTGTCATGGGCGATGCCTTTACGGTCGCCGACGCCTATCTCTTTACAATCTTAAGCTGGGCTCCCCATCTCAAGTTTGACATGACGCCGTGGCCCCAGCTTTCCGACTATGTGAAACGCATCGGTTCCCGCCCTGCCGTATTAAAGGCGTTGCAGGAGGAGGGGCTGGTTTAAATTATGGCGATAGCTGACGCATCTCAAAGAACCGGGACCGGAGTCCATTTCCACCTGACCATGGTTGCCGCCTTGCTCGCCATGATCGGGCCGTTCACGGTTGATACCTACCTGCCGTCGTTTCCGGATATCGAGTTGGCCTTCGGCGTCAGCCGCGCTCTCCTATCCCAGAGCCTTGGAGTCTATCTGATGGCGTTTGCCGTTTCCACCCTCTTCTGGGGTCCCCTGGCTGATCGCATTGGCCGTCGTCCCGTCATCTTCATCAGCCTGATGATCTATACACTTGCATCTGCCGCCTGCGCCCTGGCATATAGTATCGATAGTTTCCTGCTGCTGCGCATCATGCAGGGTCTGGCGGCAAGCGGCGGTTTTATCGCCGGACGCGCCATGATTCGCGATGCTCACGATGAGAGGTCGGCCCACCAGGCCATGGCCCAGGTCATGCTGCTATTTACCCTGGCGCCGGCCATTGCGCCGATTCTGGGTGGTTGGCTCCACGATCAATTCGGGTGGCGCAGTGTCTTCTGGTTTTTGACAGGCTTCGGGGCGCTGCTGATGGTGCTGATTGCTTTCACCAGGGAGACACTGGCTGACGCACATCGCCAGTCCGTTCACCCCCTGGCAGTAATTCAGGTCTATAAACGTACCGTGATGAGCGGACGCTTTCTCAGACTGGTTCTCAGCATGGGATTCACCTTCGCAGGTCTCTTCCTCTACATTGCCGGTGCGCCTACTGTCATCTACGACTTTCTTGGCCTCGGCAGCAATGATTTCAGTCTCCAGTTCATCCCTATGGTAGGCGGCATGATGGTTGGTTCCATTATATCCAGCCGCATGGTTCATTACTGGTCACCACAGCGCATCGTCGGCTTCGGCATCGCTCTCATGCTATGCTCTCTCACCCTCAATCTGGCACAGGCCGCTCTCCTTGAGGCGCGCGTCCTCTTTGTCGTTGGCCCGTTGGTAATCTATGCCCTGGGACTCGCCATCATCATGCCTCCACTCACTATTCTGGCGTTGGACTGTTTTCCACACCATAGGGGCGCGGCGGCATCCATGCAGGGCTTTCTACAGATGCTAATCGGCGCCGGAGTGGCCAGCTTTGCCGTACCTCTGCTTCATACCGAGCGTATACACTTTGTGCTGGGACAGGGCCTCTTTCTTGTCATCGCACTGCTATTATGGGTTCGACTCGTCTTCTCGATTGGCGAACCACGGGAGGAAGCTCTTGACTGACTATCTGCCATGCCGTTTGCTGACTCACGGCACGCCATTTCATGGTCATGTGGTCTATCTATTCTCCGGCAACGACCGGAGAGTGAGTGATGCCACTATGGATGGCACAGCAATCGAGGTTAGTTTATGGCATTGATTCCCACAAAGGATCGGTACGGAGCAGTTGCAATCTTTCTCCATTGGAGTATGGCCATAATAATTATCGCCATGTTTTTCCTGGGTGAATATATGGTTGAACTCAACTACGCCCACCCGTGGTACCACCGGGCGCCCCACCTCCACGAGAGCTTCGGCCTCATCCTCTTTGCCCTGCTGTTGATACGAACCGTCTGGACGGCGACAACGACAAAGCCGGAACCGGTTCCGATGCCGGTGTGGGAGCAGAGGGCGGCATCTATCGTGAAGAGACTCTTCTACCTCCTCCTCTTCGGTATCGCCATAAGTGGCTACCTGATTCCCACTGCGGACGGCAAGTCTATTGCCCTCTTTAACTGGTTTGAAGTGCCAGCGATAATTTCAGGCATTGAACACCAGGAGGATATTGCCGGTGAGGTTCACAGTGTGGTTACTCATATTATCATGGCCCTCGTGGCGCTCCATATTTTGGCGGCCCTGAAACATCACTTCATTGATAGAGACTCAACACTACTACGGATGTTGGGCATCAAGCCAAACAACTCACGAAAGGAGAAGGTATGAAGATGAAAAGTTTGATCGCACTTTTGATACTCCTGGGGCTCATGGCGGCTCCACAGGTTTCAAGGGGTGAGGAGTATATAATCGACACAAAGGGTTCTCACGCGGCCATTCAGTTCAAGATACCCCACCTCGGCTACAGCTGGCTCGTTGGTCGTTTTAACACCTTTGAGGGCACCTTCAGTTATGACGAGAAGAACCCGGCGGTGTCGAAGGTGAAGATCACCATAGATACGGCCAGTATCGACAGCAACCACGCAAAGCGGGACAAGCATCTGCGGGGCAAGGACTTTCTTGAGGTGACAAAGTATCCCAAGGCAACCTTTGTCAGCACCTCCTTTAAACCGATGGGGAAGGTTACCGCGATATTAAAGGGCGACTTCACCCTCCACGGCGTTACCCGGCCTATTGAGATTGAGGTGACGCAGGTGGGGTCAGGCAAGGATCCGTGGGGCGGTTTCCGCCGTGGCTTCGAGGGAAAAACCAGCTTTGCGTTGAGCGATTATGATATAAACTTTGACCTCGGTCCCGCTTCAAAGGTGGTCGATCTCTATCTGACGGTAGAGGGAAAACGGCAATAAAGAGGGTGAGGAGAGAGCATTCCTCAATGATAACGACGGCAGACGTGGCGGGGTCATCAGATGAGGCGGCTCCGCCACAGGAGGAAAATTGATTATGAATGACGAAGTGAGGAAGAAGGGCTTTGGCGCCTGGGTGATTACCTACAGGTGGCTGATTATCGTAGGGACTCTCCTTGTTGCCGTGGTGGCGGCGAGCGGTGGCCGCCACCTTACCTTTTCCAACGACTACCGCTACTTTTTCAGCAAGGAAAACCCACAGCTTCAAGCCTTCGAGGCCCTACAGGACACCTATACGAAAAATGACAACGTCCTCTTTGCCATCGCCCCGAAGAACGGTAAGGTCTTCACACGGGCAACCCTCGCTATTATCGAGGAGCTGACGGAGGCGTCGTGGCAGGTGCCGTACTCTATCCGAGTCGATTCCATAACCAACTTCCAGCACACCCGCGCCGAGGAGGACGACCTGATCGTCGAGGATCTGGTGCAGGATGCTGCCTCCCTCACGGACGATGAGTTGGCCGCCATCCAGACTATCGCCCTCAATGAACCGCTCCTGGCACACCGCCTCATCTCTCCCACGGCTCATGTGACCGGTGTAAACGTCACGATCAACCTTCCCGGCAAGAGTCTTGGTGAGGTTCCGGAGGTGGCCAGTTTTGTCCGAAAAATGGCGGATGACGTCCGTACAAAGTACCCGTCTATCGATCTCTACCTCACCGGGATGACCATGATGAACAACCAGTTCCCTGAGGCGAGCCAGGCGGACATGGCAACCCTCGTGCCCATCATGTTCCTCGTCATTCTCGTCGTCATGTGGCTCCTCATACGCTCCGTGGCGGGAACCTTCGCTACAACCCTCGTCATCGCCATGAGCGCCATGACCGCCATGGGGTTGACCGGATGGTACGGGATACCACTGAGCGGGCCTTCGGTAGGCGCCCCGACCATCATCCTCACCCTGGCTGTCGCCGACTCCATTCACTTCCTCGTTACCATGTTCTACAACATGCGCCACGGGATGGAGAAGAGGGAGGCCATTGTCGAGTCGCTCCGCATCAATCTTCAGCCCATATTCCTCACAAGCATCACCACCGCAATAGGGTTTCTGACCATGAACTTCAGCGACGCCCCTCCCTTCCGCGATCTAGGGAACATCGTCGCAGTCGGCGTCATCTTTGCCTTCCTCTTCTCCATACTCTTCCTTCCCGCCGTGATGTCGGTGCTTCCGGTACGAATCAAGGCGCGTCGTGACGACAGGAAACGGACAATGGACCGCGTTGCCGACTTCA
>JBHHTR010000042.1:0-14239 GCA_046753505.1 Thermodesulfobacteriota bacterium
CCCTATAGGGGCTACAAGATACCTGTTGCAGCGTCTCATCAAGGAGTGTTAGTATCACTTTTTTGGCAAAACAGGCTTAAGAGAATTGTGGTAGCGTGCTTCCATGAGCAAAGACACTCTTTCCTCTACTTTATGACCATACGCCGTCACTATCTGGCCCCACTTGGGGGACTCGCTCTATTGTTTTGCCTTATCTCACTTGGTGGATGTAAGGGGGGCGCTCCCGACCCTGCCGCTCTGCTGGCAAAGGTGGGTGACAGGGCGATCACCGTTGGTAACTTTGAAGCCCGCTTGCAACGACTTGTGCCGGAGAGGGCTGAGGAGGTGGAGGCGGGGGAGTTGAGGCGCCTCAGAGTGGATATCCTCAACCAGATGATAGAGGAGGAGCTGCTCATTGCGGAGGCGGAGCGGCTTAAGGTGGAGGTGAGTGACGATGAGCTTGCCGATGAGGTGGTGTTGATCAAGGGGGGGGAGGATAACTCAACCTTTGAAAGCGCCATCAGGGGGAGATACAAAACCGTCGAAGAGTGGAAAAACGAAATCAGAAGGGAACTCATCATCAGAAAGGTCATGGATAGCGTCGTGAAGAGGAGCGCTCCTGTTTCGGAGAAGGAGAGCAGGGCCTTCTATCAGCAAAACAGTGACGACTTCAACCGACCGGAGCAGGTGAAGGCAAGAATGATCGTTGTTAACACAGCAGAGGAGGCAAAGAGTGTGCGGCAGCGGCTGCTGAAGGAACCCTTTTCCGAAGTCGCCCGGGAGGTCTCCATTGGGCCGGAAGGCGACAGCGGGGGCAACCTCGGCTTTTTCGGACGGGGCGACATGCCGCCAGAGTTTGAAGAGATCGTCTTTTCGATCCCTGTAAATGAGGTCAGCGATGTTATTAAGACGCCCTACGGTTATCACATCTTCCTTGTGGAGGAGAGAAAAAAAGGGAACAGGGTGGCCTTCCCAGAGGTGAGGGAGAGGATCGCCGCCCGTCTGGAGGAGGAGCGGAGAGAGGTGAAGTTGCAGGAGTGGATAAGAGGGCTGAAGAAGGAGGCCGTTATAGAGATTGCGGAGGAGTTACTGTGACAGGTGAGGCAAGGCAAGCGTACCGGAGAGGTTGGTTGACTCCGGGGAGGGGGAAGAGATTATTACTGCCACTTCTCCTCTTCCTTCTTACCGCCCTTCTTTCATTCCAACAACTTCGTGCCGAGGTGGTAGACAGGGTTGTGGCGGTTGTCAACGACAGCGTCATCACCCTTTCAGAGTTGGAGAGGGCGGTAACGGCTGTGGAGAGGCAGAGGAGAGCCGGCGGGGAGAGCGCCCCCCCACGCGAGAGGCTCCTCGATCAGCTCATAGAAGGAATACTTGTTGAGCAGGCGGCTGCCAGGGTTGGTATCACGGTCAGTGAGCAGGAGATAGACGCCGCCGTGGAGGATGTGAGGAGGCGAAACAACATCAGCCTCGACGAACTCAAAAAGGCACTCACAGGGAGTGGTATAACCTACAGGGAGTACAGGGAGAAGTTGGAGAGTGAGATAAAGCAGGTTAAGTTCAGCTCCAGGCAGTTTCGTTCAAAGGCGGCAATCCCGGAAGAGGATATCGCAAGCTACTACCGTCAACACAGAGAGAAGTTTCACGGCCCCGCCTCCTACCATCTCGGTATGATATCGATCTATGAACCGGAGAGAGAGGCGGCAAAGAAGGCAGCCGATGCTATCCTCGCTCGACTTCAGAAGGGCGAACGATTTGAGGATGTCGCCCACCGTTACTCAGACGGTCCTAATATTGCGGAGGGGGGCGACCTCGGGATCCTCAATGCGGGGGAGCTGGATCAGAGTATTGAGAGTGTGGTTCGCAAACTTTCCGTTGGAGCATTCAGCGATGTAATCTGGACATCGGCTGGTCCCGCCATCATCCGCCTTATTGACAAGAAGGGCGGCGGTGTGCGCCCCCTCGCCGAGGTGAGTGAGGAGATACACGCCATTCTCTTTCAGGAGATTGTTGATGGACGGTATGCAGAGTGGCTGGAGAGGATGAAGGAGAGTTCACACATTGATATCAGGCTATGATAACGGCAAAACCCGACTCCTTAATATTTATGGTAAGACTGACAAAACCCCTATTTCACACAGAGGCGCGGAGGCACAGAGAAGATATATTTGTTATAAATGAATTACCTTTGTGAGCTTTGTGGCTTTGTGAGAGTATATTCTTTTATCTGTGATAATCTGTGAAATCTGCGGCTAGAAGAGCTTCTATGGATCAATAAAACTTTACTGCTAAACACAGTTTCGTAAGTCAATACTTCAGATGAAGCCAACGATTGCCATATCTATGGGAGACCCCGCCGGCATCGGCCCGGAGGTGCTCCTGAAAGCGGTCGCCACCACAAAGGTGGCGCGCCTCTGTCGTCCCGTTATACTTGGCGACGAGGCCATCCTGCGATACGTTGCCGACAAGTTGGAACTCACCGCCCTCATCCCCCAACTGACAACCCATAACCTCTCCAATCTCAATCCCGAAGCGATTAAGCCGGGGAGGCCCTACGTCAGGTGCGGCAGGGCTATGATAAAGTACGTCGAATCGGCGGCCCGTATGGCGCTGGCAGGTGAAGTCGATGCTATGGTAACGGGACCGATAAGCAAGGCAGCCGTCAACAGGGCTGGCTTCCCCTTCCCCGGCCATACCGAGTTTCTGGCATCTCTCTCTGAGACGGAGGATTACGTGATGATGCTCGGCGGCAAGAGACTCAAGGTTGTCCTGGTCACCATCCATGAAGCTCTCAAAACAGTTCCCCAACTCCTGACGGAGGAGAGGATTCTGAAGACAATCCGGATTACCGATGAGAGCTTCAAACGCTACTTTGGTCTGGAGAGGCCGCGTATTGCCGTTGCCGCTCTCAACCCCCACGCTGGTGAGGGAGGGCTCTTCGGTGATGAGGAGAAACGGCTCATCGCCCCCGCCATCAGGAGGGCGAAAAAAGGAGGCATTGAGGTCTCAGGCCCCCACCCGCCGGATACCCTCTTCTACAGGGCCGTCAAGGGGAGAGAGTTTGATGTGGTTGTTGCAATCTACCACGACCAGGGGCTCATTCCCCTTAAGCTCATCCACTTCGAGGATGGCGTCAATGTAACCCTCGGTCTGCCGATTATCCGAACCTCCGTCGATCACGGCACGGCCTACGATATTGCGTGGCAGGGGCTGGCGTCACCGCAGAGTATGGTCGCGGCCATAGAGATGGCGGCCATGATGGCGAGGAAGAGAGAAATGGCAGGAGGGTAGAGGGGGCTCGCAACCGTACCCCCAAGCCACAGTGGTATTTGCAATCAAGCGTACGGATTGGAAGTAAGAAGAACCGTAGAGGAGGAGGTCTGTTATGAGAAGGAGAGCTATCTTACTGGCGCTACTATTGGTTGCCTCATTTATTGTGCTTCCCGGCCAGGCGACGGCCCGGGATGGGAGTCCCACCATCCATGAGACACAAAAGAGGCTTAAAAGCTCCGGCTTTAATCCCGGCCCCATCGACGGGTTATGGGGGGGAAGAACAGAGAGGGCTCTCACAAGCTTTCAGAAGGAGAGCGGCTTGCCGGTAACGGGCAGACTCGACAGGGCAACGAGAAAGAAGCTGGGGGTCAAGGGGGCGGTCATCGAACTTCTCTTCTACTACTCCCCCAAGTGTGCCCACGGCTCCTGGCAGAGTCCGACAATAACCGCCTTTCAGAGAAAGCACCCGGAGGTCATTGTCACCTGGCGTAAGGGCAGGGAGTTGAAGCGGGCGGAACGGCGGCTCATTGAGGGGACAGAGGGGAACCCGGTTATGGCCTTTCACGAAGGGGAGAATGTCATGAGTATCGTCGGGACGGCTATGCTCGAAGGTCTTGAGGCGTATCTGGAGGAGTTTCAGGGCGCCCTCAAGGAGGCGAGGTCAACGGGTTCTCCCATATCATCAATAAGGGGGAGCGGCGTTGCCTGTCAATAGCATCACCGATATATAAGCATGGCTACACTCACCATAAAGGGAGCCAGAGAGCACAATCTCAAGAATATCGATCTTGAGATTCCCCGTGAGAAGCTTGTCGTCATCACCGGCGTCAGCGGTTCGGGGAAGTCGTCGCTCGCTTTTGACACCATCTACGCCGAGGGGCAGCGCCGCTATGTAGAGTCCCTCTCGGCCTATGCGCGGCAGTTTCTGGAACAGATGGAGAAGCCAGACGTAGAGTTGATAGAGGGACTCTCGCCTGCCATTTCGATTGAGCAGAAGACAACAAGCAGGAACCCCCGCTCCACCGTCGGCACCGTCACGGAGATCTACGACTATCTGCGGCTCCTCTTCGCGCGGGTCGGAAAACCGTACTGCTACAAGTGCGGGAAAGCGATCACCTCCCAGACCATCCAGCAGATGTCCGACAGGGTCATGAAGCTTCCTGGGGGGACAAAGATTCTCCTCTTTTCACCGATAGTCCGGGGGCGAAAGGGGGAGTACCGAAAGGAGCTCGACCAGTTACGGCGGGAGGGATACACGAGGGTGAGGGTTGACGGCGAGATTCGTGAACTCATCGACGAAATAGGGCTGGACAAAAAGAGGAAGCACACCATAGAGGTTGTCGTTGACCGCCTTGTCATCAAGGAGAGCATCGCAAGACGGCTCGCCGATTCCCTAGAAGTAGCGGCGCGTCTCTCCGACGGGATCGTTATGATAGAGACGCCTCCCGATACGGAGAAGGAGAGCGCCATATCTCTCCTCTTCAACGAGAAGCTCGCCTGTGTGGAGTGCGGCATCAGCTATCCCGAAATGACCCCAGCCGCCTTCTCATTTAACAGTCCCCACGGGGCGTGTCCCGAGTGCGCCGGCCTTGGACACAAGCTCTACTTCGACCCTAACCTTGTTGTGCCCAATCGAGAGATCTCCCTTCGGGAGGGGGCCATCGTACCGTGGGGCAAGAGAAACTCGGTCTACTTCTTTCAGCTCCTCGACGCCCTCTCCAGCCACCTCGGATTCGACATCTACACCCCCTTCAAAAAGCTTCCCAAGAAGACGCGGGATGTTCTCCTCTTCGGCTCGGGTGATGAAGAGATTGAGTTCTACTACGTCAAGGGGAGCAGGCGCTACACCTATACCAAGAGCTTTGAAGGGGTGCTGAAGGAGCTGGAGAAGCGTTATCTCGAAACCGAGTCGTACGAGGTCAGAAAGGATCTCGAACGGTACATGAACAGCCAGCCGTGCCCTACATGTCATGGGTCGAGGCTCAAGCAGGAGTCCCTCTTTGTAAAGGTGGAGGGCCGCTCCATTTACGATATTGCCGGAATGTCTATCCGGGATTGCCACACCTTATTCGAAGAGTTGCAACTGGAGGGAACGGATAAGGAGATTGCCAGGAGAATCCTCAAGGAGATATCCACCCGCCTCGGCTTCCTTACCAGTGTCGGCCTCGGCTACCTGACCCTCAACAGGCAGGCTGCAACCCTCTCAGGAGGCGAGGGGCAGCGGATACGGCTGGCGACACAGATAGGCTCCGGTCTCGTCGGCGTCCTCTACATCCTCGATGAGCCGAGTATAGGACTCCACCAGAAAGACAATGCGAGGCTCATAGAAGCCCTCAAGAGGCTCAGGGATATGGGGAACACCGTCCTCGTTGTAGAGCATGATGAGGAGACCATAATGACGGCGGACCATGTTGTTGACATGGGACCGGGAGCGGGGGAGACGGGGGGGTACGTGGTCGCCACCGGCACACCGACGGAGATAATGGAAAACGAACGCTCCCTTACGGGGAAATACCTCTCCGGCGCGCTCGCCATCCCCACACCGGACATGCGCCACAGCCCGGACGGGCGGTTTCTCACCCTTCAGGGGGCCAGGGAGAACAACCTCAAGTCCATCTCCGTCCAGATTCCGATTGGCCTCATCACCTGTGTCACTGGCCTCTCCGGTTCAGGTAAATCGACCCTCGTCGTCGATACCCTCTACCGGTTACTGGCCCAGCGTCTCTACCACTCCAAGGAGCGAGCCGGAGAGGTGGAGAAGGTTCTCGGCCTTGAGTACCTGGACAAGGTCATTGATATCGACCAGTCGCCCATCGGGAGGACGCCGAGGAGCAACCCGGCCACCTACACCGGCCTCTTCACGCCCATGAGAGATCTCTACTCCCAGCTCCCCGATGCGAAGATGCGGGGGTACAAGCCGGGGAGGTTCAGCTTCAACGTGAAGGGGGGGAGGTGCGAGGCGTGCGAGGGTGACGGGGTAATCAAGGTTGAGATGCACTTCCTCCCAGACGTCTACGTGACCTGCGAACTCTGCAGCGGCAGGAGGTACAACAGGGAGACCCTGGATATACACTTCAAGGGGAAGAATATAGCGGAGTGTCTCGACATGACTGTTACCGAGGCCCTCAAATTCTTCGCCAACATCCCCGCTATAAGAGTCAAGCTCCAGACACTCTATGACGTCGGCCTCAGCTATATCCGGCTGGGCCAATCGGCAACCACCCTCTCCGGTGGCGAGGCCCAGAGGATCAAACTGGCTAAAGAGCTGGCCAAGAGGGCGACGGGGAAGACCCTCTATATCCTCGATGAGCCTACAACAGGCCTCCACTTTGCCGACATCCATAAGCTCCTCGACGTCCTTCAGCATCTGAGGAGTGCGGGCAATACAATTGTCATCATCGAACACAACCTTGACGTGGTCAAGACGGCGGACCATGTCATAGACCTGGGGCCGGGGGGTGGGGACGAGGGAGGGACCATCGTTGCCGAGGGGAGCCCCGAAGAGGTAGCCGCCACGAAAGGATCGTATACGGGGGAGTTTCTCAAAAGGGTACTATCCCGGAAGAGCGTAGCGCCTCACTACAAGGAGTGCGCCCCCTGAGCGCGGCTGACCTCTATTCAGGACGCCGGTTTATACGGACACATGCTGTCGCAGTATAAGGCTGTACCCTTCGCCTGGCGCTGGCACATCCCCCCTTTTCAATGGCATGAACCGGAAAATAGCGTAAATACTCACTACATATCGAAGCTCTGCCGCAGCGTAGCTGTGGGATGCTTCCACTATTCAGAGGACTTTATGTGTCGCGGAAGGTCTGAATTAATCAGACCTTCCTTAGGAAATGAACTCTGCGTAAATCATCCAGCGCTCCGTTGAACCCCTGCCTGCTTTTCTCGGTCTGGACATGTCAACCACTCCCAGGTCAGGTGGTGAATCATTGCACATCTTATCCATTTACAAGAGAGGAGTAAGAGGCTAAAATCACTGGAATCATGGATAAAGCCTATGGCCGAGGGCCGATTATGTGCCGCCATTTTAGTGAGCAGCAACTGAGGCATTTGATAGAGAGCGCCAGAGAGCCAAGGGGTGAGTTTGAAGGACATGAATAACAAGATAGACCATGAATGATGAAGAAATTCACATAGAGCCAACGACACCACGGGGGCGGTGGGTAAAGCGTATATGGGGGGCGCTCCCGGCGCTTATCCTTCTTCTCCTGCTTGTCGTTATCGCCGGGCTCTCTGTAAAAATAAAGGGTGACGCGAAGCGGCTCAAGGCGGAGAAGCTGGCCGCGCTCCACCTTGAACGACCGCCGGTGAATGTCGTTGTCCAGAGGTTAGAGCCGGAGACCATTCAGGACAGGATGAACCTGCCGGGAGTGGTAGCGCCGTGGGTTAGCCTGGAACTCAAGCCGGAGGTGAGCGGCAGGGTGATTGAGGTTGCCGTCACGGAGGGAGAGCGGGTCGCGGAGGGTGATGTGATGCTCCGCATCGATCCACGTGACTATCGCAATACCCTTGACTCCGCCGCCGCCGCCTACGAATTGGCTGCGGCCAACTGGGAGAGGGCGGAAAAGCTGCTGAGAGATGAGCTGATCTCTCCATCAAAGATAGAGGATGTGAAGGCCCGCCTGATAACAAGCAGGGCGGAAATGGAGAGCGCAAAACTCCAGCTTGAGCGGACGACGGTTACGGCCCCCATTACCGGGGTCATTAACCGCCTCGATGCAAAGGTCGGCCTCCTCCTGGGTGTTGCCGACCCTGTTGCAGAGCTGTTGCAGGTCGACCGCGTAAAGGTTGTTGTGGGCATACCCGAATCGGACGTGAATGCCGTGCGCGGACTCACGCACATTGATTTGACCATCGACGCGCTGGGGAGCAAAACCGTTACAGGCAAGAATGTCTTTCTTGCAAAATCACCCGACACTACCGCACGTCTCTACCGCCTCGTACTTGCCGTGGACAACAGGGAGGACGAGATACTGCCCGGCATGTTCGCCCGTGCCGAGGTGGTAAAAAGGGAGGTGGCGGGTGCTATAGTGGTCCCCCTCTACGCCGTGATTACCAGAAGAGATGATCGGTTTGTCTACGTCGAGGAGGGTGGTAAGGCCGTGGCGCGCAGAGTTGAGGTGGGCATCCTTGACGGGTGGCGCATCCAGATCCTCAATGGGCTGAAGGCAGGGGAGCGGGTGATAGTTGTCGGCCACAGGAGCGTTGAAGATGGACAGGAGGTGAACGTAACCCGAACCGTCACCGATTCAGGAGAGTTGGTGGAGTAGGTTGACTACACGGGACCGACTGGGTATGCACGATAAATCAGGAGATGATTATTCAGGTGGATAGGCTGAGTCGTGACAAGCAGGGAGTATAAAATCATGTACATCCTCTTTACCCTCTCAAACAATCAAGACTGCTTACAAATATGATTATCTCCGACACCGCAGTTCGTAAGAGTATCAGTGTGGTGGTTCTTGCCGTCATTATCATCATTCTCGGCGTCTACTCCTACTCTACACTTCCCCGTGAGAGTGACCCCGACATTACCATTCCCAACGTATTTGTCTCCACAAACTACCGTGGCGTAGCCCCATCGGATATGGAGACCTCTGTTACCATTCCGATTGAGAAGAAGCTGAAGGGGCTCGAAGGGGTAAAGAAGATCCAGTCGGTGAGCGCCGAGGGACTCTCCTCCATCAATATTGAATTCATCACCGGGACCGATATCGACAAGGCACTACAGGATGTCAAGGACAAGGTGGACGAGGCCAAGAACGAGCTTCCCACCGACCTGGAGGACGACCCCCTGGTTTTTGAGGTCAACTTCTCCGAGCTGCCCATCGTCATCTTCTCCATGAGCGGTACCTGTGGACTGGCATGCCTCAAGGATCTCGCAGAGGATCTGAAGGACGAGATCGAGGGCATATCGGGCGTTCTTGAGGCGACTGTAACCGGAGGGCTGGAGCGTGAGATTCGCGTCGAGGTTATCCCGGAAAAGCTTGCCTACTACGGCATCCCCATCTCCGCCCTTCAGCAGGTGGTCGCCAGTGAGAACCAGAACACCTCCGGCGGCGCCATACGCATCGGCGACGGCCGCTTCCAGCTCCGCGTGCCGGGAGAGTTCACCAGGCCCGACGAGATCTATGGTCTCGTTGTCGGCGTTCATGAGGGAGAGCCGGTCTACCTGAAGGATGTGGCAACTGTAGTGGACAGCTTCAAGGAGGAGGCTAGCCGTTCCCGTCTCGACGGCAGGGAGGCGGTGAGCATTGCGGTCAAGAAGAGGGCTGGCGAGAACATCATCACCATTACAGATAGTATCGACGACCTGATAGCCCGTTTTGAGCCAACATGGCCTGCCGACACGGAGATAACAAAGGTCATGGACAAGGCGAAGGAGATTCGTCTCATGGTAGCCGACCTTGAGAACAATATCCTGTCGGGTCTCATCCTCGTCGTTGTGGTCATCCTCTTTGTCATGGGGCTGAGGAACGCCATCCTCGTCAGTCTCGCCATCCCCTTCTCCATGTTCCTCTCATTTATAGTCCTCTCTCTTCTGGGGATTACCCTCAACATGGTGGTCCTCTTCGCCCTTACCCTCGCCCTGGGTATGCTTGTTGATAACGCGATTGTGATCGTGGAGAATATCTACAGATACATGCAGCAGGGCGTACCGAGGCGGGCGGCGGCCATGAAGGCCACCTCCGAGGTGGCCTATCCGGTCATAGGAGCGACTGCTACCACCCTGGCGGCCTTTTCTCCCATGCTCTTCTGGCCCGGCATCATGGGGGAGTTCATGCGCTATCTGCCGATTACCCTCATCGTGACCCTCTCATCGAGTCTCTTTGTCGCAATGGTGATAAATCCCGCCCTTGCCTCAATCTTCATGAAAAGGGCGAGTAACGATGGAACAGGCGACTCCACCCTCACCGCCGAGGAGGTGGTAGAGGCGGGGGAGAGGCCAGTCGAAATCAGGGGCCCAATAATCACCGCCTACACCAAGGTAATCAAGGGAGCCCTGAAACAGAGGATAGTCGTAGTTGCCGCCTCTGTTGCAGTCCTTGTCCTTCTGATTCAAATCTGGCTGCTTGTTGTCGGTCTGGAAAAGCCGGTGGAGTTTTTTCCCGATATGGAGCCGAAGGCGATCTACGTGAACGTCGATATGCCGGAGGGGGCCGACCTGGAGTACAGCGACCGGATAATACGGCAGATAGAGAGAGCAATAGCAAGAGTGGATGGCGGCAGATTGAAGGGGCCGAGCGACCTCGCCAATATCGACCACATCTACGCAAAGGCGATAACCGGCGGGGGTGGGAAAAGCTTCTTTGCACAGAACGACCCGAACAATGTCGGCATTCAGTTCATCGACCTCGAAGATCGACAGAAAGCATCCTCCGATACGGTTGATGAGATACGGGGGCGAATAGAGGGTATCCCCGGCGGCATGATAACGGTGGCGGCCCAGCAGCAGGGTCCACCCACCGGCTTGCCTATCAACATAGAGATATCGGGAGAGAACTTCCGGGTTCTCGGCAGGCTGGCGCGAGAGGTGAAGAGGCTCCTTGCCAACTTGCCCCACGTCGAGGATATCAGGGATGATTACACAGAGGGCTCCCCGTCGATAATGGTCACCATCGACAGGCAGAGAGCGGCACTTTTCGGCCTTTCGACAAACGCTATCGGCTTTGCTCTCAAGACAGGTTACCGTGGCCTCGATGTCTCCACCTACCGCGAGGGGGACGATGACTACGATATTACGGTTCAGTTTTCAGCGCCCGACAGGGAGGTATTGGATGTTTTGCGGGAGTTGATGATCCCGACGCCGACAGGAGAGATTGTTCCCCTTACGACGATTGGGAAGATCGATTACCGAGGCGGTCTCGGAGAC
The DNA here is from genome assembly GCA_046753505.1 of Thermodesulfobacteriota bacterium. Lineage (GTDB taxonomy): Bacteria > Desulfobacterota > GWC2-55-46 > S146-70 > JAUXIU01 > JBHHTR01. Next base: position 11,132 of record JBHHTR010000042.1, read on the forward strand.
ATCGTTCGTATTAACAACGAGCGCGTCGTTACCGTGAAGGCGAGCGTAGACGAGACCAAAATACCGGGGCCGGTTGCGCGAGCCCAGGCTGAGGAGCTGCTGAAAGAGTTTCCCCTCCCCCCCGGTTACCGGATGCATTTTACCGGCGAGTTCGAGTTCCAGAAGGAGTCGGAAGAGTTCCTCTCCAGGGCCTTTGCCGTGGCCCTCCTCCTGATCTTCCTCATCCTCGTCAGCCAGTTCAACTCCGTAAGCCAGCCCTTCATCATCATGACGTCGGTGATCCTATCTCTCGGCGGCGCCTTCCTCGGCCTTACCCTCTTCGACCAACCCTTCGGAATAATCATGTCCGGCGTGGGTGTCATCTCGCTGGCCGGTATCGTAGTAAATAACGCCATCGTCCTCATTGACTACATTAACAGGCTGAGGGAGCGGGGCATGAAACTCCACGACGCGATAGTGGCTGCCGGTGCAACCCGCCTCCGTCCGGTTCTCATGACGGCGGTTACGACCATCCTCGGACTCCTCCCCATGGTGACAGGCATCTCCTACGACTTTCACAGTTGGAGCATCTCGTGGGTGAGCGAGTCGAGCCAGTGGTGGCAGTCGATGGCCATAGTGGTGATCTTCGGCCTCATGGTGGCCACCTTCCTGACTCTCATCGTGGTGCCGACACTCTACTCCCTCACTGCCTCGTTCCACGACAGGGCGGGCGACTCTATCAAATGGGTGAAACGGATCTACTGGAAACCGTACCCCTGGCTCTCAGGCGAGGGGCAGGATAAGGATGGTGGCACGGAATAAAGGTGAATGTCATGACCTTTAGGTTCTCATGGTAAAACTCTTGTCAAGAAAAGAACGACATTCCTACTCTATATTTTTTTAAAAGTGATATTTCAAGACCTGACCCTACAGGATGTGACCCTACAGGTGCTTGACCGTGGTGGCAGTCGATGGCCATAGTGGTAATCTTCGGCCTCATGGTGGCGACCTTCCTTACCCTCATCGTGGTTCCGACACTCTACTCACTCACCGCATCGTTCCATGACAGGGCGGGCGACTCTATCAAATGGGTGACACGGATCTACTGGAAGCCGTACCCCTGGCTCTCAGGCGAGGAGCAGGATAAAGACGGTGGCACGGAATAAAGGTGAATGCTCCAGTCCCTTCCCTGTCTCTTACCATAGGGAGCCTTCATCTGGTTTGCACTGGTCATAAATAGGGGAAGCGCCCTTGGTTTGCTTCTCACGCACCAAGGTATCGGTCTGTGATAGCTCAGTACTCAGTTCCGTACTGTGGCCAATTGCGCTTCAAACTGACGTAGAAGCGAAGCGGCTAAATTGGTAGCATCTTCGGCTACTGAATGTTTCCGCGACTCGCTCTCTGCTTGGACTGGACTCTGATAGCCAGGGATGTATGTCTTAAAAACCTCTCGTCCGCTTTGAAATCGTTTTCTCTTATTACTCATTCGTACTAGCCTCCTTCCTTCCCGTAACGGGCAACTACTCTCGGATTCAACGTTGGGTCAAAGTAGTGTTTACGCTTAACCCATACAAACCCATCTCCTTTGGTAATAACGGCCACATCAATAGGCCCTCCTACGGTTTCTCGCTCCGCACTAATCCTGCGCCTCAACTTTGTTAGGTTCACGAGCGCTTCTGCCATCGCTGATAGTTCATCCTTTGGCAAAGATGATGCAATTTGAACTACCGGACGCCAGTATTCACTACTCTTTTCGTCCCATTTCTCAAATAGCCTTGTCAGTAATCCTTCAAGCTCTGGCGTAATTGCAGTAGACAAAGCTTTGCCTAGCTTCAGATCCGACTTTTCAACAACCTCTAGGATCCTTCCGACTACTCCCGTGAATAGTTTTCCCGTAGATTCTCGAACGTATTTTGAAAGACCAGGGTCAATCCCCCGAAGGAAAGAGTGAACCATTTCCTGCTGGGCGAATGGGACAATAGCTGCATCATTGTCGTCAGCTATTATTATATTCTCGGTTTCGAACATTCGAGGCCGACTTAGCACCATTCCTTCAATTGAATGGGCTACTAACTTAGGCATGTAGTCCTGCTCTCCGAATCCCGCAACAACTATACCTGCGTGGAAAGGGCCAAAGTAACGCCGACGAAACATTTCAAGGACGATATTTGAAAGTCCGCGACTTGCTGCCGAAGTGAGCTTGAGATTGCCCAATGAGGTGCTTTTTGACATCACTTATTGCCAGAAAACTTTTTTCGCAGTGTGCCGGAGCTTTCACGTCCGAACCCGCTAAGCATGTCATAACCTTTAACGATCTCTAGGCGTCTTCTTACGACCTCTTCAATTATTGCTGGGATATCGCTGGGGTTGAGCCCATCTCTTGCTTCTGCTTCCGCATCGAGTGTATTCTTGAGGTCATCTCGAACATGCGAAAGCAGTGAAAAGGCTAGCGCCATAGCGTGCTTATCTTGTAGAGAAGCAGGAAATACTGTCCTGTTGCCTTTCAAGTACTCAATAAACTTATCTGAATACTGTTCAAGAAAATTGAAGCGCTCGGCTCCTAACTCAGAGCGAAATGACTTTATTACTGTTTCCCACGGTACGCCCAAGAAGTTGGCACTACCATTGATCATGACGCCCACTGGGGCACTGGACGAAAGATGAAATAGCTTATCCGCAGACGTGTATATCTTGTCGGCGGCTTGGCCGATAGAAACTGCGCTGTCTGCCGCAAGGGCGACACCAATTCTATTCAAAACTCCAACTTCAGCAGTCATCTTCTACTCACGGCCATTCGGTTGCTCCCAAAGATTAGATGGTGGCAATAATTATACCGTCTGTATAAGACGGATAATAGTTCATCGACCTGACTTCGTACACAAGAAAGTGGAGACTCATCCTATATTGTAAAGAATTCTCGGTTAAATTACTTCAACAGGACGATGAAGTCAAGCAAATCCAGCCTTTTTTCTATGAATGGAAAGTATGGGGCAGGTCTTGAAATATCACTTTCCATTAACTCCCTCCTTTATAGAAATCCATTAACTTCCCAGCCCTTCTACCTCTTTAAAAGAGGCTGTCAACAAAAATATGGCAAGAATTTTCCTCAAATGGTAGAGTTTCAACGCT
>JBHHTR010000043.1:0-14131 GCA_046753505.1 Thermodesulfobacteriota bacterium
ACAAAGGGCAAGGCAGCGCTTTACCTCTTGACTACTGACAGCCATATCAGTTTTATATGTCATCCTCAAGTGCTACAAAAAATCCTATGAAGTACGCTGAGTTGGGTTGGAAGCAACAGCTCAGCCATTATGTGAACACCCTCGATAAACTGAAAGAGTTCATTAACGTCACCCCTGAAGAGGAGGAGGCGATTGAGACACTCAACACCAGGTGGGGCACTACGCCCTACTTCGCCTCCCTCATGGACCCCAACGACCCGGAGTGCCCCATCAGGAAGCAGGTAATTCCCAGTCTCAAGGAGAAGGAGAACCGCTACGGCATGGAGGACTATCTGGTCTACAAGGAGAACCGTGCCACCGGGGAGAAGCGGCCCGACTCCATCGCGCGCCAATACACGGACAGGATAGCTTTCACCGTTACCGATGTCTGCGCCATCTACTGCCGCCACTGCTTCAGGAAAGAGGTGGTCGTCGACCAGGAGTTACAGCTCAGGTTCGACCTTGAAGAGGGCCTCAAATGGATAAGTGAGCACTCCGAGGTAAGGGACGTACTGGTGACCGGAGGCGACCCCTTCATGCTCACCAACGACAAGGTAGAGTACGTTATCGCGAAGCTTCGCGAGATACCTCACGTGGAGATGATACGCATCGGCACCCGGACACCTATTATCATGCCCCAGAGGATAGACAAGGGGCTCAAGAAGGTCCTCAGTGGCTACCACAAGGTACCCCTATGGATAAACACACAGTGCAATCACCCGAAAGAACTCACTGAACACACCTCCAAGGCGGTCTACGACCTGCTCTCCTGTGGGGTTAACGTTGGGAATCAGGCAGTGCTCTTGAAGGGCATCAACGATGATGTTGAAACCTTCCGAGAGCTGCACCAGAAGCTCCTCCAGGTGAGGATACGCCCCTACTACGTCTTCTACTGCGAAGCAGCCCCCGGAATAGATCACTTCAGGACCCCCGTTGAAAAGGGGGCAGAACTCATAAGGGATGCTATCAGGGGGCACACCACGGGACTTGCCCAGCCCATGTACGTGATTGCCACGAACATAGGGAAGATCCCCCTCATGCCCGACTACTACATACTGAATAGGAACGAGAAAGAGTACACCCTTTGGAACTATAAAGGCAAGACCACCACTCTTCCTATCATCCCATGAGAATCATTAACTGTTAATTCTAGTTGAGAGTGTGAGCAGGGCTCGATTCTCTGACATCATTCAACATGGCAAGGATTCAATTCATGGTGAGTCAATATTAATGTGGTTGAAGATTTGCAGAGGTACAACGATGACAGGAGCATACAAAACGATGATGATAATTCAGAGAATAACAAGACAGTGTAATAGCTTCCATCTCTATCCCTTATTGACCTCCTGCGCCATACTGGTGGATATTTAAACCTACAACCTTACTGATGTCAGGAAATAAAGGTAATCTACAACATACTTTGGTGACGAGATGACTGAAAAAGACAGTATAATACCAATGGACGAAACCATCACGGCTATTACTGATGCAATTACTATCGGTGATTGCAATGAGATAGAGCGCCTGCTGGCCCCCTTGAATCCCGCGGAGATAGCACACGTGCTGAATGCGTTACCGGCGGACGAGAGGGCATTTCTCTTTGAATACGTACCCGAGGGCCTGAACGGCGAGGTCCTGCTGCATATGGGTGAGGTTGCCGCAGCTGACCTGGCCAAAGACTTAGATGCTCACACATTGTTAAAGGCAACGGATGTGATGGACACTGCCGATATTGCGGAATTGCTAGAGGTGTTGCCCGAAGAGTCGGCGGATAAGTTACTCAAGGGCATGGACGCTCAACGCCGTGAACGGATCGAGATAAACCTCAGCTTTGAAGAGGGTACCGCCGGTCGACTAATGCACACAGATGCTATTACGGTACGCAGTGATGTTACCCTGCAGACGCTTCAGCGCTATCTTCGCCGCTATACGGAAGTTCCAGAAGATACCGATATGCTGATGGTTGTTGATCGTGACAACCATCTGCAGGGGACTATCTCGATCTTGAGTCTGGTGCTTCATCCCCCTGATAAGGCGGTTACCGAAGTCATGAAGGACGATGTACGGACGCTCTCTCCGGATACCCCTGAACATGAGGTAATCCGAATCTTTGAAGACCATGACCTGGTTTCTGCGCCGGTAGTAGACCAAGCAGGGTATTTTCTGGGGCGTGTCGTTGTGGATGACATTATCGACTCGATGCGTGATGAAGCCGATCACGCAATGCTGAGTCCCGTGGGTCTCAAGGATGATGAAGATCTGTTTGCCCCGATGCTCCCGAGTGCTCGACGGCGCACCGTATGGCTGGCCGTTAATCTGGGCACTGCCTTGCTCGCCTCTTGGGTAATCGGTCAGTTCGAAGCGACGCTGGACAAGATCGTTGCCCTGGCGGTACTTATGCCTATTGTTGCCAGCATGGGTGGCATTGCCGGTAGTCAGACCCTAACCCTGACCATTCGCGGACTGACTATGGGACAAGTCGTCAGTAACAACTCCCGCTGGTTGCTGAAAAAAGAGATGGGCATAGGCATGTTAAACGGCGTGCTCTGGGCTCTGGTTGTCGCGCTGATTGCCTTACTCTGGTTTAAAAGTTGGCAAATCGGGATGGTTATTGGCGCTGCACTGACTTTAAATATGCTGGCTGCAGCTCTGGCCGGCATCCTTGTACCGGTGGCGTTCCACCGGATGAAGATTGATCCTGCCCTCGCGGGTGCAGTCGTTCTCACCACCGTGACTGACGTGGTTGGATTTATGGCATTTCTAGGGTTGGCTACAATATTCTTGTTGTAGACTTTCGTGTAACAGGTGAATACTCCTTCCAACACGCCTGTTAGTAGTAGACAGTTCTAAGACTTCCTCCCCCACGCGTAGTAGGAGGTGGAGTCCGCAGAGGAGGTCATCCATAAAGTGGTTTTTAGCCCCAGACTAGCCCCAGAGAACAAGAGGAAGATGAAATATGCAATTATAACTGCTAGTTATACAACATAAGTGTGGGTTCGAGTCCCTCACCCTCCGCCACATTATATCGTTCCAGGTTACCCACGTTTCATGATCCCCCCTCAACGGCTGCTCTGTCAGGACTCGAACGTCATCCGAACGCCGACCGAAGGGAGGATGAGGCTACAGGGATGGAGCCGTCAGTGAGAATGACAGAGGCCTGAGGCCGAAGACCGCAGACCGAGTCCCTCACCCTCCGCCACATTAATAATATTCCGGCTCGGTCACTCTTCACGGTTCATGCTCCTCCTTGCCTATGTAAGGACTCGAACGTCATCCGAACGCCGACCGGAGGGAGGATGAGGCTCCAAGGATGGAGCTGTCAGTGAGAATGACCGGGGTCTGCAAAGCAGAGGCCTGAGGCCGAAGACCGAGTCCCTCAGCCACTAAATATTCAATAACACAAGTGGTCGGTTGCCTACCTGCCTGTCGGACTTTCTCTGTAAATACCTGTTTTTATTGAGAGTCAGTTTTTGAGTGCAAGGACATAACTGCTATATTTTCAATGGTTTCCGTGACTCTATTGCCTTTTAAGGTTGAACGGTGAGACAAATATGGCGCAGGTTTTTCGAAAGTTCTGGGCAAAACCATACCTGGCAATTCGCCTGGCAATCCCTTGATCTTAGACAGATCATGAAATGCTAATGATGTCACTCGGTTTAAAAAAGAATGGACTATCCATGAGAGTAATGAGGATGCAACGAGGGGCTGTCTGCCAGCTCTCCCCAACAACCTCTATCTATCAGCGACCGCACTGTTGGCGGTCGCCTACGTTCCGATCTGCTTTATCAACTCTGCCACCCTCTTCTCAAGTTTGGCAACCTTCTTTTCAAGTATCTCTATCTCCTCCTTTGTGGCGATGTTCACCTTGGAGAGGGAGGTTGCGAGAATCTCCTTCAACTTCTCCTCACCCGTCTTTCTCTCATCCTCAACCTTCGACATAAGCTTATCAAGAAGATCCCTCCCCTCCTTGCTGCTCACCTCCCCCTTCTTCTCCATATCCTCAACAAGCTCCTTCATCTTGTCTTCGGTAAGGCTGATCATCCCCATGCCAAGAAGGGCGGTCTTCTTAAATAGATCCAGCATTATCTTGCCTCCTATCTTTTTGCGACCATTGTGTCAAGGATTGCATCCACCCCTTTGAGGGCCTCAGGTAGTTTATCGCCTCTCTCTCCTCCACCCTGGGCCATGTCGGCTCTCCCCCCCCCTTTTCCGCTAACGATAGTTGACAGCTCCTTTATGATGGCGCCGGCGCTGACCTTCATTGCCACATCCTTTGTAGCCGCCGCGAGGAGGAGGGCCTTCCCACCTTTTCTGCACCCCAGGACAACCAGACCCGACCCCAGCTTGTTGCGTAATCTGTCCGCCACCCTCCGTAACTCTTCGACCTCTTCCGTTTTAATCTCGACGGAGAGGAGGGGAATCCCCGCTACCTCCCTGACTCCATCAAGGAGGGCGTCTATAGAGCCCTCACTTGCCTTCTCCTTGAACCTTGCCACCGCCTTCTCAAGCGACTTCTGCTGCTTCAGGAGTCGTTCAATACGGTCGGCAAGCTCACGAGGGGCGCTCTTCAAAAGGGCACTGCTCTGCTTTAATATCGCCTCCTCTTCCAGGACATACCTGAGCGCCTCATCGCCGGTAAGGAGTTCGATCCTTCTCACACCGGTTGCAACTGAGGACTCGGCTATAATCTTGAATAGACCGATATCGCCGCTCCTCTCAGCGTGAATGCCGCCGCAGAGTTCCCTGCTGAATTTATCGATTGCGACAAACCTGACCTTCTCACCATACTTATCGCCAAAAAAGGCAAGGGCCCCGGCGTCAATGGCCTCCTGATAGGGGAGAACCTGCGTCACCACCTCAACATTCTCTCTGATCTCTCCGTTGACCATCTCCTCGATCCTCTTGATGGTATCTCCATCAACGGATGAGAAGTGGTAGAAGTCGAACCTGGCCCTCGACGGCCCGACAAGGGAACCGGCCTGTTTAACATGGCTGCCAAGAACCGCTCTCAAAGCGCCGTTCAGAAGGTGGGTGGCGGTATGGTTGCGACTGGTATCCCTCCTGACCTTCAGGTCGGGTAGAAGCTCTACCGTATCACCACAACGCACCTCTCCCTCCCTGACAGTAGAGTGATGAACAATCAGGTCGCCCAGGGGCCGCTTCGTATCGGTAACTTCTATATCACACCCCTCGCCCGTCATCGTGCCGATGTCGCCAACCTGTCCGCCAGACTCTCCGTAGAAGGGGGTCGCCGCCGTAATAATCTCTACCTCATCCCCGACAGAGGCGTAATCAACGGTTTCATTGCCCTTTATGATGGCTACCACTTCGGAACGGAGCCTCTTCTCCTCATAGCCGACAAAGGTTATGCTGACTCCCGACGTGTGGAGGTTAGCGTATACGGCGCCAGTCTCTTCCTCACCAGAACCCTTCCACGCCCCCTTTGCGCGCCTCCTCTGCTCCTCCATCGCCTCCTGAAAAGCAGCCTCATCTATGCCAAGCCCCCTGTCCCGCAGGATATCTGTCGTGAGATCAATAGGAAAACCGTAGGTATCGTAGAGCTTAAAGGCAACATCGCCCGGAAGAGTCGTCCCCTTAAGCCTGCCTATCTCCTCCTCAAGGAGGTTCATTCCCGTCGTAAGGGTCTCAAGAAAGCGCTCCTCCTCAGCGCGAGTCACCTTGACCATCATCTCCCTCGACATCTTCAACTCCGGGTAAGCAGCACCCATTAGATCGACAACGGCAGCGGATACAGTTGAGAGGAAGGGGGCGTTCATGCCGAGCAACTTCCCGTGGCGAGCGGCTCTCCTGATGACCCGTCTCAGCAGATAACCGCGCCCCTCATTCGTCGGCTGAATGCCGTCGGCCATGAGAAAGGCGATAGCCCTTGCATGATCGGCAATCGCCTTGATGGAAAAGTCGATCTCCTCATTGAGGCCGTATTGCTTGCCGGAAAGCTCCTCTATCACCCTGATAATGGGGGCAAAGAGATCGCTGTCGTAGTTATTTGTCTTCCCCTGCATGACGGCCGCCAGCCTTTCGAGTCCCATACCGGTGTCGATGGACGGCTCCGGCAGCGGCGTCAGGCTCCCATCCTCCTCCCGGTTCGATTCCATGAAGACAAGATTCCATAGCTCCAGGAAACGATCACACTCGCATCCGACCTTACAGGTGACCTCTCCGCACCCCGTCCCCTCCCCCTGGTCAATAAGTATCTCCGAACAGGGACCACAGGGGCCGGTATCCCCCATTGACCAATAATTGTCCTCCGCCCCCATACGGATGATCCTCTCCGCCGGAACCCTTACCTCTTGCTCCCATATCATGGCGGCGTCGTCATCCTTCTCATAGACTGTGACAAAGAGCCGTGATGGCTCCAGCGCCATCTCCTGAGTCAGAAACTCCCACGCAAAGGCGCAGGCGTCGCTCTTGAAGTAGTCACCGAAGGAGAAGTTGCCAAGCATCTCAAAAAAGGTATGGTGCCTAGCCGTCCTTCCCACATTATCGAGGTCGTTGTGCTTCCCTCCGGCGCGCATACACTTCTGGATGGAGACGGCCCTCTTCGACGGACTCTCCTCCCTACCCAGGAATACAGACTTGAACTGAACCATCCCGGCATTGGTAAAGAGGAGGGTAGGGTCTCCCAGCGGAACGAGGGGCGACGATGGCACAACCCTGTGCCCCCTCTGCTTAAAATAGTCAACAAATCTCGCTCTTACTGCGTCAGCCTTCATCAATATCTCTCTCCTTCAAGAGTTCGTCCACGACTGTCGATACCGTTTCTGTAGAAAATCCCTTCATTACAAGATGTCTGTAGGCGGCGCTCCGTGTCTGCAAGGTAGTGCAATTTTTTCCACTCCTTCTCCTGCGCCACGCCTGGAGGGCGCTACGAGCCGTTGCCGCCTCCCTCGCATCATCGAGCTGTCCCACAGCATCATCGACGATACCCCTCTTAACCCCTTTGGCTATGAGCCCCTTGGCGATCCTCCTCTTCCCCCACAGCTTGCTTCCGGCTACAGACTCCACCCACTCTGCGGCAAAACGCCTGTCATTGAGGTACCCCAACTCGACAAACCTCTCTATGACCACGTCAATTATATCGGCATTGAATCCTTTGCCGCTCAGCTTATCCCTCACCTCCCGGATGCTCCTCGACTGGTAGGCAATATAGGTCAGGCCTGCCTCCTTTGCCGCCCTCAAGTCACCATCTTCCCCCATCACGACACCTCCTCTGGCGGGGTTAAAACCTCTCTATCTCAACCTCCTCACTCTTTCCGCTCTCCTCCTTCTCCTTCTCTTTCTCAAAATCCTTCCACCCCATCTCGCTGTCACTGGTAATCCCTTTAACCTTGAGGGCAAAATCGTCGGAATTGCTGGCCTGCCTCATCGCCTCGTCATACGATATATGCCCATGTCTCAACAGCTCCATAATGGATTGGTCAAAGGACTGCATCCCGTAGGTAGAGTACCCTTTGCTGATGGCGTCGTGTATCTCCTTTGTCTTCTCCTTATCCTCTATACACTCCCTGATCCTCGATGTTGCCACCATCACCTCAACGGCAGGAACCCGTCCCTTTCCACTCTGAGTGGGCATGAGGCGTTGAGAGATGACACCCTTGACAATGCCGGCCAGTTGGATCCTGACCTGCTTCTGCTGATAGGGGGGAAAGAGGGATACAATACGGTTAATTGTCTCCGTTGCGTCTATGGTATGAAGGGTGGATAAAACCAGATGGCCCGTCTCGGCTGCAGTCAGCGCAATCTCCGTCGTCTCAAGATCGCGCATCTCCCCCACCATAATAACGTCGGGATCCTGCCGCAGCGCTCCTCGTAGTGACTCGGAGAAGGTTCTAGTATCGATGCCGATCTCCCTCTGGTTGATGATGCACCGCTTGTCTTTGTGGAGGAACTCCAGAGGGTCCTCTACTGTGATAACATGGCAGGTTCGATGGTTGTTGATGTAGTCGAGCATGGAGGCCAATGTAGTCGATTTTCCGCTTCCGGTGATACCGGTAACCAGTATGAGGCCGCGCTGCTCCATGGAGAGCTTCTCAAGCACCCCGGGCAGGCGAAGCTCCTCGAAGGTGCGGATCACCATGGGGATGACCCTCAAAGAGATACCGGTGGCCCCCCTCTGCTGAAAGATATTGATCCTGAACCTCCCCAGTCCGGGAACACTGTAGGCAAGATCGACCTGATGGGTAGACTTGAAGGTCTCTTTCTGCACACTTGTCATGAGTCTTACGGCTATCTTCGATATCTCATCAGGGGTCAATCTGTTGTAGTTCTTGACCGGCACCAGATCGCCAAAAATCCTCAAGATAGGAGGAAGTCCCGCCTTAAGATGGACGTCCGATGCAGTCTCCTTAACTGCAATATTGAGTATGCTGTGGAGATCAATGGCGCTCATCTCTACCCCTCCTTCTTCTCGGATATATCTTCGCCCTTATGAAGACCGTAATGCTCCAGGATAGCAGCCGCCACCTCCTCCCTCTTCTCATCATTCTCCCTCAGGAAGGTACGCGCAGCCTCCCTGCCCTGCCCCATACGGACTCCGCTGCATGAGTACCAGGTGCCGCTCTTTTCAATAATATCGAGTTTTGTCCCTATGTCGAGGATGTCCCCCTCTCTGGAGATACCCTCGCCGTAGATGATATCGAACTCGGCGTCCCTGAAGGGGGGAGCAAGCTTGTTCTTCACCACCCGCACCCTTGTCCTGCTTCCGACAACACTCTCGGCCTGCTTTATCTGACCTATGCGCCGGATATCGAGGCGCGCGCTGGCGTAGAACTTGAGGGCGTTACCTCCTGTCGTCGTCTCAGGATTCCCGAACATGACCCCTATCTTCATCCTGATCTGGTTAATAAAGATCATGGAGGCCTTGCTCCTGCTGATAGTGCCGGAAAGTTTTCTCAGCGCCTGGCTCATGAGCCTCGCCTGGAGCCCCATATGTGAGTCGCCCATCTCCCCCTCAATCTCGGCCCTTGGAACAAGGGCGGCCACTGAATCTATGATGATAATATCAACTGCGCCGCTCCTGATGAGCATCTCCGCTATCTCGAGAGCTTGCTCTCCAGTATCGGGTTGGGAGAGGAGCAGTTCGTCGGCATTCACCCCAAGGTTGCGCGCATAGCCCAGGTCGAGGGCGTGCTCTGCATCAATGAAGGCCGCCGTGCCGCCCATCTTCTGGGCCTCTGCCACCATGTGAAGGGCCAGCGTCGTTTTTCCCGACGATTCAGGGCCGAATATCTCTATCACCCTGCCACGGGGGATACCGCCAACGCCGAGAGCGATATCGAGAGAGAGGGAGCCTGTAGGAATCGTCTCAATATCGGTCTTATAGGCCCCGTCACCGAGGCGCATGATGGAACCCTTCCCGAACTGCTTATCGATCTGCTTCATGGCCAGATCAAGCGTACTTTTTCTGTCGTTGCTACCCATACTCTCTCCTCCTTTATAAAACTGATTAGAATCCCTTATGACCCGACACTTGGTAACTAGACAGGTATTTAGGCTGAAGGCTGTTAGGAAAATCTTTAAACCTTCAGCCTCCCTTTCTCCGCCTTCAGCCTATCCACCTGAAATACTTACCCCCTACTCCCCCAGCCTGGCCTCTCTCAGAACGGTATGGACGGCTCCAGATGGCTGCAAGTCACTCTTGAAGAGGAGGAGGCTCTCTACCGGAACGCTTACCGGCTCAACCACTCCAAGCCGCTTAATGCGCTCCGCCATACTCTCCTTGACGGCGAGACGTCTGACCCTCCCGATAGTAACATGAGGATAAAAGGGGCGTCGCTCCTTCGCAAAACCAATCCCTTCCAGCTCTCCCTCAAGACGGTCGTAGATTGTACCGAGCAACTCTACGCCATCTACGCCGACCCAGAGTGCCCGTGGGTGGGCAAGAGAGGAGAATGCCCCTACCCCTCCAAGAAGGATGGAAAAGGGCTTAACACCGCAAATGGCATTTGACATGGCGTGGTGGATATCATCTATCCTCCCCTCCTCTACATCCCCCAGAAAGCGCATGGTAATATGGATGTTCTCCGGCCTTACCCACGATATTCTCCCCTCCGTACCCTTAAGCTTCTCCTCTATCCCGGCAATCATACCGACTGTCTTCGGCGGCAGAGCCACGGCTATAAAGACTCTGATCCGGTTAACCATCCCTTGACTGGAGGAACTCCTGGAGTAGTTCAAGGGCCTTCCCGGCGCTCTTCCTCCTCACCGACTCTCTGTTTCCGTCAAAGTGGCTCTTACAGGACGAGACGGTCCTAGTGTCGCATACCGCTATGAAGACGGTGCCGACAGGCTTCCCGCCTGTACCGCCAGACGGGCCTGCAATACCCGTAACCGATAGACCAAGATGGGCGCCAAGCCTCTCCCGCACCCCCTGAGCCATCTCGATTGCTGTCTCGGCACTGACGGCGCCAAAGCGCTCCAGCGTCTCACCGGAAACGGAGAGTATTCCCCTCTTCACCTCGTTGCTGTAGGCCACCACCCCGCCACGGAAATAGCGGGAACTCCCTGCCACGCCGGTTATCCTGGCACTGACCATGCCCCCTGTACACGACTCGGCAACGGCAAGAACGAGCGATCCGGCTAGGAGCGCCTCACCGATCTCTTCCTCAAGTGGATGGCTATCTCCATCACTCTCCACCATAATCCTACCTTCACTCACTGCCGTTCAACTGAACGGGAGAGCGACCAGAGCAAAGACCACTGCCCCATAGATACCGGCAACCACATCGTCGAGAACAATGCCAAAACCTCCGCCCAACCCTCTGTCAACATTGCCTACCGGAAAGGGTTTTACGATATCAAAAAACCTGAAAAGAAGAAAGATAAAAAGAATATTCAAAACCGTGACGGGCATGAAGAAGGAGGCGACAAGAAAGCCAACAATTTCATCAATGACAATGGACGATGGATCCTTCGCTCCCATCATTCGAGCCGCCTCTGATGATATCCATACGGCAAAGCAAAAGAGGAGGAGGAGGAGCCCTGTCCTGGCCTGATAGTCAAAACGGGTGAGGAGCAGGAGTAGGGGGATCCCCAGGAGGGTTCCCGCCGTACCTGGAGCCTTGGGAAAGTAGCCTGAATAGGCCCCGGTGGCACAGAATATGACAAACCTCTTAAAGAACATTTACATGCCTTATCGTAAAAGAAATCGGCGCATGCTGACATTTATGAGTATCCCTATGCCCAGCAAAACCGTCACGAGAAAGGAGCCGCCGTAACTCATCAAGGGCAGTGGAACTCCTACGACAGGAAGCACTCCCGTTACCATTCCTATATTAATAACTATATGCCAGAAGAGCATGGCAGTCACCCCGAAGGCAAGGAGGGTGCCGAACTTGTCACGGGCCTCCTTGGCAACACTCAGACCAAGGAGGATGAGGATGAGAAATCCTGCGATGACGGCGGAAGAACCGATAAAACCCCACTCCTCGGCAAGAATGGAGAAGATAAAGTCGGTGTGGTGCTCCGGCAGAAACTTCAGATACCCCTGTGTTCCCTGGAGGAAACCCTTGCCGAGCAAACCGCCGGAACCGATGGCTATCTTCGACTGAATAAGATGATACCCCATCCCGAAGGGATCCTTTGCCGGGTTAAGAAAACTCAGGAGGCGTGCCTTCTGATATGCCTTCAAAAAGTGCCACATTAGGGGAACAATTGCCATGCCAAGGAGTCCGATTCCAATGAGGGTTCTCCTCTCTATCTTTACAAAGAGTACCATCGAAGAGAAGATGAGGAGGAGAATCATGGCTGTGCCAAGATCGGGCTGTTTGGCGACAAGGAGGAACGGCACAACGGCCAGGAGTGAGGGTATAACAAGGGCCTTTGCATTTAAGCCGCTATAGGGAATCTGTTTTGCCGCGAGACACTTTGAGAGGGCAACGATGAGCGCAAGCTTTGAAAATTCGGATGGTTGAACCGATACAAATCCAAAGCTGATCCACCGCTGTGCGCCCGATGCGGAGTGGCCCATGACCAGCACAGCAACAAGGAGCGCCACGATAGCGCCATAAAAGAGGTAAGAGAGAAACTCGACCCTCGTATAATCCATCAGGAGCAGTACGACCATGCAAGTCGCCCCTATCATAAGCCACGACAGCTGACGTTGATAGATGGCCGTAGTAGATTCGATGGTAGAGCTGTAGATGGTAAGGATACCTACGGTGACCAGAAGAGCGGCACAGATAAAGAGTGGCCAGTTGAGGTGGATTAAGAGGCGTCTGTCAAACATTGTCTGCCTCCTTCACGTTCTGCCGCTTCAGAGTAAGGCGGCAGGGGTAGCTCTTGTAATCGCACTCTGCCACTATAAATTAACCCCTTCCCTCTCCGGCAGAGCTGTACTCCCCCGATCAGTGGAGGCTTTTCTGGACGGCCCAACGCCTTGACCGCCATCTTGTCTCCCCAGGAGATAGGCTTTGATCACCTCACGGGCAATGGGGGCCGCAATCTCGGAGCCAAATCCGCCGTGTTCCACCATAACCACCACCGCTATAGCTGGATTGTCTGCCGGAGCGTATCCGGAAAACCACGCATGGTCCCTTAAGCGGTACGATACATCCTTTGCCTTGAGTCTCTCCTCACCCAGCATCGTCACCTGGGCCGTGCCAGTCTTCCCTGCAATTGCAATGCCTCTGGTCCTGATAAATCGCGCCGTGCCCTTATTATCACTAACAACACTCTTCAATGCCGATCTGACGACTTTCAGTGTCTTTTTTGAAACGGGCAGGACTCCCCGCGCTTTGGGAATAAAGTCCTTAACCACTTCACCGTCAGGGTTCTCAATTCGCTCTACTAGCTGGGGAATAAACAGTTTTCCCCCGTTTGCAATAGCAGCGTAGGCGCTCACTACCTGGAGGGGGGTGACCAGCAGAAAACCCTGCCCTACCGAGGCGGAGATCGTCTCGCCCCGGTACCACGACTCTCCATAGACCCTCTTTTTCCACGCCTTCGACGGCACAAGACCACCCTTTTCCCCCTTTATTTCAATACCCGTTCTGCTTCCGAATCCAAAGCCAGTGGCGTAGTGTGAAAGCCTGTCAACTCCCAATTGCAAACCCATCTGGTAAAAAAAGGTGTCCGACGACTCTACTATCGCCCTGTAGACATTTATTTTGCCGTGCCCCTCCTCCTTCCAGTCCCTGTACTGACGGCCGCCAAACTCAAAAAAAGGACCTGACTCTACCTTTGTAGCCGGAGTAACCAGCCCATCCTCAAGAAGAGCGGCGGCGGTTATTACCTTGAAGGTTGAAGCTGGGGGATATTGTCCCTGAATCACCCTGTTCGTTAATGTATTGAGTGGATTCTTTACAAGGGCGTCCCACTCCTCACCTGTCAACCGTGTTGTAAAGATATTCGGATCAAAGGAGGGCGCGCTCACCATAGCAATTATCCTGCCGCTCTGAGGCTCCATTGCAACAATAGCGCCCGCCTTACCCTCCATCAATTGTTGTGCCTTCTGCTGTGTCTTCAGATCAATCGTGAGGTATACATTGTTCCCCGGCTCCGGGCTCACTTTCTCAATGAGAGCGATCTCCCTGCCTATGGCATCGACCTCTATCTGCTTCCCCCCTGCGCTCCCGCGCAAATAACCGTCCAGGCTCTCTTCCAGACCGTTTTTGCCGATACTGTCACCAGCCTTATAATCCACCCCGCCGAGGCGCCTGAGAGTCCCTTCATCTATATCCCCCACATAGCCGATAAGATGTGCAGCGAGACCGTTGTGGGGGTACAACCTCCTTGGGGTCACATCTAGCCCGACTCCGGGGACATCTGTACGGGACGACTCTATGGCAGCCACCTCCTCCCAATCGATATCTTCTTTGAGCTTTATAGACTGGTAAGGCGGCAGTCGTTTGCCTCTCCTGAGCGCCTTATCAATGGCGTCAGGTGTAATATCCACCAGCACGGCAAGGCTCTCTTTCAGCGCCTCAATATCCTTCAGATCCTCCCGTACAACAGTAAGGTCAAAGCCGGGACGGTTCTCGACAAGGCGGTTACCGTCTCTGTCAAAGATGATTCCCCTGGGAGCCGCTAGTCTCACCACCCTGATCCTGTTGTTCTCTGAAAGCCGCTTCAT
>JBHHTR010000044.1:0-14122 GCA_046753505.1 Thermodesulfobacteriota bacterium
AGCAATTTTTCAGACACTCGACATACCATATGTATGCCTTCGTACCTGAAAAACCACTACTCCTTGTGTATCGAAATTTTTACTTAGCCATTCCACGATTTTTTTTCGAAAATATCGAGGAAGAATGTGCATAATTGGGCGTTAATTGGCAAAAGAGAGGATGGCACTCCCCGTGCTTAACTCAGTTGCTCCCTGATAGGGGCTGGTTATTGGCAGGGTTAACATATAATATTACACTGTTTTTTCTCGTCAGGAAGCAGTCATGTATCACAGCAGGTATTAATGAATCATACTTTTCTTCATCAGACTCTCCCTGCCAGTCTACCCGACGACCTGGTTCAACTCAAAGATGGGGAGGAGGATGGCCAGGACGATAAAACCGACTACTACCCCCATTAGGAGGATCAGGGTCGGCTCTAGCAACGCCAGGGAACGCTTTACGCCACTCTCAAACTCCTCTTCGTACGATTCCGACGCCTTCAGAAGCATCTCGTCGAGGTTGCCGCTCCGCTCTCCGATGGTTATCATGTGATTTAGTATCTGCGGTGCAACCTCCTCCCTTCCAAAGCTTGCCGAGAGGGGCGCTCCCTCTGTCACCCT
Organism: Thermodesulfobacteriota bacterium; assembly: GCA_046753505.1. Taxonomy (GTDB): domain Bacteria; phylum Desulfobacterota; class GWC2-55-46; order S146-70; family JAUXIU01; genus JBHHTR01. Next base: position 601 of record JBHHTR010000044.1, read on the forward strand.
CTTTATGGCCCTCTCAATTACCCCCTTGAAGACCCCATGGTCCATCGCCCGTCCGGTTATCTCCAGCGACGCCAGCATGGGCAGCCCCGCCTGAAGAAGTGTTCCCAGCGTCCTTGTGAGATTTGCTATATAGAAATGGACAATGAGCTTTCCCGCCACCGGCGCTCTGAGTAGCCCCCGGTCAACAAGAGCCTTCCAGAAGGGCCTCTGCACGGCATGTCGAAATCCAAGCACGCCGCCCGCCGCAAGAAGTATGAGGAGGGGCCAGTAGGAGCGCATGACATTGGCGATTGTCAGGAGGATGGTTGTAATAAAAGGCATCGTCGCCTCTCTATCCTCAAAGACAACCATTATCTTCGGTATGACAAAGATAAATAGGAAGGAGAGGACAACAGCTCCGACAAGAACCATGAACAGTGGATAGATGAGGGCGGTACGAACCTCCTGGACGATCCTTGCCTTTGTCTCCAGATACTCTGCAAGGCGGGTTAGCACCGTATCGAGGGAGCCGCTCGCCTCTCCTGCCGAAACCATCCCCCGGTAGACCCCGGGGAATATCGACGGATAGCTCTCCAGCGCACCGGCAAGGGAGCTTCCCTGAGAAACCGCATCATTAATATTAAGCAGGACAGCGCCGAGAGGTCCCCCCTCCCTCTCCTTCCCCAGCACATCGAGGGCCTCGGTAATCGACGCTCCGGCGTTCAGGAGTGTCCCCAGCTGTCTGGTGACCAGGGCAAGCTCCTGGGCGGATATAGAGAGACGACGGGTTGAACCGGCGAGAAGCTCCGTCACCTCCTTTGGATAGAGACCGTTGCCTTTAAGCTGTTTGACAGCATCCTGAAGTCCTACGGCATCGAGTGTCCCCGCCGCCTCGCTCCCTGCTCCATCGTATGCCTTATATCTGAAAATCGGCATCCTCTACCTTTCGCAACATCACTCATGGAAGGTCTGATTAATGCAGACCTCCCACGATACATGGAAGCATCGCCATTTTCAGTGGCGCCAAGCCATTGAAAATGTGAGGAAAATAAAATCGCACTTTCATTTTTCGTTCTCTGAATAGTTCATCCCTGAATTATTCAGAGGTTTCTTAGGTTAGATGGGTTGCCCTCAGCACCTCATCGAGGGTGGTGAGCCCCGCTCTAACCTTGGCGAGGCCGTCCTCACGAAGTGTCCCCATCCCCTTTGCAACGGCGTACTCCCTGAGAGTGCCCGCATCGGGATTCTTCAGAATGATGGAGTGCATGTCAGCCTCGACAAGAAGGAGTTCGAATATTCCCACCCTGCCGTGATACCCTGTATCGAAACACCTTTTACACCCTGCGGCCCTCCACAGTCGCGGGATATCCTCTGCGAAGAGGGCACACTCCTCCGGCTCAGGGGTATACTCTTGCTTGCAGTGTGGGCAGAGGATACGAACCAGCCTCTGGGCAATGACGGCGGCAAGGGACGACGCCACTAGAAACCTCTCTATCCCCATCTCAACAAGTCTCGTAACCGCTGTCGGAGCGTCGTTGGTATGGATGGTTGAGATCACCAGGTGACCTGTCAGGGAGGCATGGATTGCAATCTCCGCAGTCTCCCTGTCCCTTATTTCACCGACCATGATGACGTCCGGGTCCTGCCGCAGAATAGAGCGGAGGCCGTTGGCAAAGGTCAGTCCCACCTTGGGGTTGACCTGTATCTGCCCTATACCCTTCAGTTGGTACTCCACCGGGTCTTCGACGGTTATGATGTTTCTCTCCGTCGAGTTGATCCTGTTCAGCGCCCCATAGAGAGTCGTAGTCTTACCGGAACCGGTCGGCCCTGTGACAAGCAGGATGCCGCTCCTCCTTCTGAGGATGGAGTCCATCACACTCTCCTGACCGGGGGAAAGACCGAGGGAGTCAAAGCTGATGACGCCGCCCTTGCGGTCGAGGAGGCGCAGCACCACGCGCTCCCCGTAGGAGGTCGGAACCGTCGAGACCCGGACGTCGATATCCCGCCCCGCTATGAGGAGTCTTATCCTCCCGTCCTGGGGGAGCCTCTTTTCGGCGATATCGAGACCGGCCATCACCTTCACCCGTGAGACAATCGCCTCCTGTATCGACTTCTGAATGGAGATGGCCGGATAGAGGAGACCATCAACCCTGAACCTCGCCTCTACCTGTCTCTCGTAGGGTTCTATATGGATATCGCTGGCCCGCTCCTTGATGGCTTGGAAGAGGAGGGAGTTGAGAAGCCTGATAATAGGGGCCTCGTCTGTAAACTCAAGGAGATCCTTCGGCTCTTCCCACTCTGTTGCAAGAGACTCGAGGCTCTCGCTATCGATATCCCCTATCACCTTGTGGGCGGAGCCGGAGGGACGGTCGTAGAAACGATGGATGGCGTCAAGGATATGCCCCTCCTCCGCGAAGACGGGGGTAACGGGAGTAGAGAGGAGTTTTGCAATATCGTCGAGGGCAAAGATTCTTTGTGGATCCGCGATGGCAACAAGGGCCTTACCCTCCACCACCCTCATGGGGAGGATAAGGTTCCCCTTGGCGAAGGCGAGTGGAACTAACTCAAGGAGAGCGGGGTCTACATCCTCTTCATGAATCTCTTCGATTCTACCGAACCCCTCCACCCCGCCTCTGTCATGGCTCTCACTCTCCACCTGTTCCAACCCCGTCCCCCTCGTCAGCCTGCGCTCTCGCTCTAATGATATCGCTCTTCTTCACAACCTTTACCCCGCCCCCGCCAAAGGTTACCACGAGGGCATTACCCGCCTTAACTATCGAGTGAGGGGGGACGTTGTCATCTGAGAGGTCGATTACCACCCTGCTCTTGTCCGGATGGTTCCCGATACGAACCCGCTGGACACCCCCTTCGTTAACATCTATCGACCTAGCACGCACGACACTCCTTACCCCCCATAAATCAATCACGAGCCGATGAGGCGAATCGAGAGTAAAAAAGTTATAGCTGCCCGGAGCCCCGTTTCCTACAATCGTAACTACCTCCTCGCCACCACCGCCCTCTGCCGTGATTCCGACAATCCTGTCCCCCTTTGGCAGCACGATGGAAGGTGTAACTACTTCAGCCGAAAGCGGTACAGCAGGTTGTGCCCCGACGCCATCGGAGTGCGCCATCTCACTCTCCACCTCTTCCCCATCTTCTGGAACCGACTGCCCCACAACGACCCCTTGCATCACCACTGGCTCAACTGAACGAGGCTGATACTCCTCGACAGGCTCTTTCTCCCTGCTCTCCCCCCCTCCATCAGTCGGCCTCCCCTTCTCTCCCCTCCCCTTCTCATACTCCTCCTCCTTCCTTCTCTTGAGGCGGTCCAATTCATCAAAATCTCTCACAATATAGGGGGTAATAAAGACAAGGAGATTTGTCTTCTCTTTCTTCTTGCTCTTGAACTTGAAGAACCACCCGAGGATGGGTATATCGCCAAGCAGGGGTATCTTGGTAATGTTATTTGTCTCTCTCTCCTGAATGAGTCCGCCGATTACCGCCGTCTGTCTGTCCTTCACAACCACAGATGTTCTGGCGGAGCGTTTCGTTGTGATGAGATCGGTAGCCTCGACAGTCGTATTGGCTATGGCCGAGATCTCCTGGTATATATCGAGCTTGACGTAGTTCTGTTCACTGATCTGGGGGGTAATCCGCAAGGTAATCCCCACATTCTCCCTCTCTATCGACTGGATTAGAGGCTGATTGGTAGTCGTAGCCTCCCGCTCCAGTTTGCTCAGGAAGGGAACATTCTGGCCGATAACGATCTCCGCCTCCTTGTTGTCGCTGGTCAGGACATGGGGGGTGGAGAGAACATTAATAACATCCTTGAAATCGGCAAGCCTGAAGAGGGCGGCAAAGCCGGGCACTGATAGCGTAGAAGTGGAACCGTCCGCTGCCGTAATAGGCACAGAGAGAAAGTTAGCCAGACCACCGACGGTGAGGCCGGCCAGTCCGGTCATGATGGAGGAGATGGTCGAATTGTCCACAGTCCCAACCCCCCCTATGACAACAGGCTCCCCACTCTGCGTGCCCGTCATCCTCCACTTTGTGCCAAGGTCCAACGCCTTGTCAACTGAGACCTCGGTAATCATCGCCTCCACAAAGACCTGCTTTGGCCTTCTGTCGAGTTTTTTTATGACCTGCACCAAGCTATGGTAGTCGGGTGGAGAAGCAATGACTACAAGTGCGTTCGTTGCCTTATCGGGCGTTATCCTTATGTCGCCGGAAAACTCGGACGGGCTCGTGGACGCTCCGCTCTTGGCTCTCCTGGCGCCGGGCATCTTGACAAGCCCCTCCAGCACCTTGGCCAACTCAAGGACATCGGCATTCTCCAGGTAGTAGACGTTGATATTGCTGCTCGTCTCGGGGGACGGCACATCCAGGGTGGCAATGGAACCCTTTAATCTGACACGCTGGTCGCCGGGACCGACAAGGATAATGGCATTGAGGCGGGTATCGGGGATTATCCGTATCTTTCCCGCTGCCGGAGACTTTCCGGGCTGTCCCCTCTTTTGAGAGGCAGCTCCGCCTCCGAGTCGCGGCGCCATATCATGGAGTATCTTGCTGACAACCTCGGCCTGGGCATAGCGGAGGTAGACAATCTCAAACGCCTCATACTCGCCCACGCTATCCACAATCTTAACAATCTCAAGGAGCTTATCGATATTACGAGCCGTATCGGCAACAAGAAGGGTATTCTTAGGTCCAAAGAGTGAGAGGTAGCCGTTCTTGGATATGAGTGGCCGGAGGAAGGGTATGACCTCCTGGCCGGATATGAAATTGAGGGGGATGAGGCGGACGATGTAGGTGTCGTCTACCCGGACCCTCCCCGTTTGAGCTGTAACCACCTCCGCCCCGCTCTGCCGCGCCATCGCCGCCGGAATTACCTTGTAGGCGTGCCTGGTTGAAACAATTGTAAAACCCTTAATTTCAAGTATGGAGGTAAAGAGGGTAAAGGCCTCTTTGACGGTGAGTTTTTTTGGAACAATGATGGTCACCTTTCCCTTAACCCTGTTGTCGTAGATAAAGTTCTTCCCCGTCACCTCGCTGATAAACTTGATAAAGGTGGAAATATCGACGTCAACAAAGTTAATCGACACCTTATCCCGTGAAGAGGCGTCACGTCCGTCTGCCGCCTCTGCGGAGCCGGCAGCCACAGTAACGCCCGTCACGGCAAAAAGGCAAAGCGCCGTCAGGAAAAGTGCAATGAATAAGCGTCTGCCGTGTAATATATTTACTGCCTTCAATTTCACCCTACCTCTTTAACCTCTGTATAAATCGCCCATTGAGGCGCCACTGCACTACCTAACTTGGTAGTGAAAACTCGTCTTTGTCCCGCCTCTAATGAGGTCCAGATTGATCTCATTGGCGCCCTTTAAACCGGAGAGCACCTGCATCGCCCTCTCGGGCGAGACCATATCGTAGTTGTTTACACGGACGAGGACGTCGCCGTTCTTGAGACCGAGGGCGTCGAAAATCCCACGGGGCCTTATCTCGGTAATCATGAAGCCCTCTACCTTCCCTCCGGCCATGTGAGGGGTAATCCTGGCGGCAGTCAAGACCTGGCCCATATCCTCGAGGGCATTCATCACCGCCCTCCGGTTAATCACCCACTCACCGGCCCCAACCTGCCGTGAATACTTTAAGGAACGCCCCGGTGTTGGCGTCGAGGCGGTATCGCGCTGCCCCTCCATACTGTTCCCCTTACCATAGCCAGAGGGGGACGGAACGTAGCGTTTCATATTCTCCTTAGGGAGCGCAAAAGCAACCTGTCTTGTACCCACCTCCAATACCGCCCCGTCCTCTGTCACCTCCTTCAGAATCCCGGCGCTAAAGACATCGTCGCCTACTGTAAAGAGCTCCTCTTTTCCAGACCCCTTATCTTTGAAGATGGCGTACCCCTCCAGGCCGACAACGACGCCAAGGAGAGTAATGTTCTTTGCCTTCCCAATATCATAAACCTTGCTCTTCTCACCACTTCGCTCGACACTCCCGATAGGTGTAAGTTCTCTGGCTGATGTAGGGAAGAGGGCTGTTTCAATAATGGGCGCATAACGGTGAAGAGGGCGCTCAGCGGGAGGAGATGTACGGTTGAGCCGAACCGGTGCGCCACCGTGGGGTGTATGACGGTAGAGGAGGTAGTTCCTTATCAGGAAGGCGGAGAGGGGCAAGAGAAGGAGGAGGAGGAAAAGATTTAGATACCGTATTCTCTGTACCATCCCTGTTCTGTTTCAACTGGATACACCTTAATGTGCTGAGCAGGATTACCGGGTCACTGATTCGTCCGCGACGAAAAAAAGTTTGTCACATCCTGATTTTTCATGAAGAAGGTGATCAGCTGGGTCCTGTTGCTTATATCCAGCTTCTGAAAGATACGATGGAGATGAGCCTTTACCGTAGACTCGCAGATACAGAGTTTTTGCGCTACCTCCTTGTTGCGATAGCCCTGGCCGATGAGGGCGGTTATCTCCTTCTCCCGCTCTGAGAGAACCTCGGTCCTCTCCCTGTTGAGAGCGTTGACGCCGTAGAGTATATTCTTAACCACCGCCCTGTCCATCCAGACCTCGCCCGAGGCTACTGCCTGTACTGCATCCTTCAGTTGCGCTACGGTGGCGCCCCCCATGAGGACGCCGCTGACTCTTTTTGTAAGGATGGCAGAGACAATATTATCTCGACCGCAATCGGTATCCAGGAGGAGAAAGCCCTTCATCTTCGTTGTGTCCACATCGGCAAAGGCGTTGTAGAGGGAGATGAAATCTACCATGATGACATTGGGAGTCAGTGCCTCCAGTTTCTTAGGAGGGTACCGCTTGCCGGGCCTCAGTATATCGACTACCTCAACGCCCTTCATATCCTCTATCAGCCTGCTTACCCCCTCCGCAAAGAGGTTATTGCTGAAAGCAATCACCACATTAATACTCATAAATAATACTCATAAATCACACCCCGCCAATAGATCGCTTTTCACCACAACTTCTCCCTCGAATCTTATCAGCAATAATCTATAAATAGACCTGCATTTTATCTTGCTCTCAACAGAGCGCACATTATCAAATAGTTAGATACATATTGCAAGCAAAATATACACATTAACGATTGCCTCCCGTCTCAATCTCTGGTATACAGTGCATATGATTTCTATGAAGAGAGCAGAGGGTTTCACCCTCATTGAGCTGATGGTGGTCATGGTAATCCTCGGCATACTGGCGGCCATCATCGCACCCCGCATAATCGGGAGGACGGACGAGGCCAAGGTTACGGAGGCTAAGATTCAGATTAAAAACTTTGAAACGGCCCTCAAACTCTACAAGCTCGACGGTGGTCTCTATCCATCAACAGAGCAGGGCCTCGACGCCCTCATCACGAAACCCTCTATCGGCGTCATGCCTAAAAAATGGAGCAAAGGGGGCTATCTGGAACAGACGAAGATCTCACTTGACCCGTGGGGCAACGACTACCTCTATATCTCTCCGGGACTGCACGGCGATTACGACATCATCTCCTATGGCGAGGACGGCATCAGGGGAGGTGAGGAATTCGCTAAGGATATTGAAAACTGGAATATCGACTGAATGCCTTGATCTCTTTCTCAACACACTCTACACCCCTCTCACCGCCACACCATCCCCTGACTTGCCCACTACCCTCGTCCCACTCCGTGACATCGCCCCATAGACGGGCCATGAGGCAGACTCACTCATACCCCTTGAGGGAGCGGGGCTTTACCATGGTGGAGCTTCTTACGGTCATAGCCGTAATAGGGATCATAGCCGCCCTTGTCTTCCCGCGCCTCTCCTTCCTTGAAGGAAGATATCTACAAAGTGACGCGAGAAAGGTGTCGGGACTGATCCGCTATGTCAGTGAAAGCGCTTCAGTCAAGAAGCTCCACTACAGGTTGCTCTTTGACATAGAGCACGGCGTCATTACCGTCGCCTCCTCGCCAAACGGCGACGAATATGGGGCAGAGGCCGACCATACCCTCCGCAGGTTACGCTTACGGAGTGGAATCGGGATAGAGGACCTGCTCCTTCCTCGCACAGGAAAGGTAAACAAGGGCGCCATTGCCGTCCACTTCTCCCCCTACGGCTTTTCGGACTCTTTCACCATCCACATGAGGGGTGGCGAAAGAGTCTTGACCCTCTCCTTCAACCCCTATAACGGCACAGTCAGTGTCTCTGAAGGTTATGCGTAGAGTAAGAGCAAAGGCGGCGCAGCTCCGGGAGGATAGGATGGCTCCTTATCATTACGAGCCGAAAGGGTTTACGCTCCTGGAGGTCATGATTGCCTTGGCGATCCTCTCCGGCGTGATCATTACCGCCCTTATCAGCTACAACTACCACCTCTCTCTGGCCGCCCGCAATCGGGATACGATAGTGGCAACCCTCCTCGGAAGGGAGAGAATGGAAGAGATAGAACTCTTTGGCCCCCCTGCAATAAAGATGGCCGGTGACTTCGGGGAGAGGTTTCCCCGCTTTGCGTGGCAATTCACCACCACTAAGGAGATAAGGATTGAAGGGCTTGACAAAGTGGACATTACGGTTTCATGGGAGAAAACGCACGCACTCTCTTTCTCCTCCTACCGTCTTCAGAGATAGAGGGTTTACCCTCATTGAGCTGTTAATCGGGGTCGCCCTCACGGCAATCCTCCTTACCGCCATCTACGGAACCCTCTTCACTATCCTGAGGGGGGGAGAGGGGATCGAAGGGGAGACAGACAACTACCTAGCGGTCGGCCGTTTTACCGACCGATTCAGCCGGGAGATCCGCGCCGCCTCATTCGCTGCCGGAAACCCGCTGACACTTTTCAGAGGCGCGTTGAAGGGAACAGCGTCGGAGATATCCTTTACGACCATCGCCTACCCGGCAGTGAGAGAGGAGATACCGACGAGCGACATTACTGTGGTTCGATATTTTCTAGAGAGTGGCGACGAAGGCGATTCCATTGTAATGGAGACGTGGGATCCCTACCGTGGGGAGCCGCTCAGGGCAGTCGTGCTGGATGAGGTGAACGGTTTTGATGTGGCCTACTACAATGGAACCGACTGGACGCTGGCGTGGGACGGCAAGTTGGAGAAGAGGCTTCCCGATGCGGTAAAGGTGACGGTTATCCTTCCTGATGGGGAGCACATCTCTTCCATTGCCAGAACCATGATTCGCTGAACAAGCCGTTCTGACGGCACAAAATGTATCGCATGATTAGAAAAAAAAGAGTCGAAAGCGGTTTTGCCCTCATCATCACACTCCTCATTACGGCTGTAATTGTCGGTCTCGTAGTTGAGGTGATCTACAGGGTCTACCTCTCCTCAGAGAGGGTAGGCAACTTCACCAACAGCCAGAAGGCCTCCATCCTCGCCAGGGCCGGCATCGACCTGACTCAGGCTGGCCTCAAGGAGCTCCTCAAGGTCGAACCCCACAAGACTATGGATGAGGGGGGATGGACTTTCAGCAACCGTGAAGAGGATAGCGTCGTAACAATTACAGTCTTCGACGAGTTGGGTAAGATATCAACACGAGTCGTCTATCCCAACACCGGTGTTCATAACGAAAAGGTCTATGCAACCTATGTACGCCTCCTCGATATCCTAGAGCAGGACGACTCCCTGGCAGACACCCTCGCCGACTGGATCGACGGCGATGACGAACCGAGGCCGGGAGGGGGTGAGGGGCTCGATTACTATCAGGGCCTTCCCCACCCCTATCTGCCGCAGAACAACTATCTGGGAACCAATGAAGAGCTTCTCATGGTGAAAGGGTATACACCCGAAGTATTTGAAACCGTCGCCCCCCTCATCACCGCCTACAGTGCCGACGGCCTCATTAACATAAATACGGCAAGAAGAGAGGTCATCATGGCCCTGTCAGAGGAGATGACAGAGGATCTCGCCCAGGGGATCATCGACTTCAGAAATGATACCCCCTTTAATAATAAATCGGATATAATGCAGATCCCCGGTTTTGAAACCATCGGGTTTACCCTGCAGGATCGGATTACAGTTGACAGTAGAGTCTTCAGGGTCTTCTCTATAGCAAGAACAACAGACGCCGTCAGAGAGGTGGAGGCGGTGATAGAGATTGGCGGAAGAGTGCTCTACTGGAGGGAGAGATAGGGACAGCAATGATCCTCATCATCGACATAGAGCGGGATAACGTTCGGGCTGGCATCTTCACGGCAAAGACGATGGCGCCTGACGGCTTCTTCACCCAACCTATCGTGGTCCCTGACAAGGCGGATGGAGTGGCTAAAAAGGAGGCGCTCCATGGGGCCATCTCAGCACTCCTCGTAGAGATGGAGGAGAGGGGGTTTACACGGTTTCAGAGAGTCATCGCCGGAATCCCCTCAGGCGACCTGACCCTGAGAGTACTCCCCATCCCCTTTGAAGAGAGGGCAAAGATCATAGAGGTGCTCCCCTTCGAGGTAGCGCCGCTTCTCCCCATAGAGGCGGATGAGATGATCATAGAGGGCGTCCCGATTGGAAAAGGGGGCGAAGGCAAGGTAGTGGCAGTTGCCGTTGAAAAGCGTCTTGTAGGGGAGTACCTCGACATACTTAACAACTGCGGCCTCGACCCGTGCTGGCTGGGCAGCTCCCTCTGCTCCCTCGACACCCTTGTCGTGGAGGTGGCTGCGGAGACGGCAAAGGATGGCAATGACGCCGCCAACGACGCCACTGTCGCTCTCATACGGGAAGATTCCATGGTTGTCGTCTCCGCAGGTAAACCGTTCTTTTTCAAGCACCTGTCCGGCAGCGGTGGGATCGGGGACATAAAGCTCAGCGCCCTCTATCTCGAGAGCGAGGGGATCAAGGTGGAGCGCTGCTACGTTACCGGATGGAGCACGGAGGAGGTGGCGTCACTCTTCCCCTCATCTACAGTAGAAAGCCTCTCCCTCCCCTTCGACTACCCAACAGAGGGGGCGGGCGTCCTCTCGATGGCCCTACATCACAAGAGGAGTATGACGGGAGGCGTCAACTTCAGGCGTGGAGAATTCGCATACACAAAAGAGAAGGATGCCGCCAGGAGGGGCCTCACCTATACGGCCATACTCGCCGCTATCGTCTGCAGCCTGTTAGCAGGCAACCTATCGTTTCGATACCTGAACCTTGCAAAAGAGGGCGCCGCTACCAGAGAGAGCCTCCAAGCAGCCTATCGCACCATCTTCCATAAGCAGGGAAAGGTGGTTGATGAGCTCTATCAACTCGAGAGTCAAATGAAGGTTGTAGACAATAAACTGGCAGTTGTGGGGAGCGGTTTGAATATCCTTGAGATCATGACAAGGGTTGCGGAAGGCGGAAAAGTGATCGGCGATGGCAAGCTCACCCTCCACGAACTCTCCGTTGGAGAGGGACGGTTGACGGCAAAAGGGGAGACAGGCTCCTTTGAAGAGGCAACGAAACTCAGGGATACCCTCAGGGACGACCCCATCTTCAGAGATGTTACCCTCACCAACGTCACGGCAGGGGGGGACGGCAAGACCCACTTCAGCCTCTCCATGAAGATCGGGGGAGAGGGATCATGAATATCCAGCGGTACATAATAGAAATGGAGCCGAGACAACGGTCAATCCTCATCCTGGGCACCCTGATCCTCATCGTCATCCTCTGGGGTGGGTTTACCGCCTCCTCCAGATACACCGCCATGAAACGGACAGTATCGGTCAAGAAGGGGGAGCTCTCCACCTTTAATAAACTAGCCAAGGGGTACATCGAGAAGGAGGCAAGCCTCAAGGCCCTCGAAAAAAAGGTATCGCCAGCCGCCACCTCACAATCCGTTGTCGCCATCATGGAGGGGATAGCCAAGGAAATAGGGGTCAAAAGCAAACTCGCCTCGCTCCTCCCCCTCAAGGAGGAGATCAGACAAGGCTACCTTGAACGCGGCGCTGAGGTGAAGATAGAAGGAATAGATCTGAACAGACTCATAAACCTCCTATACGCAATGGAACACCACCGCTCTCTCCTCCTTGTCAGAGAGTTCTCCCTTGAAAGCCGCTTCGACAAGAGAGAACTCCTCGACGTCCGGCTAAAGATAATACAAGTAAGCAAAGCGCCCGGCAACCGGAGGTGAAGGCACGGTCGGCAGGGGCCGATATCAATACAGATGAACCATGCAGAGCAGGGCACGACGAAGGTCGTAAAAGAGAATCGGGGGAAACAGATAGGTTGGGAAGCCCCCTGATTTCATGATAAATATTTCCAAACACAAAGAACGTTTTCTATAGGCAGAAATACTGTGCTCCGCCTCTTATACGGATCAACCTAATTGTTCGCTCAAAGTGATTTTACATCACACAATGATTTTGGCATAATACCTTATGAGTCCGACGGTCTTTCGATATAGGGGATACAGGTTTTACTTCTTCTCCCGGGAAGAAGAGAGGATTCACATTCATGTGCATTGTGGGGACGGGGAGGCCAAGTTCTGGATTTTGCCGGAAGTATCTCTTGCAAAGAACTTAGGGCTATCCGATCCACAGATTACAGAACTGGCAAAGGTGGTGGAGGCGCATAAAGATGAAATCACAGACGCTTGGCAAGAGCACTTCCCAGGTTGAAGTACTGAACATTGATATTCATGGATTGTGGCTTTTTGTCAAAGGCAAAGAGTACTTTCTTGGTTACAACGACTTTCCCTGGTTTCGAGACGCAAGGGTCTCAGATATTTTCAGCGTAGAGTTGCATCATGACTTTCACCTGCGTTGGCCTTCGCTCGACATTGACCTGGACCTCACTTCCATTGAAAACCTGAGTGAAACACCACTCATATACAATTAAAAATCAAATCGGGTAAAGGGGCTATCTAGCCCGCTTTATTCATGAGTTGCCGTAAGGACGCTGGTCTACACGGAGGGACGCCGTAGTCGAAGGCCTCAGCCTTCGCTTGCACTGCCCCATAGCCTTTCTCAATAATATGCAACGGAAAAAGTTGTAAGCCCCCTGTTTTTATGATAAAAACCATTTTAACCACAATCAAGGAGATTCCTTGCAACCTCTCCTCCCTGTACTTCATATCGTGTGAGCAAGGGTGTGAAGAGCCCGGCTGACGACCTGTGAGAAAGAAGCGCCTGCGTGTTATGCGGAAACAATATAAGACGCCGTATCTTTGCTAGAAGACTCCAACCTCCTGATTTCATGCATCTTATAGGCAAACGAAGGATGCGTCCTATCTGGAAGCAAAACGAGCAAGCGGGTTTATCTGGAAACCATATATACAGTAGTTATGAGTCAAAACAAAAATGAAAAACAATAATAAGATAGCGGTAGAAATAGGGAAAGTAATTGTTAAAAGATTTTTTGATTATTATGAAGATGTAGGGCTTGATGACGAAACTGAATTTTTTCCTATTTTAAAGATAATTATTTGGGGTGCTGTGGATAGTTTTAAAGATGATTCCCAAAGGCTAAACATTGAAAAAGAATTAAAGGAATATTCAAAACAGCTTTATATCTCTTTGTGGCTTCTACATGCTGAAGAAGATGAAGAAGAAATTGATGTTGAATATGAGCGAAAGGCTGCAATTAGGCAGTTTGAGAAACTCTATAGGAAGGTA
>JBHHTR010000045.1:0-13717 GCA_046753505.1 Thermodesulfobacteriota bacterium
ATGTCTTCAGCGTGGATCAATATGGCCTCTGTAACGAGGAGCTCCTTGATCTCCTTGACCGTTTTTCGGGGTGCCTTCCTGACAACCTGCTTCATCCGTTCAATGGCCCAGAATAGGTTAACGGCGGTCGGCCGCGTCGCGGCAAGTTCGTTGCAGATAACCTTGAACTCCCTAGTGAAAGCCTTGCGCTCCTTGCCTTTTATCTTCATAGCGCCCAGGGCCACACCCATTGCCGCCGCCACGCCGATTGCTGGCGCTCCACGGACCACCATATCCTTGATGGCTTTTGCGACCCCCTTGTAACTCTTGTATGTAAGGTAAATCTCCTCAGTCGGCAGGAGACGTTGGTCTATCATGACTACACTATTATTTTTCCACTCAATTGTTTTAAACATGTCTCGCCTTCCTCTGCTATTCCTCTTGCGTTGTAGTGGTTAGTTTACTCAAAGCTCATGAAATAAGTTCGTCCGATGGTCTGTCACTGTAGAGAAGGCTCTCGTCGAGGGGGTGGACATTGATCTCCTGGCCGGCCTGAAAAGAGCTCTCTGCGAGGGGGAGGAGGATCAGCGCGTTGGCCTTGACCATACTGGAGATAATCCCAGACCCCTGTCCTTCGAGGGGGGTTACGGTGAAGCCGTCGCCGGAGGGGGCGAGGATTGCCCTCACAAAGTTTACCCTCCCCGCCTTCTTTTTAACATCCTTTGCAAGGGTCGCGGCAATGCTCCTCTTGAAGATATCTCTCCTCCCGGCCATCTTGAGGAGGGCCGGTCTTACAAACTGTTCGAAGGAGACCATAGAGGAGATGGGGTTGCCGGGGAGACCGAAGGCCGGTTTGCCACCGATGGTGCCGAAGGCGAGTGGTTTTCCAGGTTTCATCGCCACCTTCCAGAAGTGCATCTCTGACCCCATATCTCTGAGCACCTCTTTGACAAAGTCGAAATCACCCACCGAGACACCTCCAGATGAGATGATGGCGTCGCTGTTGAGGCCGGAGCGCATCTTCTCCTCAAGGTCCTCTCTGGTGTCACGGGCGATCCCCAGTTGGATAGCCTCGCATCCGCAATCCAGCAGCTGGGCGGAGATGGTGTAGCTGTTGCTGTTGATGATCTTCCCGTCGGTGGGGGTCTCGTAGATATCGACAAGTTCGTCTCCCGTTGACAGCACCGCCACACGGGGGCGCTGGTAGACGGTGACGAAGGGTTTGCCGGTAGCCGCCATCATCGCCACCTCTGCGGGCCTGATGATGCGCCCCTTCTCTATGACAGCGTCGCCAACCTTGAAATCCTCTCCGGCCCTCCTGACGTTGTCACCGAGTGACGCCTCTCGCGCAATGGCGACCGACTTTACACCGCCTGCCTCTACCTTTTCGGTGTACTCCACCATGACAACTGCGTCTGCGCCGTCGGGAACCGGAGCGCCGGTCATTATCCTCACCGCCTCGCCAGTACCAACCTTCTCTCGCAGTATGTTGCCAGCCGGAAGGTCGGCAATGACCTTGAGTGATACAGGCTTACCATCGGCAGCCCCTGCTGTGTCGGCGGCCCTGACGGCGTAGCCGTCCATTGCGGAGTTATCGAGGGGAGGGTTGGATATGGTGGCGGCTATGTCCTCTGCCAGGACCCTGCCGAGGGATGAGAGGAGGGGAACACGCTCATGCCCAAGCGGCTTTACCTCTCCGAGTATCAGATCAAGAGCTTCTCCAATCGGTATCATTATTTTCCTTTCACACTATATTGTATGGTGTAGTTCTGGGGTGGTTAAATGGACGTGCAGCCGCCTATGTCCTGCTCTGCTTCACGTAGAGCCGTTGGCCCGGCATGAGGCGATCCACCCTCTCTATCTCATTCCACTCGAGGAGCTCCTTCACCTTTACGCCGAAGCGGAGCGATATCTCCCAGAGGGTGTCGCCCCTCTGAACAAGATAGATGCCGTTTTTCGGGAGAGGCGCTCTACTTATAATCTTCCTGATTCCACTGTCGGCCCTCACCGGGATAACAAGGAGCCACCCCACCCGGATGAATCGCGGTTTTTTTATCTCATTCAGGTAGATTATGGGATCTATCGTTGTGCCGTACCGCCTGGCAATCGAAAGGAGGCTATCTCCCCTCTGTACCTTGTGTTTCAGGAACCTTACCCGCTCCCCTTTCGGAATCACGGCAAAGTTCTGCTGGAAGGTTTTGCCCATCCCTTTGGGCAGTGTGATCTCGTAATCAGGGTAGTTAGGTGGTGTGAACCACCTGTTCAGGTCGGGATTGAGCGCTGTAATCTCCTGGAGTGAACAGCCGCTTGCATCGGCAATAACCCTCAGATCGGTCGCATCCGGGACGCTAACCTTGTCATACGCTATCGCTTCGCTGTATTCAATATTCGTGAAGCCGTACTTATCGGGCTCTTTGGCTATGAGCATGGCGGCAATGAACTTGGGGATATAATCTCTCGTCTCCCTCTTTAAGCCTCTCCTCTTCTTTGACACAACCCAGAAGTCGTCTGTCTGGTGCCTCTTTATGGCCCTCTTAACCCGACCCTCGCCACCGTTGTAACCAGCAGCCGCGAGGTACCATGAATCAAACATGGAGTAGAGTTTCTTCAGGTAGGCTGCTGCTGCCCACGTAGACTTCTCAGGGTTGCGCCGTTCATCAATCCACCAGTCTATCCGCAGGTCGTATCTTGCTCCAGTCTTAGGCATGAACTGCCATATACCGGCCGCACTTGCCCGTGAGTAGGCCCTAGTATTGAAGCCGCTCTCTATGAGGGCTAGGTAGGCAAGGTCCTCTGGAAGTTCGTTTTTCCGTAATATCTCCTTGACCATAGGGAGGTACTTTGTGCTTCTGGCAAGCCACCTCTCAAAGAAGCCACGCCCCCGCGTCTGAAAGTAGTCGAGAAAGTGCTCCACCCTCTCATTGATAACAACGGGAATGTCGTAGGTAACTATTTTGCCCCGTTCTTCCCTGGTGAGTGTGGCAGGGTAGCTGTTCTTCTCTCCGCGATTAAATCCATCGAAGAAGGGGTTGTTGATATCGAAATGACTGAGGTGAGACCTCTCCCGGCAGAGTCCGAATTTTGTCAGAAAGGTTTTGTACTCGCTACTTTGAAAAGGGGAAGAGTCGCCCGCGTCAATAACGCATGGGGCCTCAGCTTTATCTGCGGGGAGTGTTGCGTATGATGGCGCTGCAAGGGTCGCAATGAAAAAGGAGAGTAGCGCAACGGTGAGGTGTCTGGACATCTGCCGCCGCCTTTCTACAGGAAAACCGCCGCCCGTGGTAAATCCGGTTGTTGTGGAGTTGTCTTCAACGGATCTTCGGTTGGGGCGCCTGGCCGGTCAATTCAATCTGGCTGAACTTTTCCTTGATGTCTTCAGCAGTCTGCTTTGCCTTCAGGTCAAGTATTTTACCTGCATCGGAGATACTCTTCGTATAATCCACAAAATACTTGTTGCGCCTCTCCCACGTCTTTGACATGTGTCTTCCGTATGCCTTGAGACTTGTCGTGAGAACCTGGAGTCGTACTGCCCGCTTGATAATCTGGCCAATAGAGTAGAATCGCTTTGTCGCCTTCATGGCCTCCATCTGTAGTTCGTGGTAGGTCATGTTTTTAGGTTTATAGACTACATGATGGGCGTCGTAGAGACTCCAGTCCTTCGAGAATATTCGCCCCTGCTTATCAAGCTCGTGGTACATCCGCGTCCCAGGAAGGGGGGTGAGGATGAGGAACTGAACGGTCTCAATGCTGTTGCGCTTCGCAAAGTCAACAGTGGCGTGGATGGTCTCAATGGTATCCTCGTCGGAGCCGAAGACAAACATGCCGTGGACATTGATATTGTGCTGGTGGAGTACGGAGATGCAGTTTTCGATATCCGCCACGGTCTGCTTCTTGTTATAGGCCTTGAGGGTTTCGGGGTTGATCGATTCAAGACCGATATAGACGGTGTAACACTTTGATTTCTGCATCAGCTTGACAAGTTCGAGATCCTTGGCTACATCGACACTCACCTGAGCCGTCCACCGGGGGGTGAGTTTCTCATCGATCATCGACTGGAGGAGGTCCTTGGCGCGTTTTTTATTGATGGTAAAGTTGTCGTCATAGAAGAAGATGAACTTGCCGCCAGCATCTTTATGGAGTCGCAGTTCCTCCAGCACCTTCTCCTTTTTCCGAAAGCGGAACTTATGGCCAAACATGGAGGTGACGGAGCAGAAGCTACAGTCGTAGGGACAGCCACGGGCGGTCATTATAGGGGCCATCTCAAGCTTGTAGACATCGGTCCCAACCCCCTTGAGGATGGTGTAGTCGGGAGCCGGGAGTGCGTCGAGATCCTTGCAGATAGAGACACTCTTGTTGTGTACTACCTTGCCGTCCTCCCAGTAGGTGAGACCTGGAATGGCTTCGAACCCTTCGCCGCGTTCAAGGGCATGTATGAAATCAATGATAGTTTCGTCAGCCTCGCCGCGCATCACATAGTCACAGTGCTCAATAGCCTCATCTGGCATATAGGTGACGTGGGGGCCGCCCATGAAGACGGTGACACCGTGCTTCTTCAGCTGATCGGCAATTTCATAGGAGCGGGGGGTGGTGGAGGTAAGTGTAGAGAGACCGACAGCATCGGCGCTCAGGATATCGTCAAGATCAAGCTCTGCAAACTCCTCTACATAGCTCGCCACCTCATACCCCTCCTGTTTCAGCATGGTTCCCAGGAGGATCGTTCCGAGACGAGGCAGGGGTATCCTTGAAAATACGTGAAAATCGGGAGGCTTCGCCTCAATAAATATTATCTTTTTTATCACCTTTCCTTTATTCATAGTGGCCAATCCTACCCGATTACACAATTGGTGTCAAGAGGAAGATAGAAGGAGGTTTACTTGTCTCGTTTGACGGTGGATTAGGGGGTAGGCTATCTAAGTGACACCGATATCGAGAGAAAGAAGGTGACAAGATAGTGAAATATCTTGTGCTGTAGCGCAATGTTTTGACAACAACAGGTTTTGACGACAACAGGTTGACAGTGCGGTTCAATTGTACTATATAATACGGGATCGTATTAAGGGGGGAATTGATGCATCGACTCCATACATTCCTTATCATGTTCGCCTTCTGGATTCTCCTTTCCGGAAAGTTTGATTTATTCCATATGACGCTTGGCGTCATATCAAGCATCCTTGTGGCAGTTTTCTCAAGCGACCTCCTCTTTCAGGAGAAGAGGAGGGGAGGAAGGCTGGGTGAAACATGGCGCTTCCTCTGTTACATTCCCTGGCTCCTCTATGAGATCATACTCTCAACCCTTCACGTCACCTTTCTTGCCCTTCATCCCAGGATGAAGAGTGTAATTGACCCCAGTATCGTGACATTCAAGACAAAGCTGGGAAATGACTTCTCCCGTGTGACCCTCGCCAACTCCATTACCCTGACGCCTGGCACTATCACCATTCTCATGCAGGATGACGAGTATTATGTCCATGCTCTGAGCCGTAAGGTCGCCGAAGGGCTGCCGGGAGAGATGGAGGATCGTGTGGCAAGGATTTTTAAGGAGACTTGACCTGTGGATACCTTTTTTATAGCCCTGGGCGTGGGACTCTGTATCCTGATTCTTTTTTCCCTCTACAGGGCAATCTTCGGCCCGACGGTCATTGACAGGATCATGGGCGTCAACGTTATCGGCACAAAGACGACAATACTCCTGGTTGTTATCGGCTTCATCTACCATCGGGTCGAGATGTTTGTCGATATAGCCCTGGCCTATGCCCTCCTCAACTTTATCACTACCATTGCGGCGTCACGCTACTTCCACCACCATAAGAATCTCTCTTCCATCGGTTTCGGGTTGTGGGAGAGGAAGGGAGGGGGCTGACCGTGGATATCGCTGTGATTGTACTTCTCTCTATCGGTTTTTTCTTCTTTATTACCACCACTATCGGGATTATCAGGTTCCCCGACTTCTATTCGAGGATGCATGCCGCTGGCAAAGGCGACATATCTTCCTCACTATTCATGGTTTTTGGTTTGGCCTTATATAACCTCCATCACCTTTCGCCGGATACCATCCTCACCAGCCTTAAGATCATCCTGATAGCGGTCTTCATATTTCTGGCCAGCCCTACGGCAACCCACGCTGTCCTTGCCGCCGGTTTTGAGTCGGGCGTGAAGCCGTGGACAAAAGAGGGCAACATAGAGGAGGGCAACGATGATCTGGCAACTTGACATTATAATCCTGACGCTCATTGTAATCACGGCGATTGCCGCCATTACCGTCAAAGATCTGCTCAGCGCGGCGATTGTATTTGGCGCCTACAGCTTTCTAATGTGCCTCCTATGGACTGAGATGGGAGCCGTTGACGTCGCCTTCACAGAGGCGGCGGTGGGTGCCGGGGTGAGTTCCGTCTTCTTTATCGCCGTCGTCTTCAGAACGACAAGGAGGACGAAGGATTGAAGTTTTTCGGACTCCTGACGGTCACTGCCGTCGGCATTATGCTCCTCTACGCAGTGGGCGACTTTCCCGACTGGGCTGACCCGTCCTCGCCCGCGAGCCTCCACCTCTCCCCTCACTATATTACCGAGACTATTCCCGAGACGTCCGTTCCCAATATCGTTACCTCCGTTCTGGCCGATTATCGCGGATTCGATACCATGTTCGAGACGACGGTTATCCTTGCCGCCGGGTTGGCGGTGCTTCTTATTCTCAGGCGGTATAGAAAAAGGGATGGCGAAGATGAGGAGGATGACTGGAAGTATGAGGTGTCGTATCAGGACACGATTATCCAGACGGTCTGCCGGGTTATGATCCCCTTCATGCAGCTCTTTGCCCTCTATGTTATTGCTCACGGTCACCACAGTCCCGGAGGCGGTTTCCAGGGCGGAGTCATACTGGGGGCCAGCTTCATCCTTCTGGGAATCAGCTACGATCTCAAGACGATACTCAGCCGAATGCGTGAAAAGTCGAATATCATCCTTGCCAATGTAGGCGTCCTCATCTACGCGGGGATCGGCTTTCTCGCCCTTCTCCTCGGCGCAAATTTCCTCGACTACAGCATTTTGAGTACGATCCTGCCATCGGTCACTCCCATAGAGGCCAGGTCCCTTGCAATGCTGGGCGTTGAGATCGGCGTCGGGATTACAGTTATGGCGATTGTCATTTCAATCTATACAAACCTGGCCTCCCACGGAAGGCACAATAATGGGTTATGACTGCTCAACGGCGGCAACTTTTCTAGCGATACAGATCATGGAATAAGGCACAGACTATGGAAGTCATACTCGCAAAATACAACTACTGGATATACGTTCTTCTGATGATGATCGGCCTCTACGCGATGCTGGTGAAGAATAATCTGGTAAAAAAGATTATCGGGATGAGCATCTTCCAGACGGCTATCATCGTCTTTTATGTCTCCGCCGGGGCAAAGAGGGGCGCCACCATCCCCATCATCGAACACGGCCACGGCCACGAGGCCGCTGAACACGCTATCAATGCCGCCCACTATGTAAACCCCCTCCCCCATGTATTGATGCTCACCGCTATTGTGGTTGGCGTCGCCACCCTCGGTGTGGCCCTCGCCATCATCCTGGATATACACAAGAAGTATGGGACGGTTGAGGAGGATGAGATCCTGGAGCAGATTAGATGACAGGTTTCGAGCACTTCCCTGCCCTGTTGATTGTCATTCCTCTCCTCTCCGCTTTCATCATAGGCATAGCAGGGCAGTTTAATAAAAAGTTTTGCCACCCTCTTGCCGTTTTAGCACTCATTGGCTCCCTATACGCCTCTGTGAAAACCCTCTGTCAGGTTCTGGAGAGCGGGCCACTCCACTATCGGCTGGGTGGGTGGGCGCCCCCCTTCGGTATCGAGTATGTCGTCGATCATCTCAACGGGCTAGTTCTCGTCGTTATCTCCTTCGTAGCCCTCATGGCGGCGCTCTTTGCCAAAGAGAGTGTGAAGAAGGATCTGCCCGACAGGATTCCCCACTTCTATGTGCTCTACATTCTCCTCGTTACCGGTCTCCTGGGGATGACGGTGACGGGAGACGCCTTTAACCTCTATGTCCTGATGGAGATTACGGCCCTGACAAACTACGCCCTCATTGCTATCGGCAGGGACAGGGCGCTCATATCGGGTTTTAACTACGTTATCATGGGAACCATAGGGGCCTGTTTCTACCTCCTCGGGGTGGGACACCTCTACATAATGACGGGCTCCCTGAATATGGCCGACCTCTACAATATCCTCCCGGCCCTCTATGGCTCCAACGCTATCCTCGTAGCCTTCATACTGATCCTTGTCGGACTCTGGATAAAGATGGCCTTCTTTCCCCTTCACGGGTGGCTTCCCAATGCCTACACCTATGCGCCATCCGCGACAGGAACCCTGATTGCCCCCCTCATGACAAAGGTTACCATCTACATCATGATAAGGGTCATGTTCTCCATCTTTTCGCCTGCCTTTGTCTATGAGACCTTTGCCATGCACAGCGCTGTTGTCTGGATGGCGGTGGCGGCGATCATCGGAGGCTCGATCCTGGCCCTCGCCCAGCGTGATTTCAAGAAGATGCTGACATACCTGGTTGTAGCAGAGGTTGGTTATATGGTGGGCGGCATATGGCTGGCCAACCGGAACGGGATGACCGGCGCCATCCTCCATATCATGAACGACGCCCTCATGACCCTCTGCCTCTTTCTGGTTGCCGGTATTATTGTCTACAAGAGGGGGGGACACCACTTTGACGACCTCCGGGGACTCTACCGTAAGATGCCGGTTACCATGGGGGCCTTCACGATTGGGGCCCTCTCCATGATAGGTGTCCCGCCACTGGCCGGCTTCTTCAGCAAGTGGTATCTCATCCTGGGCGCCATCGACGGGGGGCAGTGGGGATTCATGGCGGCTCTCCTCTTCTCAAGCCTGGTGAATGCGGTGCTCTTTTTTCGGGTGATCGAGGTTGGCTACTTTGAACCGTTCAAGGAGCATCACGGTGATGATGGGGATGGCCATCATCTGGAACCGCCGGAACCGATCGACGAGGCGCCGTTAAGCATGCTAGTCCCCCTCGTTATCGTCTCTGTCAGTCTCATAGTGGTGGGGCTCTACACAGGTGATATTGTCACAGCGATTATACAGTTTGCCGTGCCGGCGGGGATTTAAGGATGGTGGGTTGGTTTACATGGTTTACATTATTGGCATGGTTTAAATCAAAGAACGTAGTCAACAAGGGAGTGTCCCTGTGCTTGCAACCCGCAACTTGAAACACAAATAACATGGAAACCATTACATCGATAAAACCACTGCTGGCCGTCATTGTTTCGCTGATTGCGGTTATCCCTATCGTCCTTTCGAGTACGAGACCGAATATTCGGGAGGGGTGGACCTTTGCGGCTGGTATCATAAAGTTCCTCATCGTCGCCTCCATGGTCCCTGTCATACTTGGGGGGAGTACGATTAGCTACACCCTCCTTGAGCTTCTCCCCGGCGTTGCCATACGGTTCAGGGTCGATTCGCTGGGGCTTCTCTTCGCCCTCGTTGCCTCCACACTCTGGATCGTCACATCCGCCTACTCTATCGGCTACATGCGGGGCCTCAAGGAGCACAGCCAGAC
This sequence comes from Thermodesulfobacteriota bacterium, assembly GCA_046753505.1. Taxonomy (GTDB): domain Bacteria; phylum Desulfobacterota; class GWC2-55-46; order S146-70; family JAUXIU01; genus JBHHTR01. Next base: position 9,573 of record JBHHTR010000045.1, read on the forward strand.
ACGCTACTTCTCCTTCTTCGCCCTTGCCCTCTCAGGAACCATAGGCGTGGCCTTTGCCGCCAACCTCTTTACCCTCTACCTCTTTTATGAGATGCTCTCGCTGGCGACCTATCCCCTCGTTACCCACCATCAGGACAAGAAGTCCCGCGCATCGGGCCGGAAGTACCTTACCTTTATCCTCGGCACGTCGATTGGACTGGTGCTGCCGGCTATGCTGATTATCTACAGCATGACGGGAACCCTCGAATTTTCCAGTCAGGGCCTCCTCGCTGGAACGACATCGACGACTACCGTTGTCATCCTTCTCCTGATGTTCATCTTCGGTTTCGCCAAGGCTGGCATCATGCCCTTCCACGGGTGGCTACCTGCGGCAATGGTGGCGCCCACGCCGGTGAGCGCCCTCCTCCACGCCGTTGCCGTGGTGAAGGTGGGGGTTTTTTCGATATTCCGCATCGTGACCGGCGTCTTCGGGGTAGACCTCTTGCAGACCCTTGGGTTGGGGACTGTTCTATGCTATATCGCGGCCTTCACCATCATCGTCGCCTCGCTGATCGCCCTCTCTCAGAATGAGTTGAAACGGCGTCTCGCCTTCTCCACGATTGGCCAGCTCTCCTACATCGTCCTCGGCGCTGCCCTCCTCTCCCCGAAGGGGCTCACTGGCGGGATGCTACATATCGCCATGCACGCCTTCGGAAAGATTACCCTCTTCTTCTGCGCCGGGGCGATCTTTGTCGCTACCGGAAAAAAGTATATAAGCGATATGGTCGGTATTGGTAAGCGGATGCCCGTCACAATGATCGCTTTTTTTATCGGATCACTCAGCGTCATCGGACTCCCCCCTACGGGAGGTTTCATCAGCAAGTGGTATCTCGTCCTGGGCACACTCGAAGCCGGTCAGAAACTCATGCTCGTTGTGCTCCTTGCCAGCTCGCTTCTGAATGCCGCCTACTTCCTGCCCATATTTTACAAGGCATTCTTCTGCACGCCGGAAGAGTCTAAGTTTGAAGAGAGGGTAGAGGAGGCCCCCATCTGGTGCGTTGCCCCCCTGGTCTTGACGGCGCTCCTCTCTCTAGCCTTCTTTTTCTTCCCCCAACCGTTCTTTAACCTGGCTCGTCTGGCCATGCTACAGATTACAGGAGGATAACTAATGGATAATGAAAAGAAGGAGATCATGGAACTATCCCACGATCCGACGCCGGGTTACAGACCCGCATTCTATATTATATTTGCGATATTTCTCATCTATCTTACGGTCATCTTTGCGAGCGCGCTGTAGGTCTGGAGGTGGTGGTGGATAATAATATGAAAAAAGAACATATCTTTGACAAGCCACAAAACGTCAAGCGGCTGCTTAGGGGCTTCTTTGTCGCCCTCGTCGTACTCCTTGTTCTCGATTTCTTTGTTCATAAACATACATTCTTTCCATGGGAGGAGTGGCCTGAGTTTTACGCCATCTTCGGCTTTGTCGCCTGTGTCCTCCTCGTCCTGGTTTCAAAATACGTGCTCCGTCCGTTGGTGAAACGGAAAGAGGATTACTATGATTAGCACCGTCCCGCCGGCAGCGATATTCATCATCGGGGCGCTCCTCATCCCTCTCCTGAAGGGGCGGGTAAAGTCGGCCTATATGCTCCTCCTGCCAGTTGTCGGCTTCATCAACCTCATTGCCACCCCGGCAGGGACACACTGGGTCGTCCACTTCCTCGACTTCGAGGTGGTGCTGGGGAGGCTTGACGGCCTCTCGCTCCTCTTCGGCTATATCTTCCACATCATATCCTTCATCACCGTCATCTATATCCTCCACGTTAAGCGGGATGTCGAGTATGTCGCCGGTTTTGTCTATGCCGGGAGCGCCTTGGGGGCAATATTCGCCGGAGATCTCTTCTCCTTCTTCGTTTTCTGGGAGATGCTCACAGTCGGTTCCGTTCTCCTCATCTGGGCGCGAGGGACGAAGGTCTCCATGTCTTCAGGTTTCCGCTACCTCCTCATCCACGTGGTCGGCGGGCTTCTCCTCCTGGCAGGTATCGTTCTCTACATTCATGAACAGGGCTCACTCGAATTCGGTTATATCGGCCTCGACGGTCTATCGACCTACCTTATCTTCTTCGGCATCGGCATAAACTGCGCCTGGCCTCTCCTCCATACGTGGCTCAGCGATGCCTACCCGGAGGCGACCATAGGGGGTATCATATTCCTGAGCGCCTTCACGACGAAGACGGCGGTCTACGCCCTGGCACGGGCCTACCCCGGAACGGAGAGCCTCATCTGGATTGGAACGGCCATGGCTGCCTTCCCCATATTCTATGCCGTGATCGAGAATGACCTTCGAAGGGTCCTCGCCTACAGCCTCATCAACCAGGTGGGCTTCATGGTGGTCGGCATCGGCATCGGAACGGAGATGGCCATAAACGGGGCAACGGCTCACGCCTTCAACGATATCCTCTTTAAGGGGCTCCTCTTCATGTCAATGGGGGCGGTCATGCACCGGACTGGCAAGATCAATGCCACCGACCTCGGAGGACTCTACAAATCCATGCCTCTGACCGCTATCTTCTGTATTGTCGGGGCGGCGTCGATATCCGCCTTCCCCCTCTTTAGCGGCTTCGTGAGTAAATCTATGGTTATGGAGGCTGCGGCCCACGGTCACATGACACTCGTATGGCTTGTCCTCCTCTTTGCTTCCGCCGGTGTCTTCCACCACGCCGGGATAAAGATCCCCTTCTTCGCCTTCTTCGGTCACGACGCGGGTCACCGGGTCGAGGAGGCCCCGAGGAATATGCTGGTCGCCATGGGTATAGCAGCTTTCCTCTGCATCTTCATCGGCGCCTATCCTAAACCGCTTTACAGCATCCTCCCCTACCCGACCGCCTATGAGCCGTACACCCTCTCCCATATAATGGCCCAGACCCAGCTCCTCTTCTTCTCCGCCCTGGCCTTTACCCTCCTCCTCCTTGCTGGCATATACCCGGCGGAGATTCGCGCTATCAATATCGATGCCGACTGGTTCTTAAGAAAGGGTGGCCGCCTCTTTTATAACCTCGCCGATAATGTGATGAACGGCATAAACTACGCCTTCCACAGACTCTTCGTGGAGGACATCGTCGGCGTCGTCACCCGCTTCACGAAGGACGGTCCTGCATGGCTTATGCGTCTGGTTCTTACCCCCTACTGGTTCCTAGCGGGAGATGGCGACAGGGAGAAAAAGGAGAAGCTCTATCAAGTCACCCGTTCCGGTTCGCTGCCGATAGGCTTTGCCGCAATTTTTGTGCTCATCTATCTCGGCATACTCTTCTTTTTCTGATTTTGTGAACCTCTGAATAAATCAGACCTTCCTTAGCCTGAACCACCTTGCCAATCGAGGTCCCTCTATGATAGCGGCAAATATTATGTCTACCGATATAGTCACGGTGCGGAGCGGTGATACTCTGGAGAAGTCACTAACCCTCATGAGTGAGAACAGTGTTCGGGAGATAGCGGTAGTAGATGATGAGGGGATGGTCGTCGGGCTGTTGACCCCTGACGTGATACTCAAGAAAACCGTAGTTGAAAAATCGGGGGAGAACTCACCGAAGAGTCGGGAGCTTCAACCTTTCAACAGAAGATTATTGGATAATTTGCAGTGTTTATCTGCCATGGATGTATGCGATGCCATGGCCAGGGATGTGGTAAAGGTAGGACCTGAGATATCAACGGATGAGGTTTCGAAAATCCTTCTCACCCCTGAAAAAGGGGTCACATGCGTTGCAGTGGTGGATGACCGAGGAGCGCTCCTCGGTATCATAAGGCCCCTCGATGTGGTGAGACGGCTATGGGAGCATGTTGATTGACTTTGATACCATCGCAGAGAATCTTGGTTCCGCGTCTTATGCGGATCAATCTCATTATTGTTATGGCCCAATAAAAAAATCAAAATATACTTAATGAATATACAGTTCCCACATTCAACGTGGAAGTGCAACAGCGGCGGAGGCGACTTCCAGCGGTGTTTTGTAGCCCAGACACTTTCTGGGCCTGTTGTTAATAATTGATTCCACCCTTGCCACCTGTTCGTCCGTTACTTTACCGAAGTCCGTGCCCTTTGAGAAGTACCTTCTATTAACCCGGCAATCATATAAGACTCACTCATGCGGCATAGGCTATTTTTTTAT
>JBHHTR010000046.1:0-13475 GCA_046753505.1 Thermodesulfobacteriota bacterium
AAAGAGATCCTTCCCAAACTGTGAGCATCAAGGCACCCTTAAGAACAAACTTTTCTTCATAGGGAGATACGGATAACCGGTAGAGAAACCGTTCCATGGCAAAGTACTGCAGTAGTTCGTTGAATGGACGTCCCGTTTCCCGGGCTTTGTTGAGCAGACGTTGACGCACTGAGGCAGCGATGTTCTGTGGGCTTTGGTTTGTCATAGCAGGGCCTCCAGGTAAGGGCGTATGACTTTCTCTACCCTGCATATCCGTGCAAAAAGCATTAGCTCATCTACTTTAACGCGGTTCCCTTTTAGATAAAGTTTGAGTGCCTCTACGGCGGTATCAAGGCCGATTTTATTTCGATATTTAAAGCAGTCCGCCACTGTTTTTTCCGGACTATAGATGCGCACTTGAATGCCATCTACTTCAGGTGTTTCAATCCCCTCCGTGAAGGCATCGCCTTTGAATCGAAAAACGCGTACCGGTGGATGCTTTAGTCGAGGGGTTTCTGCGCCTCGGCTCAGCGCAATGTATACCTCGTGCGGTATCTGGGTCGTGATCTCGTGGAAAGAGAGTGCCGAAATAAGGCACATTACACCATTGGGAACTTTCTTAGCTACAGACACAAGGTCAGGATTACCGAGAGGCGGCTGGTTACTGAGCCGGTACAGACCACGGTCAAGTTTTTCTATAATCCCGGCATCTCGCATGGCATAAAGCATCTTACGGTAGATACCGGCCTGGAGGGCTTCGCTCATTCTGAGTATCCCCCTATGTTGACGAAAAATAGCCCTCGCCTTTTTAAATTTATCTTGATTCTGCGTTTTCATCATAGAGACATATTATAAACATATATCTATTTGTGTAAGTATTATGTCTCTACGCGGTTTATTTGTCAAGAGCATTTCATTTTACATATACACACGAAAACCTTAGCGGGGCAGTAGCTCTTTTTTTCAAACACAAAAGTATAGCTACATATCCCCTACTACCTTATAGCTAACCCCTAACCAATAGGAGACCAAAGCGCTGTGGTGAAATGTCATATATGATGCAGAAATAAATGGACAGGATATCCAGAAAATAAGGGGAAGTCTGGAAAACGCAGATAGAGGTGGCGAAGGCCGTGAAACAGTAGCCTTGGGAGAAACCGAGCGAATAATGATTCATGAGCCTACAAATGGCAATGCTCATTATTCAATTAGTATTTTAAAAGTGGTCTGGTGACGACTTGGTGACGGTTTGGTGACGGTATTTTGAGGGTCATTATAAAGCTAACATATTGTTTTTATTAAGAAAGAAGTGGCGGAGGGTGAGGGACTCGAACCCCCAAGGGTGTTAACCCGGCGGTTTTCAAGACCGCTGACTTACCAGTTAGCCTAACCCTCCGTAATCGGGTGTGATCATCAGGCGTGATCAAGGGATGTGTAACAGCTTTTGTGGATTATAGCCGGAAGTGTGTCTGGTTTCAAGGTGAAAAGGGCGGATTTCTTAGACCCTTCACAAAATAGTCCATCAGGTGATTCGCTCCAGCCCCCTCATGTAGCTTCTCAACGCCTGGGGAATGAGAACGCTCCCGTCCTCTTGCTGATAATTTTCCAGGATGGCTACTACGGTTCTTCCCACGGCGAGGCCCGACCCGTTCAGGGTATGGACAAAGCGCGGTTTGCCTCCCTCTTTCGGACGATACCGTATGTTTGCTCTTCTTGCCTGAAAATCCTCAAAATTGCTGCACGACGATATCTCCCGGTACTTTCTCTGGCTCGGGAGCCACACCTCGATATCGTAGGTCTTTGCGGCAGAGAAGCCGAGGTCGCCTGTAGAGAGGGTGACCACCTGGTAGGGAAGCTCGAGGAGTTGGAGCACCTTTTCCGCGTTTGTGGTAAGCCGCTCATGTTCACTGTAGGATTCATCGGGGGTCGTAAACTTGACCAGTTCAACCTTGCTGAACTGATGCTGGCGGATGATTCCCTTCACATCCTTCCCGTACGATCCCGCCTCTTTTCTGAAACACGGGGTATAGGCCGCATAGCAGATGGGGAGCACCTTCTCGTCGAGGATCTCCTCACGGTGCATATTGGTCACGGGAACCTCCGCTGTGGGGATCATGTAGTGGTCCCACCCTTCGATCTTGAAGAGATCCTCCTCAAATTTGGGGAGCTGCCCCGTACCTGTCATCGACTCTCTGTTGACCATGAAGGGGGGGAGCACTTCGGTGTAGCCGTGCTCCGTTGTATGGAGGTCAACCATGAGATTGATGAGGGCCCGCTCCATAGCCGCCCCTGCGCCTCGGTAGATGGCAAACCGCGCACCGGCGATCTTGCCTGCCCGCTCCAGATCGAGGATCCCCAGCCGCTCCCCAATCTCCGTATGCTCCCGTGGCTCAAAAGATAATTTGCGCGCTTCGCCCCAGACCCTCTCTCTCCTGTTGTCGCCTTCATCTCTCCCGACCGGAACCGATGTGTGGGGAATATTAGGAATGACGAGCATGAGCGACTTGAGGGCTGCGCTCTTCTCTGCAGCAGCTCCATCAAGCTCCTTTACCTTGACGGCGATCTCTTTGGATTCTGCCATTAGGTTAGCGCAATCTCCCCCCCCTTTTTTTATCCTCCCAATCTCCATTGAGAGGGCATTGCGCCGCTCTTTTAAACTCTCAACCTCTCTTAGGGCTCTCCTCCGCTCCTCATCGAGCTTCTTGAATGCGATAAGGGGGGCGTCGCCGCCGCGAGTGGCCAGGGCCCGCTCTGCATCCTCCAGGTGATCTCTGAGATACTTGATATCGAGCATAAACTATATCCTTACCTGGGTGGCTCCCCGCTCCACCGGTTATAGAGGTTATTCTCTATACCGGCGGCGTCAAGAACCTTTCCCACAACAAAGTTGACCATATCTTCAACGGTCTCCGGTTTAGTGTAGAAGGCCGGCATTGCCGGGACAATCGATACCCCTATCCTGGAAAGCTTCAACATATTCTCAAGATGAATCGGACTGAGAGGCATCTCCCGTGGAACGAGTATGAGCCTCCCCTGCTCCTTTATGACACAGTCGGCGGCGCGTTCTATGAGGTTGCCCGATATCCCTCCTGCAATCCTTGCAATGCTCCCCATAGAGGCGGGGCAGACAATCATCAACCTCTTCAGAGTGGAGCCGCTTGCAAGGCTGGAGAGGAGGTCGTTATAGCCGATAGAGTGGAGCGTTCCGCTCTCTACACCGATGAAACGTCTGAGTGTCGCTCCATCCTCCTCGCCTCCGCCATTGATGGAGATACCGGTCTCGTGTTTGAAAACGATAGCGCCTGGCGGGGAGATAATGAGGTAGACCTCATCTCCCCTTTCAAGAAGGGCCTTAACAAGCCTCACACCGTAGGGGGCGCCGCTGGCGCCCGTAATGGCAACGATAATCTCCATCACTTATGAGAGGCAGGAGGCGACCATCAGCGCCTACTTCAACCTCATGGCCACATAGAAGCGGTTGCCACCCCTGTAGACAAGGAAGCGTATGAGTCCCTTCTTACGGGCGGCCTTTAGAGCCCGCTGATAATCCTCAATGCCCTCTATATCACTCTTGTTTACACGGCTGATTACATCGCCGCGCCGTAATCCGGCCATTGCAGATGGAGAGCCACGTTTCACCGATTCGATCAAGACCCCCTTAGCGCCCTTGATCCTCAGCTTCCTGGCAATAGCGGGAGATAGCTCCTGCACGGAGAGGCCTATCGTATCCTCCTCCATGACATCATCTGTCTCAGTGACGACCTCATCATCGCCCCTCTTCTTTGCCACCTTCAGGGTCAGAACCTTTTTTTCGCCATCCCGTACTATCTCCACCTTCACGCTTTTCCCCGGAGGGGTTGCAGCCACAATCCTCGGCAGGTCATTCATCTCATCTATCCCCTTGCCATCGAAGGAGAGGATGATATCACCCGACTGAATCCCGGCCTTGTCCGCCGGATCTCCCTCATTAACAGAGGATATTAGCGCCCCCTTCCGATCTTTGAGACCAAAGGAGTGGGCCAGATCCTGCGTCACCTGCTGGATACCTACACCGATCCACCCCCTGGTTACTTTCCCTTCAACCTTCAGCTGGAGGAGTATATCCTTCACCATGTTGACGGGAATGGCAAAGCCGATACCCTGGCCGCTGGCAATAATTGCGGTATTGATGCCGATCACCTCCCCCTTCATATTGAAGAGAGGCCCTCCGCTGTTACCGGGATTAATCGAGGCGTCGGTCTGAATAAAGTTATCGTACGGCCCCGCTCCGATAACCCTCCCCTTGGCGCTCACAATCCCTGCCGTCACAGTTCCCCCCAGGCCAAAGGGATTTCCAATGGCTACAACCCACTCTCCAATATCCAGATGATCCGAGTCTCCCAAGACAACAATCGGCAACTCCTCACTCGCCTCTACCTTGATGAGGGCAAGGTCAAGCTTGGCGTCCCTTCCAACTACCTTCGCCTCGTACTCCCTCTTATCTGCGGCGAGGGTAACAATAATCTCCTCCGAATTTTCAACGACATGATTGTTGGTAAGGATATATCCCTCCTTGTTGATGATGAATCCTGAGCCGAGGCTATGTCTTTTAAAGTCCCTCTGCTGGCCACCAAAGAAATCACGAAATTCATTGCCAAAGAACTCCTCGAAGGGGCCCTTAAATTCAGGTAAAGGCACGTGGGGCCTCGATTTTGCCACCTGGGTTGTCGAGATATTCACAACAGCAGGTGTCAGGGTACGAGCCAATGCCGAGAAGGAGGTCGGATTGATGGTAACCGCCGCACCACCATTCTCCTTCCAGAACTCCTGTGCGCCCGTAGTTTGGGCAAGATCGAGCTTGATGGTGAGGCCAACCCCCACCAGAAGTGAAAAAAGACCGACCACCAGTAGCGCCTTTACTCCGAAACCTTTCTCCTTAAACATCTCTGTTACCTCCCTATGCATAAAAATTGTGGCATCAAATTATTTGCCTTACCACTCCATGACAAGCAAAACCTCCAATAGTTCTGGAGGCTCAAAATCGACACAATAAGGAATCCACTAGCTCAATGCCTGGCCATACCTCATTTTAAGATCAGCCAACAGGTTCTCAAAAATCATCTCCTCATCCTCTGTGAGATTACCCCTGGTCTTCTCCCGCAACATCTCAATGGTATCGATCGTATGACGGGCAAGGGGAAGGTTCTGCTCCACTGTGTCGGTAACAGGGTCTGGCATATCTCCAAGGTGCATCATGACAGAGGCGCCCATTGAAATCATAAAAGTAGTGAAATCTGCAGTAGGAAGGGCCTCTTCGCCGCCTCCGCTCGCAGCCGCTTCCCTCTCCCCGTCTGTGGCCTGGACACTTCCTGGAGCAGGCTCACCGTTCCCTGCCTCATGCTCCAGAGAGTCTCCACCCGTAGAAACCCTCCTCTTGTCTACAACCTTAAACTCTCTCTCCTTCTCTTCCATCACACCATCCCCCGTTTTGTCTCCCAAGAGCTACTCCACCTCCACCTTTATCCGTCTCGGTTTCTCTCCTGTCGACTTGGGAATCGATATCTCAAGAACGCCCAGTTCATAGTTTGCCGTTATCTCTTTCTCCTCTACGCGATTCGGGAGGTTGAAGATACGCTTGAAGGTCCCGTACTGCCTCTCCATCCTGCTGTAGTTTTCATCACGGAGATCCTTGGCAAACTTTCTCTCACCAAAGAGGGTGATCACATTGTCATTCACCTCAATCCTGAAATCATCCCTGCTCATCCCTGGGAGCTCAGCTTTCATGATTATTTCATTCTCTGACTCATAGATATCCACCGGCGGCGACCAGACACCGTAGGACATACCACTACAACTCCTGTTCTGCGCGATGACATCATCGAAGAGACTGTCAATCCTCTCTCTGATGGAGATAAAGTCCTTAAAAGGGTCCCACTTAGGCATAGAGTCCTCCAGAATTCGTTACATTTACTTTATTTTATAGAAGGGTCTTTGTCAAGCCCATGTGCAAACCAAAACAGTCCACAACAGAATTATATTGAAATGAGAACCTCATTGTACTAATATGACCCCATGACGACCCTGGATACTCATGATATCGGCGCTACACAGGAGGGAGAGGAGCCTTTCAGGCGTATACTTTTGCCGACCGACTTCTCAACCACATCGGACCACACCGTATCTTACGCCACCTCCCTTGCCAGGAGGTATGGGGCAAAGCTCTATCTCCTTCATGTTATAGATGAGACTACAGAGGCGTCCGGTTTCTATATACCCCACCTCAGCTACAAGAAGATGGATGACGAAATGAAGGCGGCCGCAACAAAGATGCTTAAGAACTTCTGCCTTGATAAGCTGAAGAGCGTTAAAGACTATACCTTTGATGTTGTGGAAGGCATCCCTTATAAGGAGATCAACACCTATGCGAAAGCAGAGGGGATCGACCTTATCGTCATGGGGTCCCATGGAAGATCCGGCATCGACCGCCTCGTCTTTGGAAGCACAACAGAGCGGGTTCTTCGGAGTTCATCCTGCCCTGTTCTCACCGTCCATCCCCCGGAAGAAGCATCCCCGGCAAGCGCCTGATAAAAGATGTTCGGCATAGGATTCACTGAAATAGTTGTGATCCTCGTCATCGCCCTGATTGTTCTTGGCCCGGATAAACTGCCAGAACTGGCGAAGGCCCTCGGCAGAGCCATGAGGGAGTTCAGGAGTGCGACTGACGATATAAAGAGGAGCGTCAGCGGCATCGACCTAGATCTCAATGTCCCCGATTATCACCAGAATGATAAGGAACCTCCCACCCCCTCAGAGAAGAAAGAGAGGGAAGAGCAGAGGGGTGAGACAACCGTAGCCGAAGAGGACGGGAAGGGAGAAAAATCAGGAGATGGCTGAACCGGAAGAGGGGTCGATGCCCTTAACCTCCCATCTCTATGAACTGCGCAAAAGACTAATCATCGCCGTCATTGCCACTCTCATAGGCTTCATTATCAGTTACGCCTTTTCGGAACCCCTCTTTCAACTCCTTGCGGCGCCCCTGGTGGACGCCCTCCCTGAGGGGACTACATCCCTCGTCTTTCTCGGCATAATCGAACCCTTCTTCACCTATCTGAAGGTGGCGCTCGTTGCAGGCATCGTCCTGGCCAGCCCCGTCATCCTCTATCAGATATGGGCATTTGCCGCCCCCGCCCTCTACAAGGAGGAGAGACGGTGGTTTCTTCCGATTGTCGTGGTATCGACCCTCTTCTTCATACTGGGTATCACCTTTGCCTACAAGCTGGTCTTCCCCTTCGCCTTCAAGTACCTCATGGGCTTTGCCAACGCAGAGCTTCGCCCGGAACTCTCCATTGCGCTCTATTTTACTATCGCCATTAAACTCCTCCTGGCCTTCGGGATTGTATTTGAGCTTCCATTTTTCATGACCATCCTCTCCCGCATCGGCGTTACGAACGCCGCCTTCTTCTCCCACTACCGCCGTTACGCCATTGTCCTTGCCGTCGTCCTCTCAGCCTTGCTGACTCCGCCCGACATATTCAGTCAGCTCATGATGGCCGGACCCGTTATCCTTCTCTATGAACTGGGCATTCTCGGCGCAAAGATTTTTGGGAAAAAGAAGGTAGAGGAGAGCGAAGAGCGCGGTGAGTAGAACGTAATGCCCCCTCACTCTCCTCCAGGAAAGAGAGGGAGGGGAGGGAGGGGGCAACGGAACCCTACTGATACTTTATAAGTGAAAATACCTCGTGAGGTTTGAGCTTCTCCCTTCCATTGAGGAACTCCAGCTCAGTCATGAAGGCGCACTCGACAATCACTCCTCCGAGCCCCTCTACGAGGTCAACAACGGCAGATACGGTGCCGCCCGTTGCCAGGAGGTCGTCGGCGATGAGAACCCTCTCACCCTTCCCTATTGCGTCCTCATGAATCTCTAGCGTGTCCGTTCCGTACTCCAGTTCATAGGAGGCGCTTATCGTCTTGTGGGGGAGCTTCCCAGGCTTCCTTACGAGAATCACCCCTACCCCCAGCTTGTACGCCAGGGCGGCGCCGACGATAAAACCTCTCGCCTCGACGCCTACGATGGTATCGATCTTCTTGTCGATATACCTGTGGCCCAGAAGGTCAACGGTTCGCTGAAAGGAGTAGGGATCCTTCAGCAGGGTCGTAATGTCCTTGAAAATGATCCCCTTCTTGGGAAAGTCTGGAATATCTCTGATTATCTTCTTGAGTTTATCTACCATCTCTTACCTCCAATAGTTTTTGTCGCCGATTATACGGATAATTACTACCCGGGTCAAGGCAGGAAGAAGAGGGGGTTCCTTCGCTTCTTGCCGCTCCTTATCTCAAAGTGGAGATGATAGCCCGTCGCGTTGCCTGTATCGCCCACTAACGCAATGACATCCCCCTTCTTCACCCTCCCATGCTCCTTTACAAGATTTCGGCTGTTATGGGCATATATGGTAAAGAAGTTGCCGCTGTGTTTGAGTATTACCATATTGCCGTATTCGCTGATTTTATTACCGCTATAGACAGTCTCACCGTCAGCCGATGCCCTTATCTTTGCCTCCTTCCGCCCCTTTATGTCGATCCCGTTGTGCCTCCTGCCGTTACGCATCCCGAAGGGCGAGAGGATCTTACCCTTCAGGGGCCACGCAAACCGCCCCTTCTCCACCCTGATTTTTCCCTCACTTTTCCTCCTCTGGGTGGCGCTGCTCCTGCCCTTTGGCGGTGAGTAGGCCTTCACCTCCCGTACCCTGGCGACGCCGGGGATGAAGATCCTCTGCCCCCTCCTGAGCTGCCGCGCATCCTGGATATTATTTATCTCCGCCACCTCCTGAAGCTCTACATCGTAGGCTCTGGCGATCCTCCAGAGGGTCTCCCCCCTCCCGACGGTATGGTAGACGCCAATCTTGATGCCGCACCCGGCAAGCAGAAGAGAGGCCGCCACGATAAGAAGGAGAGAGTGGAGGTTTATGATTGATAAGTTGGGAGTGACCTTGAAGGTCATTTCAGGATGAGCTTCACTACGGCAAAGCCGGCAATAAGTATGACGACGAAGGCAATGGAGAGGATATTAAAGTAGCGGTCGATAAACCTCTTTATACTCTCGCCATAGTAGTAGATTACACCGGCAACAATAAAGAAGCGCGCTCCCCTGCTGACTGCCGAGACGAGGGCAAAGACCCAGAAGTCGATCTTGAAAGCTCCGGCTGTAATGGTGAAAACCTTATACGGTATAGGGGTGAAACCTGCAATGCCGACGGCCCACGCATCGTACTCACGGAAGAGGGTCTGTATATATTCGTAGTTATCCCTGAAGTGGTAGAACTCAATAATTCGGTCTCCAACCCCGCCCATAAACATGTAACCGATGAGGTAGCCAAACATCCCGCCGAGGAGAGAGGCAACCGAACAGATGAGGGCGTACCGGAAGGCACGGGCCGGAATGGAGATGGCAAGGGCAATGAGAAGAACATCGGGGGGGACTGGAAAGAAGGACGACTCGGCAAAGGCCAGAACGAAGAGGGCAATCCCTCCATAGGGTGTATGGGCCCAACTGAGAACCCAGTCGTAGAGGCGCTTCAATTCTGCCCCCCAACCTTCTTGGCCGACCAGCCATGCCGCCCGATGAGCTTGACAAACCTGCACCCGCCCATCGACTCTCTAATGAATCTCCCTCTCTGTTTCGTCACCTTCAGAAGGGTCTGTTCAAACTCTGTTCCCACTGGTATTACCATTCGTCCTCCTTCAGCAAGCTGTTTCAGTAGTGTCTCCGGCACCTCCGGAGAGGCCGCTGTCACTATGATGGCCTCAAATGGCGCATCCTCTGGCCAGCCGTCTGTCCCGTCGCCTATTGTAAGGACAACATTGGCACAGTGGACCTCATCAAAGAGCTTCCGCGCCCTCGATGCAAGGGCCGGAATCCTCTCCATTGTATATACCTTTTCTGCCAGAAGGGCAAGGATGGAGGTCTGGTATCCTGAGCCCGTCCCGATCTCCAACACCCTCTCGCGCCCCTTCAGAGCGAGGCTCTCCGTCATGAGGGCGACAATGTAAGGTTGGGAGATGGTCTGCCCCTCGCCGATGGGAAGGGGGTAGTCGCAATAGGCCTGCGCCTTAAGCCCATCATCTACAAAGCGCTCCCTCGGGACCGTCAGCATGGCCTTGATAACCCTCTCATCCTGGATGCCCCGTGAGACAAGCTGGTTATCAACCATCGACTGTCGTGCCCTGGTGTACTTCTCTTCTTTGTCCTGGAATCGTATGGCGCGCTCCTAGATTGTAAGCCCTTGCAACTCCTCAATGGCGTCGTAATTAGTCAGATCGAGGTGAACCGGGGTGATGGAGATATATTTTTTTGATACGGCGTAGAAGTCGGTCTCATGGTCTCCCTCCCACTTCAGCTCGTTTCCACCGATCCAGTAGTACTTCTTCCCCCTTGGGTCCACCTTCTCGATGATGGCATTGTCGTATATCCTCTTCCCCTGCCTCGTAATCCTGTACCCTTTGATGGTTTTAGTGGGAGGAACATTGACATTCAGGAGGGTGTCTCTCGGTAGACCGTGCTTGAGGATATACCGTGCCAGCTTGACCGCAAACGCTGCGGCAGCCTCGAATGGCAGCTTTCGTTTCGTCGCCAGCGAGACTGCAAATGAGGGGATATCGAGGAGTGTCCCCTCCATAGCCGCCGATACGGTTCCCGAGTAAGTAACATCGTCACCGAGGTTCGCCCCCTTATTTATCCCCGAAACCACCAGATCGGGCCGCTTGGGGAGTATGCCGTTGACGGCAAGATTAACACAATCGGTCGGTGTGCCATTAACAGCGTACATCCTTCGCCCGACCTCATCAACCCGGAGCGGTTCGTGGAGCGTGAGGGAGTGACCTGCCGCACTCCTCTCCCTGTCAGGGGCAACGACATAGATCTCCCCCACCCTCTTAAGGGCAACCGCAAGGGCGACAATCCCTTCGGAATCTATGCCATCGTCATTTGATACGAGAATTACAGGTTTGCTCATAGGTGTTGGGGGTCGCTCTCCATTTGTTTAGAATAGTAGCAGAACTTACCTCTCTTATCAACCAGGTGCAAAAGATTAAAGTTATCTTCTGTTATACCGATTCTATAAATGATACTGTCTATCCAATGTAGAAATTAACAACAGGGAGGTTGATATGACACAAGGGCAAGGAAAAGAGCCAACATTCTGTGAAAGTGTTAATAGTATGGTTGACCGTGCAGTCGAGGTGCTGGAACTGGATCCGGGGGTAACGGCGGCTATTAAGACCTGTAATGAGGTGCTCCAGGTCCGTTTCCCTGTTGTCATCAATGGAGAAATCGAGGTCTTTACCGGCTGGCGTGCAGTCCACAACACCCATCGCCTCCCCGCTAAGGGGGGCATCAGGTACGCCACCTCCGTGAACCTGGATGAGGTAGAGGCCCTGGCCGCTCTCATGACCTACAAGTGCGCCATTGTCGATGTCCCCTTTGGAGGGTCAAAGGGGGGAGTCAATCTCGAACCGCGCAACTATGACCGGAGTGCTCTCCAGTCAATTACACGGCGTTTCGCACGGGAGCTGGTTACCAAGGGCTTTCTATCTCCGGCCACTAATGTTCCCGCCCCGGATATGGGGACGGGTGAGCGTGAAATGGCGTGGATAGCAGATACGTACAAGCACCTCAATCCGGACGACGTAAACTATATCGGCTGTGTTACCGGGAAGCCGGTGAAACACGGGGGCGTCGTTGGTCGTGTAGAGGCAACGGGACGGGGCGTCCAGTACGGTCTCCAGGAATTCTTCGATCATCCCAGAAATGTTAAGGAGGCAGGGATGGAGGGCAACCTGGAGGGGAAGCGTATCATCATCCAGGGACTTGGCAACGTCGGTTATCACGCATCAAAGTTTCTCTCCGAAGAGGACGGCGCAAAGATAGTGGCAATAATAGAGTATGACGGCGCCCTCATTAGTAAAGATGGACTGCCAATCGAAGAGGTACGTCAATATCTTACAAAGCATAAGGGGGTCAAGGGATTTCCAGGCGCCACCTATACGGAAGAGGGCGGCAAGGTTCTCGAAATGGAGTGCGACATCCTGATCCCTGCCGCAATGGAGGCAGTCATTAATGCGGGCAATGCAGACCGGATCAAGGCAAAAATGATTGCCGAGGCCGCCAACGGCCCAGTAACCTTCGAGGCAGACCAGATACTCAGGAAACGAGGCGTAACCATCATACCCGACGCCTTCCTGAATGCCGGCGGCGTCATCGTCTCCTACTTTGAGTGGATTCAGAACCTCTCACACATACGTTTTGGCCGTATGCAGCGCCGTTACGAAGTGAGGAGGGGAAAGGAGCTTACCAGCGCTATCGAGGAGATTACGGGCAAGACCCTTACTGATTCCATGAGAGCCAGAGTGGAACGTGGCGCTACGGAGATCGACCTTGTCCGTTCAGGTCTGAGCGACAGCATGCGCCATGCCATGAAGGAGATCATTGAGATCAGGGATACAAACGACAAGGTAGACGACTACCGCACGGCCGCCTATGTCATAGCCATAGAAAAGATATCGCGCTCCTATCTCGATATCGGCGTCTATCACTAAAAGAGGCAAAACGGCCAGATTCTCCATGACGGCAGATATTTTTTTCAAGCATCGGATTTAATTTGACATACGCCGTCATTTCTACTAAGCTAACCGATTACGACCGTGGATGATATACGGAGAATCGAGCCGCTAGCTCAGTTGGTAGAGCATCTGCCTTTTAAGCAGGTGGTCCGGGGTTCGAGCCCCCGGCGGCTCACCACAATCAGGATTGAGTAACAGGCTTTGAAGAGTAAAAGAGGTATGGTATCATTAACAACCGCAACTCATAGTTGCAACACCGCGCTCCACCTATACGTCCCCATCGTCTAGTGGCCAAGGACACCGCCCTTTCACGGCGGCGACGGGGGTTCGACTCCCCCTGGGGACGCCACTAATATCAAGGGGTTAGCCGTAAGGCTGACCCCTTTTCTCATTGACTGTACTAAAATTGTACTTTTTCGCCGTAACTTTGCTCAGGACAAGAAGCTTACATCTTTGCAACGATATCTCTTAACTGTTCCTTTGTATTTAAGGAAGTATCCTCAACGACAATGTCGTACAATTTGCTTAATATTTCTCCTACCTCAGATGACGAGGGTATCTTCTTTATGCTCATGACCTCTTTGCCGTTAATCTGGAGATCTTTTATTCCGAAGACTTTTTCCTCCGCTCTCATTTTCTCAAGCCTTTTCAGGATGGCAGAGGGGTCAATCAGCGATAAAGGCGTTTCATTACGACCCTTGGCAATTTTGTCGGCAGACCACAGCAAACAGAGGGCTGCTATATTGTCAATACCCACGGCACCAACCAACCTTCTGACAGAGGAGTCCTTCATAGAGTCGGAATAGTTCCGCATATGATGCTTGACCAGGTTCAGCACCGTCCCTGCATTGACATTGCCAAACTTGAGCCTTCCCATAATAGTCCGTGCGATCTCAACAGAA
>JBHHTR010000047.1:0-13349 GCA_046753505.1 Thermodesulfobacteriota bacterium
ACGATATATTACGTTATCGAGCCGTCTCTCAAGCATGATGATGAGATTCTCGCCCGTAATTCCCTTGAGCCGGTCAGCTTTCTTGAAGGTGTTACGGAACTGTCCCTCCATGAGGCCGTATAACCTCTTGACCTTCTGCTTCTCTCTCAACTGGATGGCGTACTCTGACATCTTCTTGGCTCTACGCTGTCCACTCTGACCGGGAGCGTAACTCCTCCTGTCAAAGGAGCACTTGTCGACATAACACCGTTCACCCTTAAAAAAGAGCTTCATTCCTTCTCTTCTGCATATCTTACATACAGCCTCAGTATACCTTGCCAAAATCCTCCTCCTTATTCTCCAAAAAATTCTTTTCCTCTAAGGAACTCTTCCTCTTCTATACTCTTCGCCGCTTTGGCGGTTTACACCCATTGTGGGGGATAGGTGTAACATCCCTTATAAGGCTGATACCGAAACCTGCCGCCTGGAGAGCCCTCAGAGCCGACTCTCTGCCTGCGCCGGGACCTTTAACAAATACATCCACCGTCTTCATGCCGTGGTCCATCGCCTTCTTTGCAGCTGTAGTAGCGGCCATCTGGGCCGCGTAAGGCGTCCCTTTTCTGGAACCCTTGAAACCTTCTCCCCCGGCACTTGCCCAGGAGACGACATTCCCAACCATATCTGCGATGGTAATAATCGTATTGTTAAATGTTGCCAGAATATGGACAATACCCTTGGGCACTACCTTCTTTACCTTCTTTGCCTTAGCCATCTGTCCCTCACGCTTTCTTCTTTAACATTATAGAACCCTTCTTCGGGCCCTTCCTCGTCCTTGCATTGGTTTTCGTCCTCTGTCCCCTGACGGGCAGATTTTTTCTGTGCCTGAGTCCCCTGTATGCGCCGAGGTCAACGAGCCTCTTTATGTTCAAAGAGACCTCTTTACGAAGATCTCCCTCAACGGTACAGTTATTTTCCATAGCCGTGCGTATCGCTCCGACCTCCTGGTCGGTCAGGTCCTTGACCCGAATATTCGACGCAACACCAGCCTCCTCCAGGATCTTTACTGCGCTGGATGAACCTACACCGTAAATATATGTAAGCGCAACGTGCACCACCTTATCTTTTGGTAGGTCAATACCTGCTATCCTCGCCACGCGACTCCTCCTTAAAGCGCCTCAGAGTGTATTAACCCTGACGCTGTTTATGTTTAGGGTTTTCACAAACCACACGTACTATCCCCTTACGCCTGATAATCTTGCATTTTATGCAGATCTTCTTTACTGAACTCCTCACCTTCATAGCTGCTCTCCCCTTACTTTGCCCGGTATGTTATTCTCCCCCTCGTGAGGTCGTATGGAGACAGTTCGATAGTAACCTTATCTCCGGGCAGTATCTTAATAAAGTGCATCCTCATCTTCCCGGAGACGTGGGCAAGCACCTTATGTCCGTTCTCCAAGACAACTCTAAACATCGCATTTGGAAGGGTCTCTGTCACTGTCCCCTCAACCTGTATCACCTCTTCTTTAGCCATATCGCCTCAAATTCTGCTCAAAACGTAGGGGCCGTCCCTGGTTACCGCCACCGAATGCTCAAAATGAGCAGAGAGGGTTCCGTCCGTTGTAACTGCCGTCCAGCCGTCATCAAGTATCTTCACATCGCACCCTCCGGCATTTACCATCGGCTCGATAGCGAGAACCATGCCCTCCTTCAACCTCATCCCCTTGCCTGGCTTTCCAAAGTTAGGAACCTGGGGCGACTCATGAAGGTTCCTGCCTATCCCGTGGCCTACAAAGGCTCTTACCACCGAGAAACCGGCTCCCTCAACCTCACTCTGCACAGCCGATGAGATATCCTGTACCCTGTTGCCAACCCTCATTGCATCTATCCCTCTATCAAGGGAGGCCCGGGTTGTATCAACGAGACGGGCAGCATCGGAGGAGATCTTGCCAACAGGAACCGTCACTGCCGAATCGCCGTAAAAACCGTCCAAGAGAACGCCGAAATCTATGCTTACAAGGTCACCCTCCCTAAAGGTCCTCTTTGAAGGAAAACCGTGAACCACCATTTCGTTGACAGAGACACACAGACAGTATGGATAACCACGGTACCCCTTGAATGCTGCCTCTACTTTTCTCTTTTTAATCTCCCCTTCGCAGATTCTTTCAAGTTCAAGTCCTGTGACGCCTGGCTCAATGACATCGGTTAGCCTGGCGAGGATCTCTGCTACAACAATATTGGCCCTGCGGAGTTTCTCTATCTCATCTTTGGATTTAAGAACTATCGTGTTATCCGCTAATGGCATTAATTATCTGTTCTCTCACTTTATCGATCCCGCCTACGCCACTCACAGTAACAAGAATGTCCTGTCCCTGGTAGTAATCGATGAGTGGAGCCGTGTGTTCATTGTAGACCTTAAGCCGTGCGCCGATGGTCTCTTCGCTGTCATCATCCCTCTGATAGAGCTCTCCGCCGCACTTGTTACAGACGCCGTCAGCAAGAGGCTTGTTAAAGGTAATATGATAAGCCTCTCCACACCCCCGGCATGTCCTCCTGCCGCTAAGCCTCTTTACGATCTCCCCATCGTCAACGACAAAGTTGATAACAGAGTCGATCGCCTCATCAATGGCTTCCAATGTACAGTCGAGGGCTTCAGCCTGCCCCTTGTTCCGGGGGAAGCCATCGAGAATAAAACCCTTTTTACAGTCCGCCTCCTGTAGTCTCTCGCCAACCATCTCCACTACCAGCTTGTCAGGTACAAGCTGGCCGGCATCCATAAATCCTTTGGCCTTCACACCGAGAGGCGTCTCATCCTTGACTGCAGCCCTCAGGATGTCTCCCGTAGATATGGTCGGAATCTGATAGTGCGCGGCGAGCGGTTTGCCTTGCGTCCCCTTTCCAGACCCCGGTTTTCCCAGGAGAATAATCCGCATTAACGTCTCCTACCCTTTCCGCCCCTTACTCTTGCCCTTATTGAGCAATCCATCGTAGGAGCGCGCCAGCATATGAGACTCCATCTGCTGTACTGTGTCGAGTGCGACCTGTATAACAATGAGAAGAGCCGTGCCGCCAAAATAGAATGGAACATTAAACTTACCTACCAAAAACATGGGAAGCACACAGACGAGAGAAAGATAGATGGCGCCCCACAGTGTTAGTCTGGTAAGAACCCGGTCGATAAAATCTGCCGTGTTAGGGCCGGGCCGTATACCCGGCACAAAACCGCCGTTCTTCTTCAGATTATCGGCCACGTCGGCTGGATTAAACTGTATCGCCGTATAAAAGAAGGTAAAGAAGACGATGGCCACAACAAAAAGGAGGTTGTAGAGAAGCCCTCCAGGGTTGAGGCTGTCGGCCACACTCTTCATCCACGGAATATCAACAAAGTTAACAATCGTGGCGGGAAAGATGATGATAGAGGAGGCAAATATGGGGGGGATGACCCCTGCCGTATTTACCTTCAGAGGAAGGTGGGTACTCTGACCACCGTACATCTTCCTCCCTACGACGCGTTTCGGGTATTGTATGGGTATTCGCCGCTGACCAAGCTCCATAAAAAGTATGAAAGCGACAACGCCAACCATAAAAAGGAGGAGGACGAGAACCATGAGAACGTTCATCTCTCCGGCCCTTACAAGATTAAAGGTATTATACGCTGCCGAAGGCATATTGGCGACAATACCGGCAAAGATTATCAGAGATATGCCGTTGCCGACACCCCTCTCTGTTATCTGCTCTCCAAGCCACATGATAAAAGCCGTCCCCGAAGTGAGGGTTATTACTGTCATTATTCTGAAGGACCATCCTGCAGCCAGGACGATCGGCTCCCCGGCAGGGCCGTGCATACTCTCCAGCCCTATACTGATACCCAGTCCCTGCACGATACTCAGCGCAACCGTTCCGTATCTCGTATATTGAGTAATAACCTTTCGTCCAGACTCTCCCTCTTTCGACAGCTTCTCAAGACGAGGGACAACGACCGTAAGGAGTTGCAGAATAATCGAGGCGCTGATGTAAGGCATGATTCCGAGCGCAAAGACGGAGAAGCGCTCCAGAGCGCCCCCTGTGAACATCACTATAAAATCGAGAAGGGTCCCCTTGGCCTGACCGAAGAAACCTGCCAGAGCCTGCGAATCAATCCCAGGCGTCGGAATAAAGACACCTACCCGGTATATTGCAAGAAAGAGGAGAGTGAAGAATATACGACGATTAAGCTCGGGGATATTGGTTATATTTGGGACCTTCGAAGCCAACTAGGAGATCTCCACTGAGCCGCCAGCCGCAAGAACTTTCTTCTCGGCGCTAGCGCTTATTTTTTTACCCTTCAGGGTGAGAGGGATTGTCAACTCACCCTTCGCCAGAAATTTTACATCCAGCTTTGTGTTACGAATCAGCCCCTTTGCGACCAGAGCTTCCGCATCGACAGTACTGCCAGACTTGAAGAGTGTGGAAAGAGAGCCGATATTAACGATGTGATACTCGGTCCTGAATTTGCTTCGAAAGCCCCTCTTTGGCAGACGTCGCTGGAGCGGCATCTGGCCGCCCTCAAATCCACGTGGGATAGAGCCGCCGGACCTCGATTTCTGCCCCTTATGCCCTCTGCCGGAGGTCTTTCCCGAACCGGACCCTTCACCACGGCCAACTCTCTTTGCCTTTGTAACAGCCCCCTTGGGCGGCTTTAATCCGTCTAACATCTTATTTGCCCTCTTCTTCAACCAGATGATTTACCTTCAGGACCATCCCCCGTATTGCGGGAGTGTCCTTCAGATCAACCACCTTATTCATCTTAGTCAGTCCGAGACCCTTGAGGGTCGCTTTCTGCCTCTTATTATATCCTATACCGCTCTTTACCAGTTTCACCTTGAATGTAGAGTCCTGAGCCGTCATCTGTCGCCTCCACTTCCCCTGGCCCTCATGGCTGCAACCGACTTAGGATCCTTAAGGTGCCTGAGTCCCGTCACGGTAGCTTTCACCACGTTGTGGGGATTGTTGGTTCCAAGAGATTTTGTCAATATGTTATGGATCCCCGCCATCTCCATGACGGCCCTTACCGGTCCGCCTGCGATGATGCCAGTACCGGGAGATGCAGGTTTGAGGACAACTCGTCCCGCATCAAACCTTCCGAGAACCTCATGAGGGATTGTGCCGTCTACGAGAGGGATGACAAAAAGCTCCTTCTTGGCTTTGTCTATTGCCTTTCTTATCGCGCCTGGCACCTCATTTGCCTTACCGAGCCCTATACCAAGCTGGCCATTGCCATTCCCTACCACTACGATAGCGCTAAAGCTGAACCGCTTTCCTCCCTTAACGACCTTGGCAACCCTGT
Organism: Thermodesulfobacteriota bacterium; assembly: GCA_046753505.1. Lineage (GTDB taxonomy): Bacteria > Desulfobacterota > GWC2-55-46 > S146-70 > JAUXIU01 > JBHHTR01. Next base: position 5,303 of record JBHHTR010000047.1, read on the forward strand.
TGATAAAGACTACCTTGTCTTTCAGTTCAGACTCGTTTCCTCTTCCTCGTTCCAACAAACGACCTCCCATCTTTCACTGTAGTGGCGGCGATCAAACCGCCACTAAAACTTTAGTCCGGCTTCCCTCGCGCCTTCGGCAAGAGCCTTAACCCTGCCGTGATAGCGAAACCCGTTTCTATTAAAAACAACCTCTTCTATGCCTTTATCTAAGGCCAGTTTTCCTACCATCTCGCCAACCTTTTTCGACGCAGCACACTTCTTTTCCCCAGACAGAGCGCCCTTCAGCTCCTTACTCAACGCCGATGCTGAAACAAGGATATTGCCAGTCTCCCCGTCAATAACCTGTGCGTAAATATAACGGTTACTCCTGTAAACAGTCAGTCTGGCTCTGGTGGAAAATTTCAGCCTCTTTTTTACTCCATTCTTACGTTTCAGAAGGGACAATCTCTTTTTCACTACTCTATCCATATCTACTTGGCACCACTCTTTCCAGACTTACCAGCCTTCCTACGCACCTTCTCGCCTCTATATCTGATCCCCTTGCCCTTGTAAGGTTCGACAACCCTGTATGCCCTGATGTTTGCGGCTACCTGACCTACAAGCTGTTTGTCAATCCCCTTCACCGCAACCTGAGTCGGCTTTTCAAGAACAACCGATATACCATCAGGGATATTATACTTTACGGGGTTGGAATACCCGAGTGAGAGTGTAAGAAGGTTGCCCTCCAACTCCGCTCTGTAACCAACGCCATTGATCTCTAGCTCCTTCTGAAACCCTTCGGTGACGCCTTGAACCATATTAGCAACCAATGTCCGGGTCAAACCGTAGAGACCCCGTGTCTCCCTCTCGTCATTCCTGGGAAGGACATGAACCTCGCCACCCTCAACCTTGACCTCAAGCGGTGTTGGTATGGTGTGCTCAAGACGTCCTTTTGCGCCCTCGACTGATAGAATCGCGCCGTCCAGATTAACCTTAACACCTGAGGGGACAGGCACTGGTATTTTACCTATTCTTGACATTAATACACCTCAATAAACAGTACAGAGCACTTCACCGCCAATACCGAGCTCTGTAGCCTTCCTGCCACTCATAACCCCCTGTGAGGTTGATAGTATAGCCAGGCCTAGACCGTTAAGAACATTTGGAATATCTTCCTTGCCCACATACTTTCTGAGACTGGGTTTGCTTACTCTCGTAAGGTTTGATATGGCGCCCTTCTTGCCTACCATATACCTGAGCCTGACCTTGATAATATCCCACTGGCCGCTCTTGACCACCTCAAAACCGTTGATATAGCCGTCGTCCTGCATTATTCTCAGTATCTCCTGCTTTACCTTCGTAGATGGGATCTCGGCGCACTTGTGTCCAGCTTTGGCCGCATTCCTCACCCTTGTTAGTAAATCCGCAATCGGGTCTGACATTGACATTGTTAACGCTCCTCAGAAAAATAAAAGATTTGACCTGCCGCTACCAGCACAGGACTACCAACTGGACTTGACCACACCGGGGAGTTCACCTTTCAGCGCAAGAGTTCTCAGACAGATCCTGCACAGATCAAACTTCCTGTAATACCCACGCGGCCTTCCGCACAGTTTACAACGGTTGTATTCACGTACCTTAAACTTTTTTTCCCGCTTTGCCTTTGCTATAAGAGACTTCTTAGCCACAAAACCTCCCCCATCCTGGTCAATACACAATAAAATGCAACAGCGCTGTAGATTAAGACTCCCTGAAGGGAACGCCCAACTCTTTCAAAAGCACCCTGGCCTCTTTATCGCTCTTAGCCGTTGTTGTTATGGTAATATTCATTCCTCTAACTTTATCAACCTTGTCGTACTCAATCTCCGGGAAGATAATCTGCTCCCTGAGACCCAGAGTGTAATTACCCCGCCCGTCAAAGGATTTGGGTGACAATCCCCTGAAGTCTCTGATCCTGGGCAGACTGAAGTTGATGAGACGGTCAAAGAACTCGTACATCCGTCTTCCTCTGAGCGTCACCATACACCCGATAGGGACACCGGCTCTCAACTTAAAGGATGCAATCGATTTCTTTGCCCTCGTCACTACCGGCTTCTGGCCTGCCAGGGCGGTAAGGTCACGCACTGCATGGTCAATAACCTTTGCATCCTGAACGGCGCTACCAAGGCCGACATTGATAACGATTTTGTCCATCTTCGGCGCCCTCATTACATTGCCGTATTGGAACTCCTTCATAATTGACGGTATGATTTCCTGCCTGTATATTTCAGCTACTCTCGCCATTACTTGTCTACAACCTCACCGCATTTTTTACAAAAACGTACCTTCTTCCCATTGTCCAGGAACTTCCTGCCAACCCTTACAGGCCCCTTACACTTGTCACATATGTACATAACATTGGCAATGGCGATAGGCGCCTCTTTCTCCGTGATCCCTCCCTGCTTCTGCTGCGATGTAGGTCGCTGATGCTTCTTGACAATGTTCAGCTTCTCAATCACAACCCTCCCGCTGTCCGGCAGGAGACGAAGGACACGGCCCGTCTTGCCACGCTCTTTTCCCTTTGTGACCATCACCTGGTCGCTCTTCTTAATTTTATATCTACACTTTTCCATACTCTCCTCAGTCGAACAGCTTTCCTATACAACCACTCCTACAATACTTCGGGGGCTAGGGATATTATCTTCATAAAGCCCCGCCCTCTCAACTCCCTCGCAACAGGGCCGAAGATCCTTGTGCCAATCGGCTCATTTTCCTTGCTGATAATTACAGCCGAGTTCTGATCAAACTTGATATATGTACCGTCAACACGCCTTCGCTCCTTCTTGGTGCGAACGATTACAGCCCTGACCACGCTGCCCTTTTTGACCTTGGCGTTGGGCTGGGACTCCTTGACATTAGCAACTATCACATCGCCTAGAGACGCTGAGCGCTTATTTGACACGCCCACGACCTGAATACACGATATCCTTTTAGCGCCTGAATTATCGGCAACATTCAGGACAGTCATCATTTGTATCATCTGGCCTTCTCCACTATCTCACTGACACGCCACCGCTTCATGCGGCTCAGGGGCCTGGACTCAACTATCGTCACCTTGTCCCCCACATTACACTCACTATTCTCATCATGAGCCATATATTTGACAGACCTCTTAAGGTATTTGCCATAGAGGGGGTGTTTTACAATCCTCTCAACAGAAACAACCACGCTCTTGTCCATACTGTTCTTCAGAACGATGCCTTTCTGGCTTCTCCTATTTCCTCGCGACGTCTCCATGAACTACTACCCTCTCCCCTTCTCTGCTCTGATTGTTTTTACCCTTGCAATATCTCTTCGAACAAATCTGATCCTGAGGGGATTTTCCAAGTGTCCTGTGCTGTTCTGGACTCTCAGAGAGAAGAGCTCCTTGTCCAGGGCCTTCTCCTTTGCAAGAAGATCCTCCACGGTCATATCCCGCACCTCTGACGCCTTCATAGCCCCTCCCGAACAACAATCTTAGTCGGTATTCCGAATTTATGAGAGGCACGGCGAAAGGCCTCCTTCGCAAGCTCGACAGGAACCCCTTCCATCTCAAAGAGCATCTTCCCGGGCCTTACAACTGCCACCCAGTCCTCAGGAGCCCCCTTGCCACTTCCCATTCTTGTTTCAAGGGGCTTCTTGGAAATCGGCTTGTCGGGAAATACCCGTATCCACACCTTTCCAGCCCTCTTTATATGCCGTGTCATGGCAATACGCCCGGCCTCTATCTGACGTGTGGATATCCAGCCGCACGCAGTAGCCTGGAGACCATAATCACCAAAACTCAGTTCGCACCCCCTGGTAGCGACACCTCTCCTCTTCCCTCTTTGCTGCTTCCGGTGTTTTGTCCTCTTTGGCATTAACATCTTATATTACCTAAGCCTTTCCTGAGAGCCGCTTTGCTGCGCCACTTCGCCCTTAAATATCCATGTCTTGACGCCGATAATCCCGTAGGTAGTTTTCGCCTCGGCAAAACCGTAGTCTATATCTGCCCTTATTGTATGAAGAGGAACCCTGCCCTCTCTATACCACTCCGTTCGTGCAATCTCATGTCCCCCGAGCCGACCGGCACACATGATCTTTATCCCTTGGGAACCCATACGCATAGAGGAGGTAACGGTCTTTCTCATTGCCCGCCTGAAATGAACTCTCCGTTCGAGCTGCATTGCGACATCCTCTGCTGCAAGCTGGGCATTCGTATCGGGTCGCCTGATCTCAACTATATCAACCTCCACAACCTTGCCGGTGAGCTTGGCAAGCTCCTTTTTGAGATTGTCTACCTCCATCCCCTTCTTTCCTATTACCAGTCCGGGGCGGGCTGTGTTAACAAAGATCTTTACATTGTTCGCAGTCCGTTCAATGTCAATCTTTGCGACAGCGGCGTGATAGAGCTTCTTCTTAACAAAGTTCCTGATAGCAAGGTCTTCATGAAGCATCTTTGCATAGTTGCGCTCGCCAAACCATCTCGAACTCCACGTTTTGGTAATTCCCAGCCGAAAACCTATAGGATGAACCTTCTGACCCAATTTGACCTTCCTTTCCTACCGTTCGTCTAAAACTATCGTTATATGACTCGATCTCTTCCTGATCACATTGGCCCTGCCCTGGGCCCTTGGACGCATCCGCTTCATGGTCGGCCCCTGATCGACAAAAGCCTTCTTCACGTAGAGGCTGTCCACATCTATGTTCGTACCATTCTCCGCATTTGCCACAGCGCTGTGGAGCACCTTTGAAACGGCCCGTGCTGCTGCTTTATCTGTAAGCTTCAGTATTGAGATTGCATCCTCAACCTTTGCCCCTCTCACAAGGTCAACTACCAACCTCGTCTTCTGCGGGCTCATTCGTATATATTTTGCTACGGCTCTTACTTCCATATCATTACACCCTTGACTTCCTGCCGCTGGAGATATGTCCGTGGTAGGTTCTTGTGGGAGAGAATTCACCCAGCTTGTGGCCAACCATATCCTCTGTCACATAAACGGGGATGAATTTCCGGCCATTATGTACGGAGAAGGTGAGTCCAATCATTTCCGGAAAGATAGTCGATCTACGAGACCATGTTTTAATGATCCTCTTAGACTGGGTCTCATTTGCATGTTCCACCTTTTTCAGAAGGTGGTCGTCTATGAATGGGCCTTTTTTGATTGAACGTGGCACTACTTCCTCCTGGTGACAATATACTTGTCTGATTTTGACTTACGTCTCGTCTTGTACCCCTTCGCAGGCTGCCCCCAGGGACTTACTGGATGATTACCACCCTTGCTCTTACCCTCACCACCGCCATGAGGATGGTCAACCGGGTTCATCACAACACCTCTAACGCGGGGCCTGATACCTTTCCAACGGTTCCTGCCGGCCTTTCCAACAACCACATTTGCCTGGTCCGTATTTCCTAGTTGGCCGATCGTAGCGTAACACTCCTGCAAGACAAGGCGAACTTCGCTGGATGGCAGCTTGATATGAGCGTACCTGCCATCCTTAGCCAGAAGCTGGGCGTAACCGCCGGCGCTCCTAACAAGCTGACCGCCCTTCCCCTCCTTCATCTCAATATTATGGATAAAGGTGCCAAGCGGAATAGCCTTGATAGGAAGGGCATTGCCCGGCTTTATATCTGCATCAATTCCGGCTACTACCGAATCACCAACATTGACAAGCTGAGGCGCAAGTATGTACCGCTTCTCCCCGTCTGCATAATGGAGGAGAGCAATTCGACATGACCGGTTAGGATCGTACTCAACTGCTGCGACCTTTGCCAGTACGTCCCTCTTGTCCCTCTTGAAATCTATGATCCTGTATCGCTTTTTATGTCCCTGACCACGCCACCTGCTCGTGATGCGACCATTGACATTTCTGCCGCCAGATCTTTTAAGGGGTGCTGTAAGCGCCTTCTCCGGCGTTGACTTTGTAATCTCCTCAAAAGTTACGGCAGTCATCTCCCTGCGGCCAGGAGAGGTTGGATTATATTTTTTTATTGCCATCTCTACTTAAACCCCTTCAAACATCTCTATGGTCTCACCCTCTTTGAGGGTTACATAAACCTTTTTTCGCGTAGGCGTCTTCCCTGAGCTTCTCCCCATCCTCCTCTTCTTGCCGGGGATCCGCAGAGAGTTCACCTTCTCAACCTTGACATCAAAGGCCTGCTCAACAGCCTTCTTCACCTCACTCTTATTCGCGTCTATATCTACCCACAGAGCAACCTGATTGGACTCGCTCCTGAGAATAGTGCTCTTTTCCGTTACTAATGGCTTCTTGACTATCTTATACAGGTCTGTCATTTCGTCAGCCTCTCCTCTATCCCCGCAAGAGCTTCACTGGAAATCACTATATGGTCATACTTCAAAATGTCATAGACATTCAAACCGCTGGCCCTCAAAGCCTTACACCCTTTGATATTCCTGGTAGCAAGCTCTACGTTACGGTTCGCCTCTGCTGTGACAAGGAGGACATTCGTTGCCCCTATCTTGCTCAGAAATTCTACCGCCACCTTCGTCTTTGGCTCGGACAGGTCAAGATTCTCAACAACCTTGAGTTTCCCCTCCCTTGCCTTCAGGCTCAGCGCAGAGGAAAGGGCCGCCTTTACAACCTTCTTCGGCACCTTATAGGAGTAGTCTCTCGGTTTTGGCCCGAAGACGACGCCACCTCCACGGTTTATGGGAGACCTTGACGTACCCTGTCGAGCCCGTCCCGTCCCCTTCTGCTTGAACGGCTTCGCGCCACCACCGCGGACATCACTTCTATTTTTAGTCGAAGCGGTTCCGGCTCTTCTATTGGCAAGCTGCATCTTGGTCACCTCGTAAAAGAGATGATCCTTCTGAGGCGCATCAAAGACTTCGTCTTTCAGATCTACCTTAGAAACCTTCACTCCAATTGTATTTACTATATCTATCTGCATACTACTGCTCCAAACGGCATAATTAGGGAATGACTGATTTATTCAGAGGCGCCCCGGTTGCGTTCCTACCCCTTTTTCTTGCTTCTTCTAATTTCGACAACCCCATTCACAGGACCAGGCACAGCGCCCTTGATAAGGAGAAGGTTTTCATCGGCCACAATCCCGACAACACGGAGGTTCTGCGTTGTAATCCGGCGATCACCCATATGACCGGCCATTTTAACCCCTTTAAAGACCTTCGATGGCGATGAACACTGTCCTATCGACCCGGGGCCTCTGCCGTGCATTGAGCCGTGACTTGCGGGTCCTCCGGCAAAGTTCCACCGCTTCATAACACCGGCAAAACCCTTACCCTTACTCGTGCCGGTCACATCAATAAAGTCACCCTCTTTAAATATATCGGAGCCTGTAATCTTCTGCCCCTGTTTATATTCATCAAGACCCTCTCCATCAAACTCCAGGAGATGGTACTGAGGCAAAACTCCCACTTTTTTGAAGTGGCCTGTCTGAGGCTTATTCGTCCTTTTCTTGCTCTTTTCGAGGAAACCAAGCTGGAGCGCTTCGTACCCATCTCCACTCTTCGTCTTCTTCTGGACAACGAAGCACGGCCCCGCCATCACAACAGTTACCGGAACGCTCTCACCATCGGAGAAGAGCTGCGTCATGCCGATTTTTTTTCCTAAGAGTCCTTTAATCATCTTGATACCCAGTAAGTCGTCATATTTAACCTAGTTTTATCTCCACATCAACGCCAGCAGGCAGATCGAGTCCCATCAGAGCATCTACTGTATTCTGACTGGGATCCACAATATCCATGAGCCGCTTGTGGGTCCTCATCTCAAACTGCTCCCTGCTCTTCTTGTCCACATGGGGCGAACGGAGGACACAGTGCTTATTGATCGTAGTTGGAAGGGGAATGGGCCCTTTGATATCCGCGCCAGTCCTCTTCGCAGTTTCAACAATCTCCTTCACCGACTTGTCCAACAAACGGTGATCGTAGGCCTTAAGCCTTATCCTTATCTTCTGATTCTCCATTGCCTCTTATACTTCCTCCCTCTCCGAGCAGCCAAACACAACAGAGAGTTAATTAGATACAGTCCACGTTACTCAACTATCTTAGTCACGACCCCTGCGCCAACGGTTCTGCCGCCTTCACGA